>NZ_CP046620.1:3033064-3353629 GCF_009931615.1 Algicella marina | reverse complement strand
GCCAAGGCCTGTTCCAGCGGGTCAAGCGGTGTGGCGTGGCCGCGCGACGCCAAAAACTGCGCAACTTCGGCGTTGCCGTAGATACGTGCAGTTGCATAGGGGGTGTGGCCATGCCAGACGCGGGTGGCATCCGCACCATGATCGAGCAGGAGTGCCGCAACATCAGCCCCGGCCCAGCGCCGCGCGGCATGGTGGAGCGCCGGAATGGAGTCGATAGGCTCGCCGGACGGGTGATCCTCCACCGCCTCGTCGGGGTTCGCGCCATGCTCCAGCAGTAGGCGCACCATCTCTGCATCCTTAAAGTCAATGGCGCGCGGCAAGGCATTGGTACCGGACACACGGGCGCCGTGACCGAGCAGCAGGCGCAGGCCCTCGGCATGGCCCATCTCCGTCGAGTGATAGAGACTCTCGTCATCATCCGTCGCTGCGCCATGTTCCAACAGCCAGCGGGCCAGCGGCAGATTGCGGGAATGACCTATGGCACCGTAGAGCGCCGAGAGCCTGTGCGGCGAGTTCGGTTCCGGCTGGTAGGAATCGTTCACATCCGCACCGCGGTCCAGAAGCATTTCTGCAATGGCAAGCATATCATCCCGCGCGGCCGGTGCGACAGCGTGATAGCGCGAAAAGGCGAGGGTGAGGATCGGGCTGCGGATGCCTTCGACACGTGTCGCCGCAGTAGGATCCTTTTCCAGCATCCGCGCGACATCCGCTCGCCGATAGAGCGCGGTGGCGAGAGCCATGCTGCCACGGGCGAGGCCCGGATCCTGGGCCAGCAACTGGTCGATCCTCCAGCCGTGGCCGAAAATCGAGGCGTGCATCAGACGGCGCATCTGTTCCTCGCGCGTCAGGCCGGCGAGTTCGAGCGCATGTTTCAGTTTAGGCCAACTTTCGGCACCAGCCTCTCTGGCTATGGCGTGCAGGAAGTCGGAATGCTTGGGTTCGGCCGTGACAACATGCGCACGCAATGTTGCCAAGGCCTGCGCGTCTCCCGCATGAAAGGCTTTCTTCAGGACTTTCGCGGCGCGACGATAGGTTTCAAGATCAGACATCTTGGTCTTCCTCCGAAAATACCCGACGGTTCGCTGCCCGGGTGATGGAGAAAAACCGGATGGTTTTCTTAACAAATACGGGTGCTTGCGCTTTCTGCAAACCGAGATGCCGCCCTGTCGGCGAGGGAATGGTAGCGCCGGTGGCGTCCATTTTCAATCCTGCGGCTTTGACGTTTGCCGGATGCTCTGATTTGCTTCAGCGCTGATGAAAGGGCTGGTCATGAAAGACACGCTTCGTATTGCAATGGCCCAGATGTGTTCCAGCACTTCGCACGCCGAAAACATTGCCACTGTGGCCGGATTTGCCGAAGAGGCGAGGTCGGCTGGTGCAGAGGTTCTGGCGCTGCCGGAAGTGGCGGGGTTGATGAACCGGGATGCGAAGACGGCGCGGGAAGTAATCACGTTGCCGGAGGACGACCCGTTCATCGAAGGCTGCCAGAAGATCGCTGCGGACCACAGGCTGTGGATTCACAACGGATCGACACCGGTGTTGGCCGGCGACGGGCGGTTCCTGAACCAGTCGGCACTGATCGACCCGACGGGGCGGCTTCTGGGTCGATACTCCAAGATCCACCTATTCGATGCCGACATACCCGGCGGCAAGCCGATACGGGAGAGCAGCCGTTTCGCGCCGGGCGACGCGGCGGTGCTCGCGGAAACGCCCTGGGGACCGTGGGGGCTGAGCATCTGCTACGATCTGCGCTTTCCGCAATTGTACAGGGACTATGCGCAAGCCGGGGCGACACTGTTGTTCGTGCCGTCGGCCTTCACCGTGCCAACGGGGCGCGCGCATTGGGAGGTGTTGCTGCGGGCGCGGGCGATCGAGACGGGCGCATATGTTGTTGCCGCCGCACAGGGTGGAAAGCACGAGGATGGCCGGGAAACATGGGGGCACAGCATGATCGTCAATCCGTGGGGGGAGGTGCTGGCCGACATGGGCCATAACGGACCATCACTCAAAATCGTCGACCTGCCGATCGGCAAAGTGGCCGAGGCAAGGAGGAACATCCCATCGCTGGCCAATGGTCGGCCTTACAATATGGCCCGCGTGCGATGATCAGTCCGGCAGCCGGGATTGGGCTAGATCGGCCAGTCGCTCCGGGTCCAATACTTCAATCCGGCTGTTCTGGGTGCTGATAACCCCCAGGTCGCGCAGTGCCCGCAGTTCCCTGTTGATGGTCTGGCGGGAACAACCGATGAGTTCCGCAAGGAAGTGCTGGTTCTCGGTGATCACGGGAGTGCGCAAGCTGAGGTACTGAAGATAGGAGCAAAGCCGCTGTTCTATTGGATAGCACCGGTCGACCACCTTGAACTGGTTGGACCGATCAAGGCGCAACGAGATGATCTTCATGAGATTGCGCAGGAACTGCTTGTCAGCCGCAATCGCCGTCAGAAACTGTTTGCGTGAACAGATCAGCAGGGTCGCCGTCTCACTGGTTTCGCAGGTTGCGACGCAGGGTTCCTCGGCCAGCATCTCGATGTCGCCGACAATTTCCCCCTGTCCAGCCCTGTGCAGCAGGACGCGATGACCAAGCGGGCTTTCGTTGAAGATGTCGATGGTGCCGTGGGCGACCATGTAGACAGATTCCGGCTTCAATCCTTCTGTGAGAATACGTGTGCGTTGATGATATATCTGGACGTGACATTCATCCAGAAACTGCATTGCGAATGGCTTCGACAGGTCAGAGAAAACCCTTGATTTCACAAGATGTCGGAAGCGTTCGCTGTTGTTCATTACAAGTGCCAACCTCTCAGCCCTACCTATTAAACAGTCGATACATAAACTGGCCGAATTTATGGGCATTTGTGGCCCAAAAACAGGTTAAGTATGCGAAAGATTCGGGCAGAATGGCGGCGCAATTAAGAATTATTCACCGTTGCATCCGTCGGCTGTCCGACCATGGTTAATTTGCCGGAATCATAAGATCTCTGATCGAGAGTGTAACCTAGGCGACATCTCGTGCCGAGAGTTGTGTTAGTCTCCGCCTGCCAAGTGCGTGGACGCGGCCACCTTTGGAAGTCTGAGTCGCCCTTTTCGTGCGTTTCAGCGTTCCAGGACCACCGTTGTGCTTTCGGGGGGGATACCAGAGCATGACGGTGGTCTACTTGGCACAACCGTACCCTTCCTGCTAATTCGCTTGATGCCATTGCGCTTCGCGTGCCAGTTTCCTCACATCCGATTGCCACAGGAGAGTGCATTGAAGCCGAGCAGCCTGCCGGAACTGCCGTTGATTTCACCGGAAGAAGACGGACCTCGCGAACACATTTCTGCTGATGCAGCGGTTCGTGACCTTATGGAGCGATACCAGACGGCGGTGGAGTTCCTGCGCCAGCAATTCAGCGACATCATGCACGGTCGGGAAGCGAGGGGGCGTTATCGCGCCTATTATCCCAGGATCACGCTGACGACATCCAGCTACGCGAAAATCGACAGCCGTCTTTCATTTGGCCATGTTGCCGAGCCGGGATGGTACGGGGCCACGATTACCCGTCCTGATCTGTTCGAGAACTACCTAAAACAGCAGATCGGCCTATTGCTCGAAAATCACAATGTTCCGGTGGTGGTCGACAATTCACCGACGCCGATTCCGCTGCATTTTGCAATGGAGCCGGGAACGCATGTCGAAGGCTCCATTGAGGATTATCTGGCCCGCCCATTGCGCGACCTGTTCGACGTGCCGGACCTGAACACCACCGACGACAGTATCGTCAACGGTCAAGGTGCGGCGGATGACACGGGCATGCGGCCGCTGGCACCGTTCCGTGCGCAACGGGTGGATTACTCCCTGGCGCGGCTGGCGCATTATACGGCGACATTGCCAGAGCATTTTCAGAACCACGTGCTTTTCACCAACTATCAGTTCTACATGGACGAGTTCGTGGCCTATGCGGAGACCGCGATCCGCGACCCGGAGTCCGGCTATGTGGCACTGGTCTCGCCGGGCAACCATGTGCAGACCCGCAATGGCGAAGATGGCATGGCATCCGCGAAGATGCCGCAGATGCCGACCTATCACCTGACACGGGCCGACGGCTCCGGCATTACCATGGTCAACATCGGCGTGGGTCCATCCAATGCCAAGACAATCACCGACCACATCGCCGTGCTCCGCCCGCATGTCTGGCTTATGCTTGGCCACTGCGCTGGGCTGCGCAACAGCCAATCGCTCGGCGATTACGTGCTGGCCCATGCCTACGTACGGGAAGATCACGTGCTGGATGACGACCTGCCGGTCTGGGTACCGATCCCGGCACTGGCCGAGGTGCAGGTGGCGCTGGAGGAAGCGGTGGAAGCCGTCACAAACCTCGAAGGCTACGAGCTGAAGAAGATCATGCGCACAGGAACAGTTGCTACGATCGACAATCGCAACTGGGAGTTGCGGGACCAGTCCGGCCCGGTGCACCGGTTGAGCCAGAGCCGGGCAATCGCGCTGGACATGGAGAGTGCCACGATCGCGGCGAACGGCTTTCGCTTCCGTGTGCCTTACGGCACGCTACTGTGTGTTTCCGACAAGCCGTTGCACGGGGAATTGAAGTTGCCGGGCATGGCCACGCAATTTTACAAAACGCAGGTAGCACAACATCTGCTGATCGGAATTCGCACCATGGAGACCCTGCGTGAGATGCCGCTGGAGCGGCTGCATTCTCGTAAGTTGCGCTCCTTCGAGGAAACCGCATTCCTCTAGCGGCATATGTGCACCTCACGTGAGAAAACCAACAAAACAAGGATTTCTCCATTGTTTTTTGGAATCGGATTGGATTAAGTCGCTCCACCAATCGAGGACGATAGGCGGAAAACAAAAGCAACCAGGGAGCTCTTAGATGGCCCAGAAACCAATGACAAAAACTCAGCTCGTTGCCGCGCTGGCGGAAAAGACCGATAGCGACAAGACGACAGCAAATTCGATGCTCGCCGCTCTCACCGAGATCGTGACTGACGAAGTAGCAGCCGGTGGCGCAGTGACGCTGCCCGGACTTGGCAAATTCGCCTGCCGTGAGCGCCCGGCGCGCATGGTTCGGAACCCCGCCACGGGCGAGCAGGTTCACAAGGACGCCGACCGCGTTGCCAAGGTAACGATTGCCAAGGCTCTGAAAGACGTCATCAACGCCTGATTTTTTTGTCATTACAGTTTGACGGGCTGCTGGGTTTCAGTAGCCCGTTTTTTATTGCGCCTGGCGCACGAGGTTCCGGCCATCATTCTTGGCTCGATACAGTGCTTCATCCGCATTGCGCAAAAGGGCAGGCAGATCGACGCCGGAATCGGTATCCTCACTGCCTGCCACGCCGATGCTGACCGTCAATGGAACGACGGCATCGCCATCCTGAAGCGGTTTTTCAGCCAGATGGCGGCGGATACGCTCCGCCACAGCCAATCCGTCAAGGCGGGATGTGGCCGGCATCAGCACCGCGAACTCATCGCCCCCGAAGCGCACAAACATGTCCTGCGGCCGCAGTATGCTGCGGACCGAATGTGCGAAATGGACAAGAACCGCATCGCCGACGGCATGGCCGCTGTTATCGTTTATGGTCTTGAAGTGATCGATATCAAGGATCAGGAGGCAGACCGGAGGCGTGTGCAGCTTTTCCCGCTGTTCGACGGCCTCGAACAATGCACGCCGGTTATAACACTCCGTCAAGGGATCGGTTGTCGCGAGGCGATAGAGCTGACGGGATTGCTGATGCAGGAAACTCTGGCTCGCTTCCAACCGTTCATTGGCGCGGGCGATCTCCGTCACGTCGTGCAGGATGCCGACGAGGATGAAGTTGCCGCTGGCGTTGCGGTGCCTGCTCTTGCGGATGACAACTTCGCGCGCAAAACCATGATCGGACCTGACCGTTTCCCGGCTTTCTAGCGTACCGCCGGCGGCGATCACGTCCTCGTCTTCGCGTTCCAAACGCTGAATATCGCGATCATGGAACACCGAAGCGTCACTGCGGCCAATGATGGCTGAGCGAGAGATTCCATAGAAACTCTCAAACGATTCATTGACGAACAGGTAACGAAGGCTTTCGTCCTTCACGAAAATCGGGTTCGGAATCGTATCGAAGATGCTGAAATCGCTGTCGACGCCTGGCGGCGGACCGCTGTTCGACATGCCATTATTGTCCGCGCCCATCGCCGTCGCTTTCAACGTCCCCATGATCCGGGTCTTAATCAACTTCCCTAAACAGAGCGTTAACAGGGATGGTTGCGGATAACTGTGACGTTCATCAATGCGAAGGGTCTGCCGTCATCCGTGACGATGGCGGCAGACCGGCTATCAGATGTCGAGATTTTCGACACTGAGGGCGTTTTCCTGAATGAAGGCGCGTCGCGGTTCCACCACGTCACCCATCAGCTTGGTGAAGACCTCGTTAGCGTCATCAACCTGGTCGACACGCACCTGCAACAGCGTGCGGGCCTCCGGGTCCAGCGTGGTTTCCCAGAGCTGACCGGGGTTCATCTCTCCCAGCCCCTTGTAGCGCTGGAGCGAAAGGCCCTTCTCTCCCTCCGTCATTATGGCAGCGAGCAGGGTTAACGGGCCTGAGATCGGGATGATCTTTTCGCGCCGCACGAGATTGGGCAATTGCCCATAGATTTCCTGCAGACTGTCAGTCATGGCTCCAAGGCGTCGCGCCTCGCCACCGCGCAATACGGGGCCGGGCAGGGTGCGTACTTCCTCGACCCCACGCAGTGTGCGGAACAGGCGCAGACCGGCATCCTGCGTCGGGCGCCCCTGCCATCCACGTTCGTATTCCGTGGCGATAGCGTCCAGACGAGCGGCGACGTTGTCGGCTGTGCCCTGCGGATCATTGTCCAGCCTGCCGGGAAGCATGGCACCGGCAATCGCCGTCTGTTCTAGGATCGGGCGGGGATAGAGCGTCGGGAAGGCGTTGAGGTAGGTCCGCGCCTCGCGCGCCTCCGCCACCACTCGCGCAAGGTCGCCACCGGCGACGACGGTGCCGTTGCCCAGATGAAGCGTGGTGTTCTCCAGCCCCATCTCGATAAGGTAATCCTCCAGCGCCGGCTGATCCTTGAGATAGACCTCTGACTTGCCGCGCGCGACCTTGTAGAGTGGCGGTTGTGCGATGTAGAGATAGCCGCCATCGATCAGTTCGGGCATCTGGCGGTAGAAAAACGTCAGCAGCAGAGTGCGGATATGGGCGCCGTCAACATCCGCATCAGTCATGATGATGATCTTGTGATAGCGCAGCTTGTCGATGTCGAACTCGTCGCGGCCGATGCCAGTGCCGAGCGCGGTGATCAGCGTGCCGATTTCCTGACTGCCGAGCATCCGGTCGAAGCGCGCCCGCTCCACGTTCAGAATCTTGCCGCGCAGGGGCAGCACAGCCTGGTTGTGGCGCGAGCGTCCCTGCTTGGCGGAGCCGCCGGCACTGTCACCCTCCACGAGGAAGATCTCGGATTTCGCGGGGTCCTTCTCCTGACAGTCGGCCAGCTTGCCGGGCAGGCTGGCGACGGACATGGCGGATTTGCGCGTCATCTCCCGCGCCTTGCGCGCGGCTTCCCGGGCCTGCGCGGCCTCGACGATCTTGCCGACGATGTGGCGGGCCTCGGTCGGGTTTTCCTCGAACCACTCGGCGAGTTTCTCGTTCATCAGTCCCTCGACGGCGGGGCGTACCTCGGATGAAACCAGCTTGTCCTTGGTTTGGCTGCTGAACTTCGGATCCGGCACCTTGACCGAGAGCACACAGGTCAGCCCCTCGCGCGCATCATCGCCCGACAGCGTGACCTTTTCCTTCTTCGCCAGGCCAGACGAGCCGACATAGTTGTTGATCGTCCGCGTCAGAGCGCCGCGGAAGCCGGCCATGTGCGTGCCGCCGTCGCGCTGCGGAATGTTGTTTGTGAAGGGCAGCACGTTCTCGTGGTAGCTGTCGTTCCACCACATCGCCACTTCCACGCCGATGTCGTCGCGCGTGCCTTCAACGAAGATCGGCTCCGGCAACAGGGGCGTTTTGGAGCGGTCGAGGTACCGCACAAATTCCTTCACGCCGCCCTCGTAGACCAGTTCGGTCTCCTGTGCCTCCGCACCCCGCTCATCGCGAATTGTGATCCGGACACCGGAATTGAGGAATGCCAGTTCCCGCAGCCGGTGTTCCAGCGTCTTGAAGATGTAGTTGCGATTGGAAAACGTATCAGTAGAGGCAAGAAAGCGTACTTCCGTGCCGCGCCGGCCATTGGCGTCACCCACGACTTTCAGGTGCTCGGTCGTGAAACCACCCTCGAACCGCGCCACATGCTCCTTGCCGTTGCGCCAGATGCGCAATTCAAGCCAATCCGACAGGGCGTTGACGACAGACACGCCGACGCCGTGCAGGCCACCCGACACCTTGTAGGAATTGCTGTCGAATTTCCCACCTGCGTGAAGCTGGGTCATGATGACCTCGGCGGCGCTGACACCCTCTTCCTCATGAATGTCCACGGGAATGCCGCGCCCGTTGTCGGAAACGGAGACGCTTTCATCGGCATGAATTGTCACGCTGACGGTGTCGGCATGGCCAGCCAGAGCCTCGTCGATGCCGTTGTCCACGACCTCGTAGACCATGTGGTGCAGGCCGGAGCCGTCATCCGTGTCGCCAATGTACATGCCGGGCCGTTTGCGCACGGCTTCAAGGCCCTTCAGAACCTTGATGGAATCGGCACCGTATTCTTCCTTGGGCTGCTCATTTTCGGACATTCGGGACAATCCTTTATTTTGGACATCATTTTAGGTGTTTGTGACACGAATGTCACGCTCCAGCCGTCCTGATTGACCCGATAAGTTTTGCACGTTTTCAATATGTTACGTTTGATTTTCAGATGCGATGAATAAAGTTTTCAAGGCTGTGGGCAAAGCTGTGGAAAACGCTCATGCCACCGCGATGAAAAGGCCCACGCCGATCAGCAGAATTCCGGCCGAAAGGTTCATATTTCGCAGTGCCTTCGGCGAGGAGAGCAGCGCCCGAACGCGGCCCAGCATCGCCGCAAGACAGAGGTTGCCGACAAAGGGCACCAGCGCCGAAATCGCGCAGATCGCAGCGATGTCCCATGCGGTAACAGAGGTAATGTCGAAGAAGCCCGGCAGGACACCCATGTAAAACAGGATCGCCTTGGGATTGCCGAGGATCACCAACAATCCGGCGAGAAACCCCGCCATCATTCCGGGCCGGGTGAGGCGGCTGTCCTTGCCAATGACCTTGTCCGCGTGGCGGATCAGACTGAAGCCCATCACCAAGAAGATCAACGCACCCGCATAGCGCAGTACCGTCAGGAAATCGGCGTAAACGCTGACGATCAGGCTGACACCGAAGATCGCCAGCAACGGCCAAAGCACATCGCCGATCACGACGCCCAGTGCCAGCGGCCAGGCGGCATGAAAACCGCCTGAAAGTGCGCGTGCGATCAGCGCCACCCAGACGGGGCCTGGGGTAAGAAACAGGATGAACAGCGCGAAGGTGTAGAGCGCAAGTTCCGAAAGGCCAAGCGTCACGGCGTCTCCGGCAATGTCAGCGAGCCGTCGTCAGCTAAAAGCCAGAACGGGTTCATCGCAACTTCCCAGACATGTCCGTCGGGATCAGCCCAGTAGCCAGAGTAACCGCCCCAGAAGACTTTCTCTGGCGACTTGAGCGCCGTAGCGCCGGCGGACAGTGCCGCCGCGTAGGCGGCATTCACCTCCGCCTCGGTTGCAAAATTCTGGGCAAGGGTCGCCGCACCGGTGCCAAGATCCGCGCCGGGGCGACCCTGATCGGCGGCCAGATCCTCCCTTCCGAACAGACCGAAAACGGCGCCGTGCATCTGGTAGAAGGCAACGCTTTCCTGGCTGGAGGGATGTTCCTGCCAGCCAAGCCTTGCATAGAAGGCACGGGCGACGGCGAGGTCGGCCACACCAAGAGTGATAAGGGTAATGCGTTGGGGTATCACGGTACTCTCCTTGCAGTGCAGGAAGCGTGAAAACCGTCGGGATGTCCAATGCTATTTGCCCGACGGGCCCGCCGATCAGCCGACCTGCTTTACCCGCGAGCCTACGTTACTTTCGGCGACCTCAAAGTGATCTGCCCTGTCGCCCAGTTCGGCAAAAAGTTCCGCGCCGGTGCCTGTCAGCCATGCCTGGGCACGAAGGGCGCAGATTTCGTCGTAGAGCGCGGCACGACGTCCGGCATCGAGATGTGCCGCCACCTCGTCCAGCAGCAGGATCGGCGGAGCGCCCAGATCCTCGGCCAGGGCGCGGGCATTGGCAAGGATCAGCGACACCAGCAGCGCCTTTTGCTCACCGGTGGAACACAGACGGGCGGGTGTGGCCTTGGCGGCGAATATCGCCTGCAACTCGCTGCGGTGCGGGCCGATGAGAGTGCGGCCAGCGGCGAGATCACGCGGGCGGTTTTCGGCTAGCGCCGTGACGAGCGTTGCCTTGTCCTGCGCTGTCGAAACTTCGTCCAACGCCAGATCGGCCTGGGGAAACGCCGTTGCCGCCCCGGCCTGAGCGGAGGCAATGCGATCCAGTGTCATTGCCCGGTTGGCATGGATCGCGGCGCCGTGTTCGGCCATCTGCGCTTCCAGCCCGGCGAACCACGCGGCGTCGCGGACCTGATCCTTCAGCAGTCGATTACGCTCGCGCATCGCCTTTTCGTAAGCCAAGGTCGCGTCGGCATGACCCGGCTCAAAACTCATGGTCATGCGATCAAGAAAACGCCGCCGTTCCGATGCGCCGTCGAGCCACAGCCTGTCCATGGACGGAACCAGCCAGAGAATGCGCATCAGCCGGCCGAGCGCCGTCTGCGGTGCGGCCTTGCCGTCGATCCGTGTCAACCGGGACTGGCCTGGTTCCATCCGGCTCTCGATTTCGTGGGTGTGGCCCATGCCATCGAGTTCGGCCTTTATCTTCCAACCTACCGCCTCTGGCGCGCGCGCGATTTCCTCCGGAGCGGCGCGGCGCAGGCCGCGACCGGGAGACAGCAGCGAAATCGCCTCCAACACATTGGTCTTTCCGGCGCCATTGGGCCCGAAGAGCGCGATGGGCCGGGCCCCCACCGCAAAAGTCGCCTGCTTGTAGCTACGAAAGTGCGAGAGGGTGAGATGCGTGAGATGGGCCATGCGCGTCAGCGATCAGACAACGATGGCAGTGGCCACCGCCAAAGCTTCCGGCGGGGATGTTTGCAGCGAACGAGAAGGGGGAACGGTGCCCTCAGACCCGCATCGGCATGACGACATAGACAGCGCTTTCGTCGTTGCCCTCGCGCATCAGCGTCGGATCACCGGCGGAATTGAACAGAAAGACCGCGTTTTCCCGATCTACCTGATCGGCGATCTCCTGAAGGTACTTGGCGTTGAAGCCGATCTCCAGCGGTTCATCCGCGTAGGCGACGGCCAGTTCTTCCTCAGCCGCGCCACTGTCCGGCGCATTGACAGAAAGGACGAGGCGATCCTCGTCCAGAACCAGTTTCACTGCCCGCGAGCGCTCGGAGGAGACGGTGGAAACGCGATCTACCGCCTTTGCGAACTCGGCCGCGTCCACTTCCAGCCGTTTGGTATTGCCCTGCGGGATGACACGGGAATAATCGGGGAAGGAGCCGTCGATCACCTTTGAGGTGAGGGTCACCTCGGGGGTGGCGAAGCGGATCTTGGTTTCAGACACGGAAACGGCGATCTGGGTGTCATCCGCCAATAGCTTGCCCAGTTCCAGCACCGTCTTGCGCGGGACGATGACACCGGGAAGGTTGTCCGCGCCCTGCGGCAACGCCGCGTCGATCCGGGCGAGCCGGTGGCCGTCGGTGGCCACGCAGCGCAAGGCCGGACCATCGGCACCGTCGGCTGCGTGCATGTAGACACCGTTCAGATAATAGCGAGTCTCCTCGGTGGAGATCGCGAATTTCGACTTGTCGAACAGCCGGTTGAGGACCGTTGCATCGATAGCAAAATTGCAGTCGTACTCGGAACTGGCCATCACCGGGAAATCTTCCTTGGGCAATGTGGCCAGCGAGAAGTTCGACCGCCCGGCGCGGATTTCCAGCCGGCCTGACGTGCCGTCATCAGAAAGTTCAACCATTGCGCCATCCGGAAGCTTGCGGACGATGTCATGCAGCGTGTGGGCGCCAACCGTAGTGGCCCCGGCCTGCAGGACCATGGCATCGGATTTGTCGACAATCTCGATATCCAGATCGGTGGCCCGGAAAGAGATCGCCGAACCCTCGGCCTCTATCAGCACGTTGGCGAGAATGGGGATGGTATTGCGCCGCTCGACGACGGATTGGGCGCGGCTCATGGCTTTCAGAAGGGCTGAACGCTCTATGCTTATTTTCATGGGCCCCCGGGTCCTCTTTTTCTCGCGTGCAAACGGACCCTGACGTTAGCGAAACGGGGGCGAGATTCAATGAAAAATCTAGGGGAAAACCAATGCCCGGCCACAAAATGTTGCAATGCGGACCCGGTTTCGGATCAGGCTTCCAGCATCCTGCGCAACAGTTCGACATCGTCGCTGATCTGGGCATCGATGGTGCGCAGTTCCTCGACCTTCTTCACCGCGTGGATGACGGTGGTATGGTCACGGCCGCCGAACCGGCGACCGATTTCGGGCAGGGACTTGGTGGTGAGATTCTTCGACAGGAACATCGCAACCTGCCGTGGGCGGGAGACGGAACGCGCGCGGCGCGGGCCGAGCAGGTCCGCCATGCGGACATTGTAGTGTTCCGCCACTTTGCGGATGATTTCATCGATCGTGACCTTGCGCTCGGAAGCGCGAAGAATATCGGAAAGGCATTCCTGCGCCATCTCCATGTCGATCCGGCGGCCGACAAGCGAGGCGAAGGCGAAGAGGCGTGTCAGTGCCCCCTCAAGCACGCGGACATTGGAACTTATCCGCATGGCGAGGTACTCAAAGATGCCGTGATCGACCTCAATTCCCGGATGCAGGCGGGCCTGTGCCTCGGCCTTGGACTGAAGGATGCCGAGGCGGAGTTCGTAGTCCGTCGGATGAACATCGACAACGAGGCCACTCTGCAGACGGGAAATGATGCGATCCTCGATTCCCTGGATTTCGTTTGGAGGCCGGTCCGAAGTGATGACGATCTGACGGCCCTGGTCGACCAGCGCGTTGAACGTGTGAAAGAATTCTTCCTGCGTGGAATCCTTCCCTCCGATGAACTGCACGTCATCGACCATGAGCACATCGACGGAGCGAAACAGTTGCTTGAAGCCGTGCATGTCCTTGAAGCGCAGGGCCTGGACAAAACGGTACATGAACTGTTCTGCCGAAAGGTAGAGCACGCGGGCCTCCGGCTGGGTCTCCTGTATTTGCCAGGCGATGGCATGCATGAGGTGGGTCTTCCCGAGGCCGACACCGCCATAGAGGAACAGCGGGTTGAAGGTAACGGGGCCGGGTTCCGAGACACGGCGGGCTGCAGCGTGGGCCAACTCATTTGGTTTGCCGACAACGAAATTGTCGAACTTGTACTTCGGATCGAGCGGCGAGCCCGGCAATTCTGTATCTGCCGGACGGACGATGGATGTGGCCACCGGCGCTTGGGCCGCTGCACCTGCGTAACGGGCCGGTTTCTCCGAATTTGCCGGGACCGCCGGGGCCCTTGCCATGCGCTGGTCCAAGACCGTGAAATCGAGACGCACGACAGGCGTGCCGGACTTGCAGATGAGCTTCTGTATACGCTCACCATAATGCTGCGAAACCCAGTTGCCGATGAAAGGCGTCGGGGCCGCCAGACGTGCCACCCCGTCCTCGCAACCACGAAACTGCAGAGGGTCGATCCAGTGCGAGAAGGCATCCTGACCGATCACAATACGCAATTCCTCGCAAACACGCGGCCAAAGGTCTGCAGACATGACTACCCCGATTGTTGTTTCTGTTTTCCGCTTTGCGCGGGCATCGAAAACGCCGTCACTCACCGGGGCAGACGGCAACTCCCCTATGCATATCGGCTCGTCAGCTTTGCAGCCAAGGAAGGCCGCGGGCCTTCCAGCCGTTCAAACCTCCGCGGTGCCGATCGTGGTTGAGATCACCCTCGAATCCCTCGGCCACGTTCACGCACATGGAGTGCAGACCCTGCGCGGCGGCGAAACCGGCAACGGCGCGGGCCGCTTCCATCGAGCGGGCGCCGGAACGGCAGATAAAGAATATCTGTTCGGGCAAGGTACCGCCGGCAGCGGCGACGACCTGCTCCGTAAAAGCCTCATTGACCATCATGTCGGGGAACGCACGCCACTCCACCAGATGAGCCTGCCGGGAAATTGAGGAAAGATCAGGCACGCCCACGAAAGTCCATTCGGGACGGGTACGAACATCCACGAGAATCGCGTTCGAATCGTCCGTCAGCGCCGCATATGCCGTTTCCGGCGACATTTCTGTAACGTTTGCGGGCGCTTCCGTCGTCATCTTCGATCCACCTCTCGTTGCCCAATATCACTTGCTGCAGTTACTCTATGTCGCGAAGCACCGCGCTTTCAACGACAAGAAAGACTTGACGGAAAGTTAGATCACCCGGTTTGAGATTCGCATCACACAAGTAATTCCATAATATAAATGCAAATAAACCATCCCTTTCGAGACAGTTTTACTTGTTCGGAATTTCTCATGCTTGAACCCGTCCGCCGTCGGGGCAGGTCCGAGTTTTCTAAAGTTGTTCGGAGATTCGGGCAACGGGACCGAAAAGAGAACATTACATTTCTGTTACCAAAAAATAACGCGCCCCTTAGGGCGCGCGAAAACGTAACAGGTAATGACCTTGGGTCAGGCGGTTGCGCCGAGCGCCTTCACGCGTGCGGACAGGCGGGACATTTTCCGCGACGCCGTGTTCTTGTGAAGGATACCCTTCGTGACGCTGCGCATCAACTCGGGCTGCGCTGCCTTCAGGGCTGCGCTGGCCTTGTCCGCATCACCGGAGGCGATCGCCTCTTCGACAGTGCGCAGGAATCCGCGCACGCGGGTGCGGCGGGACTTGTTGATCTCGGTACGGCGAATGGCCTTGCGTACGCGCTTTCTGGATCCAGGCGTATTTGCCATGTTCTACATTCCGGTTCTTAACTGTTGATAAGATGAAGCGCGTCTCTAAACCGAGAGCAAGTACGAGTCAACGCCCATGAACCAATAATTTGCAGGGTTCGGCGGGTCTAGTTACCGCGAAATTGCGGGGTGCGCTTTTCGGCGAAGGCCTGCATTCCCTCCGTCTGGTCCTCCGTGGCGAACATCGCATGAAAGAGGCGTCGCTCAAACAACAGGCCCTCACGCAGCGTCGTCTCATAGGCACGATTGACCGCTTCCTTGGCAGCAAGCACCGAAAGCGGCGATTTCTCTGCGATCTTGGCGGCAGTCTTCTGTGCATCGGCCATCAGATCCTTCGCGGGCACGACCCGCGTGACAAGGCCGGAGCGTTCCGCCTCGTCGGCATCCATCATCCGGCCTGTCAGGTGCATTTCCATACTTTTGGACTTGCCGACGAACCGGGTCAGGCGCTGGGTGCCGCCAATACCGGCGATAACGCCGAGATTGATTTCCGGCTGGCCGAACTTGGCATTGTCCGCTGCGATGATGAAGTCGCACATCATTGCCAGCTCACAGCCGCCGCCGAGTGCGTAACCGGCGACAGCGGCAATAATGGGCTTGCGAACCTTCAGCATCGCCTCGACCTCCGGGCCGAAGTAATCGGAGCCGAACATCTCCACAAACGACTTGTCGCTCATCTCCTTGATGTCAGCACCTGCGGCGAAGGCCTTCTCGGATCCGGTGAGGATGATCACACGCACCTTGTCGTTGTCATCCATCGACGCCAGAGCCTTGCCAAGCTCCTGCAGAAGCTGCGCGTTGAGCGCATTCAGCGCATCCGGTCGGTTGAGCCTGATGGTGCCGATATGGTCGTCGATTTCCGTGAGGATCGTTTCAAAAGCCATGGGTCACCCCTTGCGATACGCCTGAGTGCCCATGCTTATCACGGATGCCAAGCGGCGCAAGCCTCTGCGCGAGCGATGAAACATGGGCCGCCTGTGGTGCCGGAGTGCTGCGAAAATATTGTTCGTCCGCCCCGCCCGGTATCAGGTTTGGCAGGTCAGGCAACAGAATGTCGAGCGGCCGGATTGCGCGATGCGGTCGATGGAACCCGCGCATCCTTTTCGCTGGCAGGGCTCGCCTTCCCTGCCGTAAACGGCGAAACTATGCTGGAAGTATCCAAGTTCGCCATCCGCCTTTCGGTAATCCTTCAGCGAGGAACCTCCCGCCTCGATGGCCTCTTCCAGTGTTGTGCGGATATGGCCGATCAGTGCCTCCAAACGATCTTCGGTAACGTCGCCGGCGGGTAGTGTCGGTGCGATACCGGAGCGCCACAACGCCTCGCATACATATATATTGCCGAGGCCGCAGACGATGCGCTGATCAAGCAGAGCCGCCTTGATCGGTGCCTTCTTTCCCTGCAAGCGCTCCACCAAATACGGACCATTGAAATTGTTGCTCAACGGTTCCGGCCCAAGTTTCCGAAAAAAGCGGTGCTTGTCGAGGGCGAAGGTGGGCCAGAGATCCATGGCACCGAACCGTCGCGGATCGTTGAAGGTGATACGGGTACCAGATTCCATATTGAAGATGACATGGTCATGCTTGCCCGGAGCCGACTGAGGGAGATGAAAGCCCCCCGGCATCTCGCCCTCAATCAGCATCCGGCCCGACATGCCGAGATGCACGAGAAGTGACTCACGACTATCGAGATCAAGTATCAGCACCTTGGAACGGCGCCGCAGGTTGTTAACGCGAACGCCCGACAAACGTTCCGCCATACGGTCGGGAAAGCGCCAGCGCAGATCCGGGCGACGCACTTCCGTTCGGGCTATGGATTGGCCTTCCATGGCGGGTTTCAAACCGCGCCTGACCGTTTCGACCTCTGGTAACTCGGGCATCTAAAATCTCAATTCAACCAATTCGCCCCCGGCTTCGGTGAACCGAAACCTTGTGCAGGAACAACGCAGGCAGAATTCGCTAGCGGGGCGACTGCCCTTTCCGGTGCCTGGACTGAACACGGCACAGGAAAAAGTTGCAACGACCATCGACCCGCCGCGAACGCAGCGGTCTTCAACGGACGCCGGGAATACGGCATTTTTACAGCCAGAGACGAAACGAAATATGTTCATTTTTCACTCATGTACCGTGTTTTCCATCTGGAATTGAAAGCGGGTCTTTCAACTCAGCCTTCGCGACTTCGTTGTCAGGGCCGACCCCGCGACAAAAGCGCGGAATTGTTCTTTCCGGTCCGCACCCTATAGTCTGCCACAAATCGTGGCAGAGGGCAGGCAGATGGCAGACGAGCGCACCACACATTTCGGCTTCCGGGACGTGCCGGAAGATGAGAAGGCCGGCATGGTGCACGGTGTCTTTTCCAGCGTCGCCTCCAAGTATGACGTGATGAACGATGCCATGAGCCTCGGCATCCACCGAATCTGGAAGGATGCGATGATGGATTGGCTTGCGCCGCGCCCCGGAACGCACCTTCTGGACGTAGCCGGCGGCACCGGCGATATTGCCTTTCGTTATCTGGACCGAGTGCAGGATGATGCCCGTGCGACCGTGCTCGACATGACGGAGGACATGCTGCGTGAGGGCGAGCGCAGGGCGCAGACGCGCAAGCACGCCGGCGTGCTCGATTGGGTGGTAGGCGACGCGATGGCACTGCCGTTCGAAGACAACAGCTTCGACACCTACACGATCTCCTTCGGCATCAGGAATGTTACACGGATTGGAGACGCCCTCTCCGAAGCCTTCCGCGTGCTTCGGCCCGGCGGGCGCCTGATGGTGCTGGAATTTAGCCAGCTACCAAACCAGGGGATGCAGAAGCTCTATGACCTCTATTCTTTCAACGTCATCCCCCGCCTTGGCAAGGCGATCGCCAACGACAGTGAAAGCTATCAATATCTCGTAGAGTCCATTCGCAAATTTCCCGATCAGGAGACCTTTGCCTCCATGATCCGTACCGCGGGATTCGGACAGGTCAGCTATCGCAACCTGTCGATGGGCATTGCGTGCCTGCATTCGGGCTGGAAGATTTGAGAGGTCCGCACAATATTTGGCGGCTGATCCGCACCGGCGCGACATTCGAACGCTCCGGCGCCATGCGTCTGGCGCTTGAGGCACTGGATGCCCCGCGGTCCCTCCGCATTGCCGCCCGCGTGCTGGGCTGGCCGTTCGCTTGGCTGGGCTATGCCGGCGATCCGAACCTGCCGCCGATCTCCCGCGCACTCACGGCTCTCGGCCCGGCCTACATCAAGTTCGGGCAGATCATGTCCACGCGTCCGGATGTGATGGGCGATGAACTGGCAGATGAGTTGAAAATGCTGCAGGACGCGCTGCCGCCCTTCGATATGGAGACGGCAAAAAAATCCGTTGCCCACGAACTCGGTCAACCGGTGGAAGAGATCTTCTCACGCTTCGATCCGCCCATCGCCGCGGCTTCGCTGGCGCAGGTCCATCAGGCGGTGGAGCGGGAAACTGGGCGCACCGTCGCCGTAAAGGTTTTGCGTCCGGGTATCGAACGTGCCTTCCTGCGCGACGTCGATGCCTTCTACTTCGCGGCCCGGATGGTCGAACTGCTCTCACCGTCAGCCCGCCGGTTGCGGCCGATGGATGTGATCGAGCATTTCGAAAGTGTCGTCGTCGGTGAACTCGACCTGCGAATGGAAGCTGCCGCGGCCGACGAATTCCGCTCCAACACGCTGAAGGACGAAGGCTTCCAGGTTCCGGAAGTGATCTGGCATCTTTCCGCCCGTCGGGTGATGACACTGGACTGGGCCGAAGGCACAAAATTCGGCGACGTCCCGGCTCTGGCAGCACAGGGCGCCGACCTCATCCGTCTGTCCGAGCGGGTGCTGCAGATGTTCCTTAAGATCGCCCTGCGCGACGGATTCTTTCACGGAGATATGCACCAGGGCAACCTGAAGCTTGCCCCCAACGGTGACGTCATTGCGTTGGATTTCGGCATCATGGGACGGATCGACGCCTATACCCGCCGCGTCTACGCCGAGATTCTGATCGGCTTTCTGCGGCGAGACTATCATCGCGTGGCCGAAGTGCATTTCGAAGCAGGCTACGTGCCGGCGGATAGGGACATGGACGCTTTCGCTCAGGCACTGCGCTCCGTTGGTGAACCGATCTTTGGGCAGGATGCGCGGCGAATATCAATGGCCAAGCTCCTGGCCCATCTGTTCGACGTCACGGAACGTTTCGGCATGGAGACCCGTACCGAACTCATCCTGTTGCAACGCACGATGGTGGTGGTCGAAGGGGTGGCCCGCAGCCTCAACCCGGCAATGAACATGTGGGAAACCGCCAAGCCGGTTGTCGAGGACTACATTCGTGACAATCTCGGCCCTCAGGCCGTCTTGCGCGACATTGCAACGACCGTGCGCGTTCTCTCCCGTTTTGGTCCGCTGCTGCCCGGCATGGCCGAAGACGCGCTGATCCGCGCCAACAAGCCTGCGAACCGCAGATCCCACCGCTCAGAAATGCTGCCGTGGTGGGGCTGGTTGTTTACAGGCGGAGGGCTGGTGGCCTTCATCGGGCTGATCGTCAGCGCATTCTGAGGAACCATGACCAGGGTCAAGATCTGCTGCATCCAGTCATTGGCGGAAGCGCAACTCGCGCTCTCTGCCGGGGCGGACATGCTGGGCCTTGTCGGTGAGATGCCATCCGGCCCCGGCCCTATCCCGGATGCACGCATCGCCGAGATCGCGCGCGCGGTACAGGTGGAGACCGCGCTTTTGACGGCGGCAACCCAGGCTGACGACATCATAGCCCATGCCACCCGCTGCCCGACGACGGCCATTCAACTGGTGGATAGGGTGGCCACACGCGATATCCGGCTGCTTCGGGAAGCATTGCCCAAGCGCCAGATCATCCAGGTCATTCATGTCAACGGTCCCAGCGCCGTAGACAACGCAAGAGACGTCTGGGATCATGCGGACGCACTGCTGCTGGACAGCGGCTCGCCCAACAAGGCAGTGAAAGAACTAGGCGGCACCGGGCGTGTGCATGATTGGAAAATCAGCGCCGAAATCGTGCGCGAATGTCCCGTCCCGGTTTGGCTGGCAGGCGGGCTGCGGCCTGATAACGTCGTCGAGGCGATACGTGCCGTCCGCCCCTTCGGGGTCGATGTGTGTTCGGGCCTGCGGAGAGCTATGGTGCTCAACAGGGATCTGCTCGACCTCTTCATTGCCGCGGTATCACGTGCCTGACCTGGCCTTTGAGAGCCGGTGTGATGCGCCTGTGTGCGGGATCGACGAAGTAGGGCGCGGCCCTTGGGCCGGGCCGGTGGTCGCCTGTGCCGTCATTCTCGATCCGGCTAACGTACCTGTGGGGCTGAAGGATTCTAAGCTTGTTTCCAAGGCGCGGCGTGAAGTTCTGGCGGCGGAGGTTCTTGCGACCGCCGATGTCGGTTTGGGCGAGGCCAGCGTCGCAGAAATCGACAGGCTCAACATTCTTCAGGCCACCTACCTGGCGATGCGGCGGGCGGTGGCCGGACTTTCGAGTTCTCCGCATTTCGCGCTGATCGATGGCAACCGCATTCCGCCGGATTTTCCGTGCCCGGCGCAGGCGATCGTGAAAGGCGACAACCTATCCGCGAGCATTGCTGCCGCCTCTATCGTTGCAAAAGTAGCACGCGACAGAATGATGGTTGCACTGGCGCAACAGTACCCCGGCTACGGTTGGGAGACGAACGCCGGATATGGTGTAAAGTTGCATCAGCAGGCGCTTCAGAGCCTAGGGATTACCCCTCACCATAGGCGTTCTTTCAAACCTATACACAAGATATTGTGTGAAGAAATTTAACTAACCCACTGATTCAAATAAAAATTGACCGCGATTCGCTTTTGAATCATCTTCTCCTCAAGCACCAAATATTGGTTGGCAGGCAGATGAAAACGAAAACGAAAATTCCGGCAAAACCGGTGCCGGTGGATCAGATTTTGGCCGGGGATTGTGTGGCGGAGATGAACGCTCTGCCGGAGAATTCGGTCGATCTGGTTTTCGCGGATCCACCGTACAATCTTCAGCTCAAGGGAGATTTGCACCGGCCTGATTCCAGCCTTGTCGACGCAGTCGACAACGATTGGGATCAGTTCTCCAGCTTTGCAGTCTACGATGCCTTCAGCCGGGCATGGCTCAAAGCCGCGCGCAGGGTACTCAAACCAGACGGCGCGATCTGGGTAATTGGTTCTTATCACAACATTTTTCGTGTTGGCGCCGCCCTTCAGGACGCAGGCTTCTGGATCTTGAACGATGTGGTATGGCGCAAAACCAACCCGATGCCGAATTTTCGGGGCAAGCGGCTGACGAACGCCCATGAGACGATGATCTGGGCCGGAAAGTCCGACGCTTCGAAGTACACGTTCAACTACGAAGCACTGAAGGAGCTGAATGACGGTGTTCAGATGCGCTCCGACTGGCTGTTGCCGATCTGTAACGGTTCGGAGCGTTTAAAAGATGCAAAGGGCGAAAAGGCTCACCCCACCCAGAAACCTGAAGCACTCCTTCACCGTGTGCTGATCGGCAGCACTAACCCCGGCGATATTGTCCTCGATCCGTTCTTCGGAACCGGCACCACCGGCGCAGTCGCCAAGAAACTCGGGCGGCACTTCATCGGCATCGAGCGTGAGGAAAGCTACCGCAAGGTCGCCGAGAAGCGCATAGCCAACATCCGCCGTTTCGATGCGCAGTCACTGGAGGTGACGACCTCCAAACGAGCCGAACCGCGCGTGCCTTTCGGCCAGCTTGTCGAACGCGGCATGCTGAACCCCGGCGAAGTCTTGCAATCCCTCAATGGCAAACGAACGGCAAAGGTTCGTGCGGACGGAACGCTGGTTGCTTCCGACACCAAGGGATCCATTCACCAGGTCGCCGCGCAACTGGAAGGTCTGCCAAGCTGCAATGGCTGGACATATTGGAGCTTTACCCGCGAAGGCCAGCGCATTCCCATCGACGTGCTACGCCAGCAAATCCGCGCCGAACTGAAATCCTGAGACGATCGCGTCCAACCGAGGTTTACCGCCGGTGCTACACGCACCCACCTTGCCCCGCCCTCTCCGAGGGCGGGGTTTTTTCTGCTTTGCCGCGCCCGTTCAACGGTATCCATTGTCGCAAAACTGCTGTTATAAGGCTGTAGCAAAACGGTGAAACAACAACCGGACAGGCCTATTGCCCAAAGCCAAAACCTTTCGCACGCTGTTCTTGTCCGATATCCATCTCGGAACAAGGGGCTGTCAGGCGGAGATGCTGCTCGACTTTCTCAAGCATCACACGGCCGAGCGGATCTTCCTGATCGGCGATATCTTCGACGGTTGGCGCCTGCGTCGCGGCTGGCACTGGCCGCAGAGCCACAATGACGTGGTCGAGGCATTGTTGACCAAGGCCCATGAGGGCACACCGATCATCTACGTACCCGGCAACCATGACGAGGTGATGCGCCAGTATATCGGCACGCATTTCGGCGGCATCGAGGTGAAGCTGGAGGACGTCCACGTCACCGCCGATGGCAAGCGTCTGCTCGTCATCCACGGCGACCAGTATGACGTGGTGGTCATGAACGCCAAATGGCTCGCCCATCTCGGCGACCGCGCCTACAATGCAATGCTCTGGCTCAACACCTGGCTGAACTGGATCAAGCGGTTGTGGGGCGGGCAATACTGGTCCCTTTCCAACTGGACGAAACGCCAGGTCAAGCAGGCGGTGAATTTCATCGGCGAATACGAAAAGGTGCTGGCCGACGAGGCAGAGCGGGGCGGCTACGACGGCATCATTTGCGGCCACATCCATCACGCCCGCATCGGGGATGTCGACGGCATGCTCTACGTCAACACCGGGGACTGGGTAGAGAGCTGCACGGCCGTCGTCGAAGATCAATCCGGGGCCCTGCGCCTGATCGACTGGGCCGCCACCACCAAGTCCCGCAACCGCACGCGCACGCCCAGAAAGAAAAAGACTGAAAACTTGCTGGAATATCACGGAGGTGCCGAATGAGTGTCGCGAAGGCCACGCGGGAACAACTTGGCGCCGCCGTGCACCAGAACAAGGCACTCAGCCGCACAGGTATGCTGGAGCGGATGTTTTCCAGCCTGTTTCAGGGACTGGTGTATGCGCAGATCTGGGAAGACCCGGACTGCGACATGGAGGCGCTGGAAATCACACCGGAGAAGAACCTCGTCTCCATCTCCTCGGGCGGCTGCAACATGATGAGCTATCTCAGCCGCAGCCCTGCTTCCATACTCGTTGTCGATCTTTCACCCGCCCATGTCGCACTCGCCCGGCTGAAGCTGAAGGCGGCCGAGGTGCTGACACAGGAACAGTTCTACGATCTCTTCGGGCATGCCGACAGGGCCAGCAATCCGGCGCTGTTCGACAGCCATTTGGCGCCCGAGCTGGATGAGACAACCCGGAATTACTGGCAGGGTCGGAGGGTGCTGGCGCGACGCATCAACATGTTCGCCCGTGGTTTCTATCGATATGGCGTCCTCGGCCGGTTTCTCACCTCCGCCCACTGGCTCGCGTGGCTGGGCGGCGTGAAGTTCGACAAACTTCTCGCAGCAAGAACACTGGAGGAGCAGCAGGCCTTCTACGATTCCGAGATTGCCCCCCAGTTTAAACGCCCGCTGGTAAAATTTCTCGCCCGCCGTCGCGCCGCCCTTTTCGGTCTTGGCATCCCGCCAGCCCAGTATGACAAACTGGCTGCCGACGGCGAAGGCGATGTGTTGCCGGTGCTGCAACACCGGATCCGCAAACTGATCTGTGATTTTCCGGTGTCGGAGAACTACTTCGCATGGGCCGCTTTCAACCGAGGATACCGATCCGACGGCACCGGCCCTTTGCCACCCTACCTGCAGGCACGGCATTTCGACGCCGTGAAAGCCGCCGCTGCCAATGTGGAGGTGCACAACATTTCCCTGACCGAGGCGCTGGCGGCCTGTCCGGTTGCGAGCAAGCACGGCTATGTCCTGCTGGATGCGCAGGACTGGATGACGGATACCCAGCTTAACGCTCTCTGGGCGGAGATTACCCGCACGGCCGCCGACGGCGCGCGGGTCGTCTTCCGCACCGGCGGCGTGCCCGACATCCTGCCCGGTCGTGTCCGGCAGGACATTCTTGACCGCTGGGAATACCAACCGGACCTGTCCACGAAACTCAGTGCGGAGGATCGTTCCGCCATATACGGAGCGACACATGTCTATGTCTTCAGGGGCTGAGGGCAGTCACGGCGCGTTGATGGACGCGGTCTATCGCCGCCAGCGCCACATCTACGACATCACCCGCAAGTACTACCTGCTCGGCCGCGACCGACTGATCCGCGAACTGGCGCCGCCGCCCGGTGGTCTGGTGCTGGAGGTTGCCTGCGGCACGGGCCGCAATCTCATAAAGGTCGCACGGACGTACCCGGATTGCCGGCTGGCGGGTTTCGATATTTCCGCAGAGATGCTGGAAACAGCCCGGGCAAACATCGCCCGTGCCGGTCTGTCGGATCGGATCACCGTCGCCGAAGGCGATGCCACCAATTTTCAGTGCGCCAGCCTGTTCGGGCGGGACGCTGACCGGATCATCCTGTCCTACTGCCTGTCGATGATTCCCGATTGGGAGGCGGCCCTGCATTCCTCAATTCATCAGGGCGAGGGACGCCACTCCGTTCATGTTGTCGATTTCGGCGCCGGCAGCGGCCTGCCCGGCAGCTTCAACCGCGGGTTACAGGCTTGGCTGGCGAAATTCCACGTCAGCCCCCGCGCCGACCTCCACGAAGCGCTGGAATCCGCCGCCGCCAAACCGGGACGAAGCCTCGACTATACCGCCCTTTACCGCGACTACGCGCAATACGGCGTTCTCAGGCTATCCTGATCCGGCGAACTTATCGGCAGCGTCCTTCTTCTTTCCAAAAATATCCCCGCCGGAGGCATCCACCTGATGCAGGTTGCGCCCCGGTTTCGGTGTAGTGGAACTACGCCCGCCAACGCGCCTGAAGCGCGGCGATTACTGCCTTCGCATTGACAGTCCAGTTGTCCGCGTCCGCCGATGCCGCCCGCGATACCCGGGCCAGTTCCGCACGGTCCGCGCATAGTTGCCGCAGACGCGATACCGTTTCGTCCACCACGTGGTCGGCGGCAACGATATAGCCGGTCTCGCCGTTTCGGATCGCCTCCGGCACCGCACCGACGTTGCTGACAATCGGGACGACGCCGACACGCTGCGCCTCCATGATCGTCAGCGGCAGGCCTTCGTCGCGGGATGGCATCAGCAGGATGTCCATGCGGGCAAAAGCCGCCTCGACGTCACCGAGTTCATAGGCCGCAGGATATACGGGCAAATCCGGCGGGATTACCGGCATCTCGGCCCCGTCCAGCACGGCCTTGCCAGTAATGGAAAACTCAAGCGGCAGGTCCCGGCAGGCCTCGACGATACGCACGAAACGGTCCAACCCCTTCTGCCTGTCCATCCGGCCCAGAAACCCGACACGGACAGGCGCATCGGCGTCGCGGTTCGCCCGCTCCGCCAGAGTTTCCGCCACCCGCTCCGGCGACATCGGGAACCCGGGGCCATTCGGAATCGGCAGCAGTTTCTGGCCCGGAACACCCTGGCCGCGCATCCATGTAGCCAGTTGTCGGGAGCAGGTCAGGATCAGATCGTAACCGCCCTCATAGGCAATCGCGAGGTAGGGCGTACCGTAGCTTCGGCCGTACGGGCCCGTCTCGATCAGATGCTCCCACGCCACTGTGACGATACCCTTGCGTTTCAGCGGTCCCAGCCCATGGTGCAGCGCGGCGCTTCCAGCGTTGATCACCGCATCCATTCCCGAGAGAGGGCCGAGGATACTTGCAAGAACCGGTTTGGGTGGTTCCGGCGCCATCTTGGTTCCCAAGTAGCGGGGCCCGCGCCAATCACGCAACGCACCGTTGCCAACCATGTGCACCGACTCGAAAGGTTCGTACAGCCATTCCGTGTTGGCGGCGTCCTGATTGCCGTAAATGAACAGGTGAGGCACAATACCTTCGGCGCGCATCGCTCGCGCAAGGGCAATGGCGCATTTTTCCACTCCACCAAACTTCAGTATGGGCAGAACAAATCCAATATGTTTCTCGCCGCCCTTGCGCTCGATAAACAGCGGGGCACCGTCGAGCGCGTTCTTGCTCAACACCGCTGGCAAGTCAGACGGTCCCGTCACCGCGGGATCGGCCCGCCATGTGCGGAACTTGTGGCGGTGATCGTTCGCGAAACGGCAATTCAGCAACCGGTCGGTGAACTTCCGCCACAACGGTAGCAGTCCGGGCGTGCCCTCGGGCAATTGCCATTCAGGCAGGTAGGCCATGCATTCCGGCGGCCGCGACCTGTCGGTCAATTCCCGGAACGCCTGACCGACATCGCGGGCATCGAGCATGTGTACCATCGCCCGAGTTCGAAGGCCGACGATATCCGCCTCGCCAAATCGCGTTTCCGCCCGCTCCACCAGTTTGTCACGCAGTTTTCTGCCACCCGGTGTACGTGGAAAGTTGGGGAAGGGCTGCGGTGCGCTGTGATACTCGGTGGTGAACCAATAGCTGCCTTCTTCGACCTCGGGCGCAATTCGCAAGGTCGCCGTCGTGTTGTAGACCAGCCCCTGCGCCAGATGAGTCAGCCAGGACTGGCCGCGGAGCGGATCGTCCAGAACCTGCTCTGCACCGCCTCGGGCCAGCAGCACATAGGGTGGCAGGGTATGCCGCTGCGGCTGAGCCACGGCCCGAAACAGGTAGGCGGCCAGCGCCGGGAAATCCATCTCTTCCGCCAGCAGCCGCGGCCCGTGCCGCAGGCTGCCCGTTCCGCTCTGCAGGTCGATCACCAGCGCTACCGGCCCTTCGGCCATCACTGCTTGCGCAACGCCGTCGCGAGCATAGAGCCAGCGGTGTTTTTCGGCGATCCGTTCCCGCAGGGTGGTGTCATCGGTGTGCGACCCGGCCAACATGCTTTCCGGCCGCTTGCGGTAGCGAAAGAATGACTGATCCACGCGCCGCCCCCGGAAACCTGCGCCGGTCGCCGTCAGCCAGAAATCCCAATCCTCATAGCCGCTGCGCATGGTTTCGTCGAACCAGATACCGGCGTCGAAAACGCGGCTGCGAACAAGGCTGCCGGCTTCGCACTGGTTGGAGTTGGCCATCCGCGCAACCGAATAGGGGCCGCCATTGTGGGCGGTGCTTTCCAGCCCGAACATGTCGAAATTGGGAAAGAACCAGTCCGCGTCTGGGTCATTCTCAAGAAGATGGCCGAACAATTGCATTGCATGCGGTTCCAGCCGGTTGTCGCTGTCCAGCAGGTAGATCGCGTCCAATCCGGGCCAGTGCCCCCTGGCATAGGCGATGCCTGCATTTCTCGCGCCGGAAAGCCCGCGGTTTGCCTGATGGAGGTAGTGTACCTTCTCGGGATGCAGCCGCGACCAACCCGAAAGCGCCACCCGCGTCTCACGCGAAGGGCAGCCATCATCCACAGCCACGATCACGTATTCAGGCCCGCCCACCTGCGCCAGTGCCGTGCGGATCGCCTCACTCACAAGCCCGCTGTGCTGGTAGGTGGGAACAACCACCGCGATCTTCGGATCGAAGCTCATGCCGTGGCAGGACCATTGGTGAATGTGAAATCGCGGAAAAAGGCCCAGGCCTTTTCGTTGTTCTCCTGCCCCTCCATCGATGTGGCGAGCAGGAGATCGACCTTGCCCGCCGCCGGTTCAGCCAACCGCTGTTCGACCACGCCGAACTCACCGGCTGCCAGCACCGTCCAAGGAACCAGATGTGCCATCGCCTGATGAAGACGCTTCACCTTGCCAGCCGGTGCAACGCCCAAAGAAAAGGCGACCGAGCCGGCATTCTCGTTCCCGACGTTGATGATCGCGGAAACCTTTGTCAGGGCGCTCACCGACACGTTGCGCAGAATGCCCACGACGGGGCGTTCGACACTTGGATGCACCATAAAAGCGTTCTCGTCTTCCCAGAAGTCTGCAGAGACAAAATCCTTGTACGAAAGGAATTTCACCCGCCGGTGCAGCCGCGGCAACAGCCGGATTGGCCAGAGATCCTGCGCCATGACCATCCTGGCCTTGCCGTCCGCCGGCGGGGCCACTCGCGCCATCGCCATGTCCGGCAGCGATGCGCCGGGCAGGCCGCGGAAGCCGCGCAGGGCCAGCGGGTAGGGACGGGTCTTGGCACCGACCTTCAGGTGATAGTCTTCGACTGGCGACGGGTGGCTCAGTGCCAGCACAGCCTTGCCTTCACCGCGGAAGGTGATCTCGGCGAAGGCGTCTTCCGGCGCGCCGGTCAGCACACGCGGAAAAGCAAAACGCACCCAGCCCGGCGCTAGGCCGGATAGCGCCAGTTCCACCGGACCCTGAAAATCCGGTCCGACGCCCCGTTTCAGGTCAAGCACCAACGCGCCTTCGGAGGGTTCCGCGAGCCACACGTCCAGTGCCGCCATCGAATGCATCGAGAACGGCAATCGCTGCAGCAGGGCCGGCCCACCTGCGGCAACCTCCGCCCGTTCCTCGTGATTGCGAAACTCCTGGGTGCGCGTGAATTTCGGCGCCAACGAATGATAGGCGAATTCCTCGACCTGCGCATATGCCGACTGCATGTCCATATGCTGCTGGCGAAGTTCGGCCAGCGCCGCCCGCTCCGCTGCGGCATCGCGTTCACCCGCTTCCGCATGTGCTGCGAGCAGTCCCGCCGCCATGGATGCAAGTTCCAGCGCCGTGGTCTCCTGCGTCAGCAATGTCACCGGAAACTGAAGTGCATCGGCCAATGCCTTGGCCTGGGCATTTGCGGCCAGCGCCGCAGCATCCTCCTCCGTCAGGATCGCACCGACAATAACCTGGTTGGCCACTGCCGGGATGGGGCTTGCGCCAAGCGGTGCCACGTTTTCAAGCGTGGAGATCCACTGCGAGAGACTGGGTGTCGCGATGTTCGGCAAGTTCGGTACGTCGCTGAAAGCGTCGCCGAACAGAAGGGTGAACGCTGCGCCCGACCCGGGCTCAAAACTGCCTGCCATACCGATTCAGCCCCATCGCTTTCATTGCTTCCCGAAGTAGCGGATGCGTGGAGGAATGAAAACTCCCTTCTCCCCCATGCGCCCTACCGCATCAGGGCCGCTGTTGCGGCGGTCGCGTCGCGGAGCAAACGCTCGCCATCGATGGTCTGCAATGTACCGCTGCGAACGATTTCGCGCCCGGCCACCAGCATGTCGCGTACTTTCATCGGTCCGCACAGCACGAGGGCGGCAACAGGATCCCACGCACCTGCCGTTTCCAGCCCATCGACCTGCCAGATGGCGATGTCGGCCTGAAATCCTTCGGTCAGTTGGCCGCAGACATCGCCCCGGCCCAGCACCTCGGCGCCGCCGCGCGTCGCCAGTTCCAGTGCCTCACGTACTTTCAGCGCCTCGGGTCCGAACCCGGCGCGTTGAAGCAGCAATGCCTGCCGAGCCTCTGCCAGCATATGGCCACTGTCGTTGGAAGCGGAGCCGTCGACACCCAGCCCCACCGGCACACCCGCAGAACGCATCGCTGCCACAGGCGCAATGCCAGAGCCGAGACGGCAATTGGAACAGGGACAATGAGCAACCCCTGTTTTTGTCCGGGCGAACAAGTCGATCTCTTCCGCATCCAGCTTCACACAATGGGCATGCCAGACGTCTTGCCCTGTCCAACCGAGTTCCTCCGCGTATTGGCCTGGGCGACACCCGAAATTGGCCATCGAATAGCTGATATCTTCGTCGTTTTCGGCCAGATGCGTGTGCAGCATGACGCCCTTGTCACGGGCCAACAGCGCCGCTTCGCGCATGAGGTCGCGCGAAACGGAAAAGGGCGAACATGGCGCAAGCGCCACCTTGATCAACGCTTCCGGGCTCGGGTCATGAAAGCGGTCCACAACCCGCACGCAATCTTCAAGGATCGACTGCTCGCCTTCCACCAGACTATCGGGTGGCAGACCGCCTTCGCTTTCGCCAATGCTCATCGCCCCTCGCGTCGCGTGAAAGCGCATCCCCGTCTCCTGCGCCGCGGCGATACTGTCATCCAGCTTCGCCCCGCCGGGGAAAAGGTACAGGTGATCGGAACTCATGGTGCATCCCGTCAGCGCCAGTTCCGCAAGTCCGAGCAGTGTCGAGATACGGATATCTTCCGGCCCCATCCGCGCCCAGATGGGATAGAGCGTCTGCAACCAACCGAAGAGTGCCGCATCCTGTCCACCGGGTACGGCACGGGTCAAGGTCTGGAACATGTGGTGATGGGTGTTCACAAGTCCCGGCGTCACCACGCAGCCGCTCGCATCGATGCGGAGGTCCGCGTCGACACCGGTCAGATCGCCAATGCTCACGATTTTATCATTTCGAATGAGCAAAGATCCGCCGGTGATCTCTCGCCGGGTGTCATCCATTGTCACAAGCAGGCGTGCATTCTCGATAAGTATGGTTTTCATACCGAAACCATACCAAAACCAGCAAAGTCTGCGGCGGACTATTTCGTTTGCCCGGCGATGAATAAGCCGGAATTGTGGAATGTCATCAACAGATGGTTGCTGAAGCAGCAATCATCATATTGCGAAACGTGCATTCTCAAAAAATTTTGTTAGAACAAAGCCGTGGTGCAGGAGATCGCTGGCCTGGAGCCGCAATGTACGCGGAAAACGTCAGTGATCGGGGGGCCTGCCGCCATGGGTTGCAAGACCCGGAGATCCCGGTACTCCAGCCGGGGTCTCCGAAACAGATCAACCCTCGAGGTAGTTGGAAACCGCGACTATGTCGTCGATCAACACGCCACCTTCTTCGAGCTGTTTATCCAGCGTAATCAATAGACTGGCAGATCCTTCGGCCGCGTCATCGAAGTTAACGGATTGGATATTGCTCTCGAACACCAGCCCGTTTGCCTGCAGCGTCACGCAGGGTGAAACCACAAAGTAGCGCGAATCCCACGCGATCTTTTCCGCCTGCGCCGGCGTCAGATGCACGAGCGCCTGTCGATTATCCTTCGGCTCGATCCGGGCATCGCGTCCAACGGTGAAGCACCGGTGCTCCGCCCGGCGCAATTCCGTCGAACGGATGTAGGGAGCGATCGTGACATTGTTACCCTTGGGCACCATCGTCACGTCCGTGACGTCCAGATAAAGCACGTGATGAGTGGGAACAGCGATGAAAACGCTCAGGAAAGAGTTCGTCTTCATTGCATCCACCTGAAACTCCGACAGGTTGAAGGAGAAGGTCGCTCGCCGCCAGTCCGTAGATACACGGGCCGTCTGCGTGGGGTGCACGTCCTGTAAATCACCCGTCTCCGGGTCAGTGGTCACACGCAGGAAAACAATCAGATCACCCTCATAGGAGGCGCGTGTCAGCACGGACACCTCGACTTCACGCTCCAGAACGCTGCCGAGTTCGAAATTGCGCTGCGAGAGGAACAGGTAACCCTCCGGGTCTGCCTCGTTCAGCTGCAGCCGCATGTACGTGCCGGTTCTGGCGTGTGTTTGCGACAGCAACGCATTGTCGTTGCGTTGCGAAACTATCAGCCCTGGCCGGTTCTTCGGCGTGGGAATCAGCCATTCGTTCGCGGTGTACTGATAAGGGCTGATACCCTCGAAGCGGTTGCCTGTCGTCCAGAACTCGAATGAGGGGTTGACGATGATGTTACGCTGCTGGCCGGAGTTCTCTTCCCGGCTCTTGTGCTGATTGTGCAACTGCTGAAGTCGGGCGAGCATGGAGTCCGTCGGCGAAATCCTGTTGCGTTCGATCAGATCCACCGCCTGGCTGATCATGCCTTCGGCCGCCATCAGCTGGGCCACCGTTTCGCAGGCCTCGCTGCCGTTGGGCCCGCCTCGGGCACTGGCCAGCTTCTCCTCTAGTTGCGGATGACGGCGTTTCTTGCTGCCTTCGCGGCGCCAGTAATCGTATTCCTCGGACACTGCCGAGAAAAAGCCGACGCGCATCAACCGGCGCATCTGTGCAAGGTCGATGTCGCGATGGGTGTCGAACAGCGCGGTTACGCCGCGGGTCTGGTTGATGATGTATTTGCCGGAGTTCAGCTCTTTCATCATCCCGTCGTCTTCGGACCGGTATTCAAAAAGGTAGTCCGGGATAAGCTGCATCTTTTTGCCCGACAGGAAGGCTCGTGTGAACAGCTCGTAATCTTCGCAGCCGACGGCGTATTGTTCCGTATATCCGCCAATATCCTCAAAGGCCTCGCGCTTCACCAACGCATTGGCATCGCCGAACGTATTGCCTAGTACGGCCAGTTCCAGCGACGGGCCGACCGGTAGGAACAGATCGAAGGCTTCGCGAACGCCCGCGTTGGTGCGAAACATCTGCGAGACGGAGTTGAGGATGTCGGCATCCGTCGCCAGTGCCACGCTGACAAAGGTTTCGATTTCCGTCGGCATGGCAATGTTGTCATCGTCCATAAAGAGGAAGTATTCGCCGCTTGCATGGCTGACACCGAAGTTGCGGGCCGCACCGAGATAACGGTTTTCCTGCTGGAAGACCCGGATGCGATCATCACCCGTTTCAGCCACCAGCCTGTTCAGCGCCGCGAACTCGGCCACGCTGGACCCGTCGTCGGCAATGATGATCTCGAGGTTCTCGTAGGTCTGTGAGATCAGGCTGGCCAGCGCACCTCGCAATGTGGAGACGCGGTTGTGATGGACGAGGATAACGGAAACCAGTGGATCCTTTGCCGTCTTGCTGCGCGGCTTGGGTTTGGAGATCGGGTCGAGCGATACAACCGCCCGCGTCGGGTCCGGCTTGTGCGATTTCGTATCCAGATCGTCGAGGAGCCTGTCCCAATCCTGTTCCGCCGCCAGATGAATGGGATCGACCGCGCCGATCACCATACCATCCTCGATCGCACCAGCGATCTTGCGGGCCAGGGTGTTGGCCGTAGGCTCGAACAGAATCGCCTGCCGCTCCGGCTCGGCCGCCAGCGTTTTCAGTGCACCGCGGTCCGCGATCAGCGCGGGCACGCCAAAATGCAGGCACTCGTACGCCGTCAATCCGAAGGATTCGTCGCGCGATGGCAGAATCGTCAGCGGCTTTTTCTCGACCAGATAGTTTATCGCCATCTCGTGGCTGTAATTGTTCAGGAATTGAAACTCGCAGTCCCAGTTCTCGGCATATTCCAGTACTGTGCTGGCGGCATTCCGGAATCCGTTCACACAGAAGGAGCCGAGAAAGGTAATCTTCTTGGGTAGCGCCAGATCATTCTTGTGCAGGTAGCGAATGGCGTCAAGAAAAGTGAAGATGCCCTTGCGGGTCTCAAGTCGTCCGAAGAAGCACACTTCATCCACCGCCTGAACATCGCCCTGCTTCAGTCCGGTATGCACGTCCAGTCGATGCGGCAGCACGTTGGAAACGGCGCGCGTATCGTCCGGCAGAGTCCATCCCTGCTCCCGGCACCAGTCGATGATATGCGGGCTTGGCGCAACGGCGAAGTCGGAATACTCAAGCTGCTTGCGCTCCACCTCATAGAGCAGCAGGTCGCGCGGCTTGTCGGTGACCATGTTCAGGGAACGCGCCCATTCCGAAGGTCCGTGGATGACAGAGCCGATCTTCGTTTCCTTGAACCCGAGGCCCAGCGCCCTTGACAGCGCGGTGTAGTATCCAAGGCCGAGGTAGTCATGGAAGAAGATGACGTCAAAAGCCTCGTCCATCTCCTCTAGGTACTGTTTCACCGCGAAGGAACGTTTGGGAATGCTGTCTAGCGGGTAAAATGTGTCGAACTCCGCGCGGATGAAGCGGATGTCCCGGGCAGCGTAGAAGGTTTCCCACTGCGCGGCGTCCTTTTGCTTCAGTCCGGGATGAACGTAGAGAACGGTAACGTCATGAGATTTGGCATGGTGCTCTGCCTGCCCGGCCAACGCCGTGGCAATGCCGCCACCGTTGAATGGACCAAGAATTTCGAGCGCCACAAAACAGATCCGCATACTTACCTTCCAAAGCTTCCTCAGGTGTCCAGACAACGCTGCGCAGAACACTCAAACCCGGCCAAATTTGGACCAGCGGTTTGCGCGCCGTGCTTAACCGAACGACTCGTGAATTACAGTACAAATCAGAAAGACATCTACCCTTTCTGCGCACCGCGTTCTGCGGCTGCGATCATCCCCCTTGTGGGAACCGCCTAAGGCGGCTGCGACCTCTTCAGGTTGAGTTATCCTCTTTCAGCCTTTCCAGCAACTTCCCGGCCTGCCCATTTCCCATATCGAGCGATTTTGCCGCGAAATCAGCCGCCTTCTGCCGATCCCCTTCCTGAAAATAACACCAGGCCAGTCTTAGGCGCGGTTTCGCCGGTAAAGGTTCGAGTTCATGGGATCTTTCGAAGGCGGCGATGGCGGCGGGACGATCACCGACATCCAGATGAAGGCTGGCGATGCGACGATGTGTGGCAGCGTCGGGCTGGCAAAGCACCGCCTTCTCGAGCAAGCCGACCCCTGCCTGTTTCTTGCCGCGCCGAAGTTTGATCTCTGCGGCGGTTTTGTAGAAATAGGACCATTCACGGTGAAGACGCTTCGGTGGCTTGGCGTGGGGCAGGTCCGCATCCAGAATCGCTTCGGCCCTTTTCAGGTCATACCTCTTTACAAGGCCGTCGTAGATCGAAGCGCTCAGGCCGATATCGAAACGCTCCGACGGCGCCCGGGATTCATATCGGCTGACTGAACTTTCCTCGACAAGACATTGCCGCATCAGGTTGAGGTAGAGGGTGCTGGTAAACAACATTGAATTCGTGACGACGGCAGCGGACTCCCCGGCTTCCAGCAGGCCGCGGTAGGTCGAAATGTCGGAAAGCCTGACGGCTTCGAATGCATCGACAACACTGTCCATCCGCGCGACAAGGCCCTTACATAAATCTATTTCTTCGTCGGTGATCATGCCGGTGCCAGTCCGGACAAGCTCGCCTTCTTCCGACTCCGCAGCAAGAACGACGCGAAACTGCCACCGTCTTTGCGCCGGCACTTCGAAATATTCGTAAACCAGAACATCGTCACCGCGTCTGACTGGCAGGAAAATACGCTCGCTCACCGACGCCTCTTTTCAACTAGGCCGGAGAGCCCTGCCGGGATCTCCGGGCTTCGCATGTGGCGACCCCGGCAGGATTCGAACCTGCAACCTGCCCCTTAGGAGGGGGCTGCTCTATCCAGTTGAGCCACGAGGTCTCCGCCCTCCGGGATACGAAAGCGCGGAAGGCATTGAAAGAAAAATATTCTGCAAAGCGATTTGTACTCCGGTGCAACGCGCTCCGGTTGCTGCAAACGGCGGCAGGTCACCTGCATTTTGCGTGACTTAATTCTTTTTTTACCAAACTGACGCCAATTTTGGGAAAGTTGGAGGAATTACACCCGATCGGCTTCTCCGACGTCCATTCCGTCCTCACGGCGACACCCCGTGCACAAGAGAGAACCGAGGCGTGACTGAAAACCGAGAGCTTCAACTGGCTGGCAGGGCGTCGTTTCTGTTGTTCCTGGTTGTCAACAAATGGCGTTTCCTGTCCTGGGCTGCAGTTGGCTTTCTGAGTTCTGTTCTTGTTTTCCAGTATCTGTCGGAGCGTGCCCATCGCGTCACCGTAACACTGGAACTCACACCCCAGCCGCAGTTGGGCGATCTTCTGTCGCCAACCGATCTTCCGTATCTCGAGGGTCCGGACGTGGACGCGCTCTTCAACAAAATTGCGCCGCGCCTCGGCAAGGTCGAAATGTTGCGGACACGGAGTTCCGACAGCCTGCAACTCCGCTTCACCGGGAGCACGGCAACCGAAACCACTCATCGCGCCCGCAGAATGGCCGACGTGCTGGTCATTCTGGCGCAACAAACTCAATTGGAATTTCTGGCCCGCAGGATGCAGGAAATCCGCGAACAGCAGGTTGATCTCCAGCAAAGGTCCGGATCGTTCACACCGAGGGAAGTCGCCGCACCCATAACCCTCATTAGGGGCCCTGCGATCGACACGACACTGGAAAGACGGCTTGTCGCGCTGGCAAAGGCCATTGATCTGACCCTGTCGCCGCTCCGCGTCTCCAGCCTTCACCGGGAGCGAAGGTTCTCTTTCGCGGAGAAGGCAGCGCCCATCCGGTCCGTCATCACCCTGATCTTTGGCGTCGCGGCGCTTTTGTGGAGTGGCCGGCGGCACTTCACGGGCCACGCCATTCTGTCGGGTTACGAGTTGGAAACTCATTGCGATCTTCCGGTTCTCGGGCAGTTGCCTGAAACGCGCCGACAGGACAGATCTCTGATCAACGCCTTTATGTACAGTCCTGCCTCGCGGCTGGCGGATGCGGTTCGCAGGCTTCGCTTCAAGGTGCTGCCGCGCGGAACACGCAAATCGACAAAGCTTCTCGTCTTCACCGCAACCCGTCCGGGCGAAGGTTGCAGTACCACGGCCCTCCTCTTCGCCCAATCCGTTGCCAACTGGGGACGAAGAGTGCTCTTGATCGACACCGATACCCGAGGTCGCACGCTATCCAAGCGTCTCAGCGGCGATCAGGAAGTTGGCATACTTTCCCTTCTGGCAGGCGTCGCCAGCTTTCATGAGGTGCGAAACAGACCGGATGGCCTGTCTCTGGATTTTCTGCCCATAGAGGCAGCGTCGGCCCATGCGGCCGATGTCCTCGACACGGACCGGCTTTCCGAGTTTCTGGATTGGGCGGCGTCGGAGTATGACCATATCATCATCGACACGCCCCCCGTTGCGACCAGCCCCGAAACCCTGACAGTCGCCTCACTGGCCGATCGACTGCTTTACGTCGTGCGGTGGCAGACCACACCTCTCACCGCTATCAGGCAGGGTCTCCACGGACTGCGCATCGCCGGCGCAAATCCGTCCGGGATGGTCCTCAACCGGCAGAACATTCATGCAATGCGGTATCTGGGCTATGGAGATCAGAATGACATGCACCATTCACTACCTGCCTGACCGCGTCTTGCCGGAAACTGGAGTGCGGGAGCGTTCTCCGGTTTTCGATCCGTACCAGATCGATACGCTGGCACCGGAAGAACCGCTCTACGTCATCGGTGATGTGCATGGCTGTCTCGACCTGCTGGAGCGCGTGCTGGAAAGGGTGTGGAAACTTCGTGAGCGAAGTGGCGGCAGGATCATTCTTGTCGGCGATTACGTAGACCGCGGACCGGCAAGCGCAGGCGTCCTCTCTCTTCTCGCAGACCTTGCGGCCGGGAATGCACCACCAACGTGCCTGAAGGGCAACCATGAGATCATGATGATGGAGTTTTTGCGTGAGCCGACGCGGGCGATCGACTGGCTGATGCATGGCGGACGCGCTACTCTGCGCAGCTATGGGCTTGATCCGCTGCATCCGTTCTATGCAACAAAGGCGGATCTGGACAGGCTGGCGGAAAAACTGGCAGACGCAATTCCGCCGCGGGTGCATTCCTTCCTGAGAGACCTGAAATTGAGCACCCGCTCCGGCAATATCTTCGTTTCTCACGCCGGGGCGGACCCGATGGTGCCACTGCATCGTCAGTCGCCTGATACACTTACATGGGGTCACCGCAGCCGTGCGACGCCCCGTCCCGATGGATCATGGGTCATTCAGGGTCATTTGGCCGGAAGAAGGCCGGCACTCTCAGCACGACATCTCATCGTGGACACCGGCGCGAGCGACACGGGGTGCCTGACCACTGCCGTGCTTCAGCCCGGAAAAATCGAGTTCGTTTCGGTTCGAGCCTGACGTTCAGTCGCTACGTCGTTCGGCCCGGTACTCTTCCAGCGCATCGACTGACGGCACGAACATTCCGCGCCCGCGTCGTTCCAGCACCTTTGCCTTGCGCATCCGTCCGATTTCACGTGCCACGGCCTCCCGGTTCGTAAACACAAAGGCCGCCAGGTCCGCCTGTGTCGGAGGCTTGCGCAACTCTGCGGAACCATCGCGGGATTCCACCGCCCGGAACATCCGTATCAATTCAAGTCGAATTCTATCATCCGCCTTGTGGGCAGTGAACTCGCTAACCCGGCGTGTCATTTCCCGCAACTTGCCGACAAGCCGCTTCAGCAAGGCGAAGCTGATGTCTGGGTGGGTGGCAAGAATTTCGCGGAACTGCGTGTCCGAAACCCGCGCAATACGACTTTCCTCTGTCGCCAGAACGCTGGCGGATCTGGGCTCGTGGTCAATCACCGCGAATTCGCCGACACAGTCGCCCTCGGAAATATTCGAAAACGATACTTCCCGCCCCTTCGCGGAAAAATTGTGAACCCGGACGGCCCCTTCCAGGAGAAACAACACATCGAAACTGTCTTCCTCGTGGTCCAGAACCACCTGCCCGCTTCCATAACGGGTCACTGTCCAGACCTTTTCGAGTGCAGTCCGTGTCGCAGGCTCCAACTGGCCGAGAAGGGTATCCTCGGGGTACTGGACTTCGAGATTGCCGTTGTACCTGACCATGTTCGAATTCTACGATTTTGCCTGAGATTGTCCAGAAGCGCGGGCGCGGAGGCTCCAGCCCGACCGCGAAAGTAACCGCATGGACACTAAAATCACAAGTCTCCCATGATCTCTCGCATGATGGGATCGTTGCGCGCCAGCAGATGCGGATAGCGCTCCCGTATCACGTCGATGGCGTGATCTTCGATCTCCGCATTGAGTTCGGCGCCGAGCAGCACCACGAAAGCCGAAAGGTAGAACCACATCAGCAGCGCGACAACCGCACCGAGGGAGCCATAAACCTCGTTGTAGTTGCCGAAATTCCGCAGGTAGATGGAAAAGAGTGTCGAGACCACGATCCACATGAGCACGGCGAAAACTGAACCAATGGTCAACCAGGGCAATCGACGCGATCTGCGGCTGGGCCCGAAATGATAGAGCGCCCCGATCCCGATGGTGACGGACATCAGCGCCACCAGCCAGCGTATCACGTCGATCAGCAGTTTACTGTCGTCTCCATGGGGCACCAGTGCCATGATTGTGGGCACGACAACCACGGTCGCCAGTGTCATCAGAACCACCACAAGCATCAACAGTGTCAGACCGTAGGCGACGACCATGTTCCAGATGAAGTTCCGGGTGTTTTCTTCCCGGCAGATGACATTGAGGCCCGAGATCATCGCCGTAACGCCGGCCCGTGCGCTCCACGTCGCCAGCAGCGAACTGACAAGCGATGCAAGACCCAATGTCGTCCGTTCTGAAGTGACGAGCGCGGTGACTCGCTGATCGACCAGCGCATAGACCTCCTCGGGAAGGACCGGCCGCAGCAGCGAGATGTTGTCCTGCACCACCACGGGATCGGCAAAGTAACCATAGACGGAGATGGTTGCCGTCAGCCCGGGAAACAGCGCCAGCATCGCAAAGAACGCGATGCCTGCCGCCATCATGGAAAGATTTTTCTCGCCGATGCCATTGCCGACACGCATCATGATCGAGAGCCAGTCCCGAAAGGCGAATTTGTCCCGCTGAAGGACAAGGTGATTGATTGTAACCTTGGAATTGAAAGGCATTTAACTCGCGTGCGTCACTGCTCTACCCGCAACCGATGCACTGAAGCCATCTCACGGATCAATAATCCTTTTCGTAGAAGATGCCGATGCTGCTGTCACCGTCGTTACCGAAGGTGGCTCGCCCACGCAGGCTGTCGGTGATGTCGATATTGATTGTTGCCCTGGCGTCGCCATCGTCCTCCGCCTCCACGTCCAGATACACGTTGTCGCGCAGGTATGCGCCAGCACGCACACCCACTTCTCCGTCATCACCTGTCACGATGTCGAGGTTGGAAAGGCCGGTGGAACTGCGCAGATTGTCCAGCAGACCACCACCGCCGCCGCCGGCCAGAGAGGCCGCTGCGGTAGCAAGCTGGGCCACCTGGAACGGTGTGAGTTCACTCAGGTTCCGCTGAAAGATCAGCAATGCCAGCACTTCGTCCTGAGGCAGTTCCGGGCTGGAGGTGAGCGTGATTTCCGGGTCTGAAACTCGCCCCTCCACAATCAGGTTGACGGTCGTATCGGTGGCGATCGTCGTTGCCACCAGACGAATACGCGGATCGAAGTCGCCGGAGAGGTTGACGGAACCTTCATCGAAATCGATTCGCTGACCGAGGATGCTGATCCGCCCTCGGATCAGGTCGAATTGGCCAATGGGCCGCACGTTCGATATTGGACCGCGCACCACGACGGTGCCGCCAAGTTCCGTGTCCAGCCCCCGCCCCCGTACAAAAATCTGGTTCTGGGCGGAGATGGTGATGTCCAGCCGCAGGTTACTGCCGCTGCCGGCAGGAGATGGCTCTTCCCTCTCTGGCAGGCCCGCACGTTGCAACGTCATCGCCGCATCGCGCGGCAGGCTAAGATGTTGAACGTCGAGCAGGACGCCCTCTCGGATACCAAAGCTGCTGGGCACCGTAATCTCTGTCTTGCCAATGTCGACCTGGCCGGAAAGCCGCCCGTCTCCGAGCAGGGGCCCATTTATTTCCAGATTGGCCGAAACGGTCGTCTGCACGAGTTCACCGTCAGAGTAGCGGGCATTGTCTATCCTCATTGCCAAATCTGCCGGAAGGCCACGCCCGAAGCCCAGACGGCCCTGCGCCTGCAGGCTGCCGCCTTGTTCGAACTGGCCAGAAATGTTGCGGATGTTCAGGCCGGTTCCGGAGTAATCCGCGTTCAGTGCAAGGTTGTTGAGCCTCAGGTTGCGCAACGGATCGACGATCGTGCCGCCATTGACAGTGGCGGAGCCGGAGAAGGCGGGGCTGGACCATGGGCCGCGCACGTTGCCATTCGTTGTCAGGGTGCCGCTGATCTGGGTTGCCTGCTCTGCCAGTGCGACGTTGGCAAGAGAAAGCGGTAAGTTGCCCCGGAAGGATATATCCACGGTTTGGCGGGTAATGGGCACCGTACCGCTGGCGTTGAACTGCAAGCCGTTGCCACCCGTCAGTTCCGCCGTGCGCACCGTCAGAACTTCGTCCGCGAAGTCACCCTCGGCCCGGATCGCCACCGGCCTGACGCCGTTCTGCCGCATGGCATCGGCTGAGATGCCCGTGCCGGCAATTGAAAACCCAGCCGTCGGGCTCTCCAGTGTGCCCGCGACCGTGAACTCACCGTTGGCCTGTCCCGTGATGCCGCGATCACCAGCGAACGCATTGATTATCGCCAGATCCAGACGCTCGATCCGGCCTTGGAGATCGAAACTGCCAGCTTCGTTTGCCAGTGGCACCGCCCCAGCAATTCTGGCATCCAGAACGGAGCCTGCCTGCAGGGATGCATCTACCTGCAGGCGCTTGGCATCCGTGCGCCCCTGCGCGGATACGTTCAGTTCCGGCAGACCCTGCTGCGTGATCGGTGCCGCCGTCAGGCCGGTCGCATCAAGTTGGAAATCGATGTCCGGATTTGCCTTCGGCCCACCGATCTCGGCACGGCCGGTCACCTGCCCGCGAACTGCCAGATCGGGCACCACGAGGTCGGCGACGGAAAGGGGCAGATTGGCGATATCGACGGAGATGTCCCACTGCTCGTCCAGCGAACCCGCTGCCCGCAAGCTTCCCTCATCGACCGAAAGTTCCAGAGGCGTGAAGTCGATGGAAGTGCCGACCACGGAAAGCGTCGCCGGCTCCTGCAAAACGGCCTCATGCTCACCATCGCGCAAAACAAGGTCGGACAGATCGAGCCGATAGCCGGGATCCAGATTGGAAAGCCCGCCGGCCAGCACGAATTCGGTCCCGCGCACGAGTCGGCCGGATGCCTTCAGGTCCATAGCCTGCCCGGAACGCTCAGCGCTCAGCGAAAGATCCTCGATTTCCTGCCCGCCCAGCACCGCACCGGACGCGCGCGCCGTGCCGGCAGCCAGAGGCACGCCGAATATATCGAGAACATCAACATTGAGGTCGAGCGCCCTTATCTGCTGCCCGCCTACCGCCAGATCATTGACGTAACCGGCAACTTCCAGCCTCTGGCCGCCACCGGAACGGGAAATAACGGTCCTCAGATCGGCACTGCCCTCTACTTCCATAAGCGCCAGCGCCGCAGGTACCGACAGATCGGGCGAGATCACCCTTGCCGATCCCGCGAACTTGCCGTCAGCGCCCTGTCCGACCGTGCCGGAAACCTCCGTCTCGCCGAGCGACAGGGCGAAGTCCTTGAATGCCCGCAGCCGGTCATCCACAGCCAGCATACCGCGCAGATTCAATGCGGCGTCGCCGATCATCCCCTCTCCGCGCAGCGATCCGTCGATGATCTGGCCACCATTCTCGATTTCGCCAAAAAACCCCACTTTCAGCCCTTCGACAGACCGCTCCACCATCCGTCCGGATGGCATCGTCAACTCTGCCTGAAGGTTGATCCGGTCCGCCGGGCCAATGGCCTGGGCGATCACGCTTACCTCACCGGACCCGTTTGGCGTCAGCAGCCCGATGTCCGCCAAAGCAGCGGTGAGTGCAAAATCCGTATCGGTGCTGGCATATCGCCCCTGCGCCGTCAGCTGGATCTGATCATTGCTGATCGAAAAGCTATCTGCGCTGATCCCGTTTTCGTTTCGCGCGATCTGACCTGAAAGGCTGGTGAGACCCGACAGCAGCACATCCGCCTGTGGCTCCCCGATCATCAGCCCATCGGTCTGGCCCTGCAATTCCAGGTCAAAGGCTCCTGACACCGGCGAGACACTGCCCTCGGAAGAGAACGAGACAGAGCCGCCAAGGTTGCGCCCGGCAAGATTGGCGAATGGTGCCAGGTCGGTCACCCGTGCCTCGACCTTGCCATCGAACATCAGGTCTGCAAACTCGCCCGCAGCGTTCAGCGACACGCCAGAACCCGCGATCACAAGATTCTCCAGGGTTACCGGCGCATTCGCCTGCCATGCAAAGGCGGCAGATGCGTCGATCCGCTCTCCCAGTGCCTCGGCAATTTCGGCCCTGGGCGAGGTGATTCCGCTGATCGCCGCCGTCACGTCGCCGGAAAGCGCCCGCGCTGCCGGCTCCTGCAGGTTCTGCGCCTCGCCGTCGATTGCCAGCCGAACGTCAGCCGCACGCACATCGCCACTGACCAGATCATGAAGTTCGAACTCGCCGCCCCATTCATCACCGCTGCCCTGTCCGAATGAAAAGGTCAGCGTACCGCCCTGAACCGTCGTGTCGCCGCCACCGAATGGCAATGTGAGCGCGTCACCGTTGGGCGAGCCGACGGTGCCGTTGAGCTGTGCAGAGGCTAGAAAGCCGCTTGCTTCCGTAACCGCGCTGCCGTTGAGATTAAGCCCGCCGGTGACAACGCTGAATTGACTGACCGCGAAACCGCCATCCGCCCGCGCTGTTCCCGCTGCCGCGACACTGGCATCTCCCGCGAAGAACGGCGCGTATTCCGCCGGCACGATATTCTGCAACTGTCCCGTCAGGTCCGCTTCGAAAGCCTGCAATCCCTCGTTTTGGAAAAGATGCAGGTTGCCCTGCGCCAATGGCGACTCATCAACTTCCAGCGCAAGCACGATTTCGATATCGGATAGAGGCCCGCTGCCCTGAACCTCAAGATTGACAGCCGGCCGCTCCGGAAGGTTCAGAGCACTGGCAAGGATACCTTCTGGAGGTTCTGCGAATTTCAGATCGACATTCAGCTCTTCGCTCGCACTGCTGAAACTGGCCGCAAGATCGAATTCACCGCCGGGACCGTCAAGGCGTTGCATCGCCAATGTGGTCTCGAACTCGCCGTCGATTATTGACAGCGCCCCCTCGACCTCCATCTCTGCGGCAAGTCCGAACAACGCCTCGCCAAAAACCAGTTGGTCGATCTTCAGGCCACCGAGTTCGATCGAGACGGGCAGGTCCGGCACGCTGAACGGCTCCGCTTCTGCCTGGGGCAGGGCGTTCGGATCGGGGATCGGTTTGCGCGGAATCGCAATACGTTCCGCCGACAATTCCTCCACCTCGACCCGTCCCCGTAACAGGGCAGAGCGATTCCAGTCGATGACCGCATCATCGATCTGTAGCCAGATACCTTCAGGGTCTGAGATCGTGATCCTCTTGACGCTGGCGGAGCTCGAAAGCACACCGGAGACGCCTGATAACCTGATGGTCCGCGTTTCCGTCGATAACTGGTCTTCCAACAAGTTGATGATGAAACCGTTGTCATCGTCACCGGCCTCCACCTCATCCTGGGCCTGAACCGGCAGGGCAAGGGGAACGATCAGTGCAAGGAGTGGAATGAACCGCATCAGAACGCCTGTCCGAGACCGATGTAAAACGCGACAGTCGGGTCACCTGAACGGCCATTCAGCGGTGTGCCAACATCCAGCCTCAGCGGCCCCAGCCCGGTGCGGTACCGCAATCCGAGGCCAGCGCCGAGCAACGGATCGACACCAGAAAACGGCAGCGTATCGTCGGTGACGTAACCACCATCAAGGAACCCTACAACGCCGATGTTGGTCGTTATCTTCTGCCGGATCTCTGCCGAAAAATCGAGAAGCGAACGCCCGCCGAGAGTGTCGCCGTCAACTTCCGTGCCGATGGACTTGTAGGTGTAGCCGCGAACCGACCCACCTCCACCGGCAAAGAACAGCATGTCAGGCGGCAGATCCCGCAATTCCCCGCCGAGCACGGTACCCAGCCCGATCCGCCCGGCAAGTACGGTTCCCCGTTCTGCCCCGAAGGAAATGTAGCCGCGCGCGTCCAGTGTACCCTGCACGGCGGCAGAGTCGTATTCGACTTCGTAGAAGGGCGTAAGGCTGCCGGAAAGATAGTAGCCCCGTGTCGCGTCGCTCGGATCATCGCGCTTGTCGAAAGTCAGTTCGGCCGGTGCGGAAAGCGTCAGGAATTCGCGGGTTCCGGTATCATCTTCAACGCGGGAATACGACGTTTCAAAAAACAGGCTGCCATCCAGCCGATCGGTAAAGATACGGCGAAATCCGCCGTAGATTGACACCGAGCGCTCACGGTACAGATCGTATACGTTCTGTTCCACAGACCCCCCGAGTTCGAGATCGGTATCGGGGTTGAAGACGCCGGGAATTCGATAGCTCACACTGGCGAGGTAGTCGTAGTCTTCCGGCTCCGTAACATTGCCAATACCACCGACAGCGGCGTCGAACCGCAACCGCTCCGCGCGGCCCAGCACATTGCGATGCAGCCAGAATGCCTCCAACCCAAGACCGTCAAGCGTCGAGAGGGTTGCGCCGACACCGATGCGTCGCGGCTTTCGGTCGCGCAGTTCCGCGACCACCGGCAACAGACCGTTGTCACGGATCACTTCACCCTCGGCGATACGCACGGAATTGAAGATGCCCAGCCGGGTCAACCTGTCCCGAGCCTTCTTGATGGCTTCCGGTGTGAAGGGATCACCCCGCTCAATGCCTGCCATATAGCGGACGAAGCGCGGACTTACCTGTTCCGTCCCGCGCACACCCAGCTGCGTGAAGGCAGCCTGTCTGCCCGGATCAAGTGTGATGGTGGCATCCACACGCCGCCCGGGGTGGTCGGCGATGACGGATCGATCAGAAACCTTGGCCAGCGGAAACCCCGCCCGCCGCCAGGCATCGACAGCTTCGTTGCCGACTTCGTCAATCACATCCGCCCGCGCTGTTTCCCCGGCAATGAAATCCCGACGAACCGCATCCAGTGGCGCGTTTTCACCGAGGCTGAATTTCGGAGGCCGGTTCTCAAACCGCGTTTCACCAAAGCGGTACTCCGGCCCGGGATCGACGGAAATCGTCACCTGAACAGGCTCGGCCAACTGTGTCGTATTGGAAAGGTTCCCGGCCTCCTGTCCATTGATCCGAATGTTGATTGCGCCGGAGTAAAAGCCCTCCGTGTACAATGTCGCCAACAGCCGCCGATAGTCTGCTTTGGCCGTCACGATTAACCCGGCGGAGCCGGAGGCCGGCATATCCCGTCGTTGATAGACATCGGAGGAGGAAAGCAAATTGTTTCGCAATCCCTTGTCGGATGTCCGGATGTCCGGTTCCGCCGTATAGGAAAGAGGATTCAGGATTTCGACACGATCGTCGTTTTCCGCATCACCTTCAAAAATCCGAAAGCCGAAAAGCTCGAACGCGCTGGCCGGTGCCGAAATACATAAGGCTATGGCACCGACGGCAATCAGTTTCTGATACGGCACTTTAGGCACTTACTCCCTACAAACCTGCTTATTGTTCTAGTGCAATCCAGCAGAATTTAAGCCCCTCCACCACAGTATTTTCCGACGACAAACGAAATGAAGCCTGCCGGGTAGGGGCAGGCTTCGGCGATAATCCGCTGAAATCGAATGTATCAGCCTGCGATCAGGCCAAGGCTCTCCAGTTTCAGGATCACCTGCTGTGCGCAGTTGTCGACATCCACATTCTGGGTATCGAGTTTCAGTTCTGCCTTGGTGGGTTCTTCGTAAGGATCTGAGATACCGGTGAATTCCTTGATCTTGCCCTCGCGCGCCAGCTTGTAGAGGCCTTTTCGATCCCGGCGCTCGCATTCCTCGATGGACGTAGCGACATGGACTTCGACAAACGTGCCATACTGCTCGATATCCTCGCGCACGGCCCGACGGGTCGCGGTGTAGGGTGCGATGGGCGCACAGATCGCGATACCACCATTTTTCGTGATCTCGGATGCCACGTAGCCGATGCGCCTGATGTTCAGATCTCGATGCTCTTTCGAGAATCCGAGCTCCGAAGACAGGTTCTTGCGAACCACGTCACCATCCAGCAGTGTCACCGGGCGGCCGCCCATTTCCATCAGTTTGACCATCACAGCATTGGCAATCGTCGATTTGCCGGAACCGGAAAAGCCGGTGAAGAAGATCGTGAAGCCCTGCTTTGCCTTGGCAGGTTTCGTGCGACGCAACTCCTGCACGACTTCAGGGAAAGAGAACCACTCGGGGATCTCCAGGCCCTCGGCAAGGCGGCGGCGCAGTTCGGTGCCGGAGATGTTCAGAACGGTCATGCCTTCCTGCACCTCGTCCGCGGGCTCGTACTGCGCCTTTTCCTGCACCCACACCATGTGTTTGAAATCGACCATCTCGATGCCGATTTCCTCCTGATAAGTCTTGAACAATTCCTGCGCGTCATACGGCCCGTAGAAATCCTCACCCGCGCTATTCTTGCCCGGTCCCGCGTGATCCCGGCCCACAATCATGTGCGTACAGCCGTGGTTGGCGCGGATGATCCCGTGCCAGACCGCCTCACGCGGGCCGGCCATACGCATGGCCAGGTTCAGCAGTGAAAGCGATGTGGTGGCGGACGGATATTTGTCCAGAACCGCCTCGTAGCAGCGCACTCGCGTGAAATGGTCGATGTCGCCGGGCTTCGTAAGGCCGACAACGGGATGGATCAGCAAGTTGGCTTGCGCTTCCTTCGCTGCCCGGAACGTCAGTTCCTGGTGGGCGCGGTGGAGCGGGTTGCGTGTCTGGAACGCCACGATCCGCCGCCAGCCCATCTTGCGGAAGAAGGCCCGCAACTCATTGGGCGTGTTACGCCGGGCACGGTAATCGTAGTGCACCGGCTGCTGAATGCCTGTGATCGGACCGCCGAGGTAGACTGGCCCGGCAATGTTGTGCAGATAATTCACCGCCGGATGCGCCAGGTCATCGGCTCCGAACACCTTTTCCGCCTCACGTGCCTTGTTCGGCACCCATTTGTCGGAAACGGAGAGGATCGCCAGAATCACGCCCTCCTGATCTCGCAGCGCAATGTCCGTGCCCGGTTCGATCTTGTCGGCGAAGGCTTCGCTGACATCCAGAGTGATCGGCATCGGCCAGAGCTTGCCATCCGCCGTCCGCATGTTCTCGACAACCGAGTCATAATCCTCTTCGGTCAGAAAACCCTTCAGAGGCGCGAAGCCGCCATTCATCAGCAATTCGAGATCGCAGATCTGACGGGGAGAAAGATCCCAGGAGAGCATTTCGCCCGCTTCCGTCTTGAGCTTCGCAGCACTCTCCTGCGAGACGTAAAGTTCGGGAATAGGCATCGTGTTTTGATTGTTCATGAATCTGTCCTGGATTTCAGACTTTGGAATTTGCTTGCCGTGTAGCAGCAAAGGATTGCGGATCAAAGGGCAACTCTCTACGCAAACGCGCTGATTTTCGCTCATTTTGGGCCAAAATCAGGAAATTCAGGCCATTTTATTACTCTGGCAGTCAAATATCTCAACGGTCGTATTTTTGCTTGATTCTATCTGTAGATGAAAGCGAAGCAAATGAAGGGGCTTAATGGGTAATTTGCACAATACGATGACGCGTGGCCAGAAGGCAGCAGTATTGCTCAGCCTTGATGGCATCTTCATGTGCATTGCCTTGTTCACCGCCCTACAATTGCGGCTGGGCGAGTTGTGGCCGGTTCAGTATTTTCCCGAAGCGACAGGGCTGTTCATCCTCATGCCGCTGATCGGCATGGCGTTTTCCTGGTGGATGGGCATTCCCCGCATCGTCCTGCGTACGTTCGAGCGCCGCGCGCTGCTCCGGCTTGGCCAATTCGCCCTCATCATGGCGGTCGTCTGTGCCATACTGGATTGGGATTACCGTTTCGGACTACCCCGTTCCATTCCCGGCATCTGGGCCGCCGTCTTCTTGTTCTACGCAGTCTTCAGTCGGCTGTTCCTGCTCGATCTGATGGATCGGTTTCAATCACGCACAACACCGAAGAAGGCGGTGCTCATCTATGGCGCGGGCAGCACAGGCCAGCAACTCATGGCCGCGCTGCAGGGATCGCCGGATGTGAAACCGGTCGGCTTTCTCGATGACAATCCCGCCCTGCGCCGCGTGGAGGTGTCGGGATTGCGCGTCTTCCAGCCCGATGATTTGCAGACCCTGGTGGACCGGCGCGGTGTTGCTCAGGTCATTCTCGCGATGCCGTCCCTCGCCCCGGCGAAGCAACGCCGCATCCTTGAAAGGTTGAAGGTCAGCAAGGTCGAGGTTCTGACGCTGCCGTCGTTCGAAACGATGCTCGACGGCCGCGCCCTGCGCGACCAGTTGCGCCCGGTTTCGGTTGATGATCTGCTCGGTCGGGACACGGTCGATCTCTCCAGCGCAGAGATTTCATCTGCCTACACCGGCAGGACCATTCTGATTTCCGGAGCCGGGGGCTCCATCGGGTCGGAGCTTTGTCGCCAGATACTGGAGACGTCGCCCGCGCGGATCGTTCTCTATGAACAGAGTGAGTATGCGCTTTACCAAATCGACATGGAATTGCGCGCGATTGCACCCGCAACCGTGCAGATCGTCGCTGTCCTCGGCTCCGTTTGCGATTCAGCGCGGGTCTCTCGCACCCTTCAGATGTATGACGTCGAAATCGTCCTGCATGCCGCTGCCTACAAGCATGTGCCGTTGGTGGAAGACAACGCCGTCGAAGGCGCACGCAACAACATCCTCGGCACGCGCACCCTAGCGGATGCGGCCGAGGCCGCTGGCGTGCAGCGATTCATCCTTGTCTCCACCGACAAGGCCGTACGGCCCACCAACATCATGGGCGCAACGAAACGCATGGCGGAATTGGTGATCCAGGATCGCCAGACACGCTCCCGCGGGACGATTTTTACCATGGTGCGGTTCGGCAATGTCCTCGGCTCCTCCGGCTCGGTCATTCCGTTGTTCCGCAAACAGATTCAGGCGGGCGGGCCCGTCACCCTGACACACCCCGACGTCACCCGCTACTTCATGACAATACCGGAGGCCGCACAACTGGTTCTGCTGGCCGGCAGCTTCGCCGAGGGAGGTGAAGTGTTCGTTCTTGACATGGGCAAGCCGGTGAAGATCCGCGATCTGGCCCGCAGCCTGATCGAACTCTCCGGCCTCAGCGTCCGGGACGACGGCAATCCCGATGGCGACATCGCCATAGAGGTTACCGGCCTGCGACCGGGCGAGAAGCTCTATGAGGAACTTCTGATCGACGACAGCACCATCGCCACGCCGCATCCGAAGATCCTGCGGGCGGCGGAAGGCCACCTGTCACAGACGGAAACCGCGTCGAGCCTGCATGAGATAGAAGGCGCAGTTACCTCCGGCGACATTCCATCCCTGCGCAGCACGCTGGAGCGACGGCTGGACGGCTACAAGCCAAGCAACCCGGCAGAACGTCTGTCTTCCTGATCGATCAAAAAACAATAGGTGCGCTCGTCTGCCATGAGTGCAGATACACCGCCCTGCGCGGATGCACAGACGACGACGTTACCCTCTCGCTCGTACCTGCGAAGATTGGCGCAAATTCTGTTGACTGAATGCCGGCAAAATCTGCGGAGCGGGCCCTAAACCCGACATACGAATAGCTGGAATCGGAAGCGAGACTTGTCAGGTTTCGGCGAGCTGTCGCAAATCGCGTGAACCTAGCAGGGTGGCAGTCCGGTGTCTGTCCACCCGCGCCAATGCGTTCCGGGATCTCGCAAAACTTGGTCGCAGTGAGGAAATGCGGGTGCAAAACCGAACGGGCCGCACGTTTCATATCCACAAAAAGAAAGAGCGGGCCGAAGCCCGCTCTTCCAAATCCAGTGATCCGGTTGGATCAGAAGGACATCGCGAAGCCCATGCCCGCGTTGATCACGTCGTCGCCGGAGATGTTGGACGTGGAAACGGCACCCACGAGGGAGAGACCGCCACCGAGGTCGTATTCACCGAACACACCGTAGGATTCGTCTTCGACGTCACCCGTTGTGATGTGCGTGTTGGCACCAACAGTGATTGCGCCCGTGGAGTAAGCAACGGATGCTTCGATCGTGTCCGTGTCAACACCACCGATTTCTGCCAGCTGGTAGGAACCTTTGATGTCCAGGCCGGAGAAGCCAACGGAAGCACCGATGTGGATGACTTCGTCTTCGTCCTGCTCTGTGTAGGCAACTGCGAAGCCAACGTCAGCGGAACCGAAGGAACCGGCATAGCCGAGACCAACTGCGTAAACGTCGTCTTCAACGCCTGTGCCCTGCTCAACGGATGCAGCGAACGTTACGCCGGAGTAGGTGATGTCGTAGCGCAGGATGATGCCGTCGTTCGCACCGTCAAGGCCGGAATCCCATGCGTAGTAGTCAGCTTCGTCAGCCAGACCGCCGGTGTCGATACCGATGGACACGAAGTCGAAACCGGAGTCGACGTCACCGAGCGTCAGGGTACCGAAGGAACCGGACACGAAGACGTTGAAGTCGTCGATGTCTTCGCCAGTACCGGCGTTGGAAGCGTCGTGCTCGATTTCAACGTTTGCACCGAAAGAGATGCCTGCGTCGGACGTGCCGGACAGCGTGATGTCCAGGCCGTAGTCGCCAACGAAGTCGATACCGTCGTTCGGGGCGCCATCTGCGTCGGTGTAGGTGATACCCAGTTCGGCGGAACCGGAGAAGGAGACCGGGCCACCTTCGTGTGCGTCAGCGAAAGCAGCGCCGCCAAAAGCGACCAGTGCCGTCGTTGCGAAGAGAACGTTTTTCATCGTTTTCCCTCAGATTAATGTTTCAGAGTGCACCTCACTCCAGGTCCACCCGGATGAGTACGTTCGCTTCATGCTCAAATTCCGGGCGTCGATCAAGCAAATGCCCCACGGCCCTTCTGTGAAAAAGTTTCGTGATGCAGCAAAGACACACTGTGGCAAAGGGCTCAGCAACCCTTCTCTCTTGTGGCAGGATGCCCAGTTCGTTAGAAAATCCGGAAAGCTTGACGGGGCAGGAGTACAGCCATGGCGGCCAAGGCAACATTAGTGACGATCTGCGTGGCGACGATGCTGCTTGGCGGGTGCGGAAGCGACGCTGACAGCAAAGTGACGTCTTCTGCTGGTCGCGACGAAGTCGAACGGCCGACACAGCGCCGCTCTTCCTCGTTCTTTGACCTGTTCGGTGACAACGAGGAAGATCAGAAGATCGGCGTCAATCGTTATCTCTGGGCGGCCTCGCTCGACACGCTTTCAATTCTTCCCATCTCCTCGGCGGATCCGTTCTCCGGCGTCATTGCCACGGACTGGGGACGCGTCAACGGTGCGTCGCAGCCTTATCGTGTCACGGTTTACATCACCGAACCGGCGCTTGAGGCCCGCTCTCTTCGCGTAGCGGTGTTCCGTCAGTCCGGCGGGCGGGCAATCGCGGTAAGCGACGACGTCGCCAAGGAAATCGAGAACGCCATCCTCACCCGCGCGCGCCAGATCCGCGTGGCAGAGGCGGGGCGGCGCAGCTGAGGCTGCACCCCAAGTAAGGAAGTACCAATGTCCCGCCTGAATGCGCGCGAGATCGAACCCAAATGGCAGGCCGCGTGGGAGGAAGCAGCTGTTTTTACAGCCGAGCAAGATCCCTCCCGGCCAAAATACTACGTGCTGGAGATGTTCCCCTATCCCTCCGGCCGTATCCACATGGGCCATGTGCGCAACTATACGATGGGTGACGTTGTCGCCCGCTACAAGTTGGTGAATGGCTTTTCCGTCCTGCACCCGATGGGATGGGACGCCTTCGGTATGCCGGCCGAAAATGCCGCAATCGAAAAGAAGACCCACCCCGGCACCTGGACGTACCAGAACATCGCCGACATGCGCGACCAGATGAAGCCGCTGGGCCTGTCCATCGACTGGTCCCGTGAATTCGCCACCTGCGATCCGGAATACTACGGCCAGCAGCAGGCTCTTTTCCTCGACATGATGGAAGCGGGCCTCGTCTACCGCCGCAACGCCACCGTGAACTGGGATCCGGTGGATATGACAGTTCTGGCCAACGAACAGGTGGAGAACGGGCGCGGTTGGCGCTCGGGTGCGCTGGTCGAGCGCAAGGAACTCACGCAGTGGTTCTTCAAGATCTCCGAATATTCCGAAGAGCTTCTGGCAGCGCTCGACACGCTGACCGACTGGCCCGAAAAGGTGCGCCTGATGCAGGCCAACTGGATCGGAAAGAGCCGTGGTTTGCAATTCGCCTTCGACGTGCTAGGCGCCCCCGCAGGCTTCGAGCGGCTGGAGGTCTATACCACGCGCCCAGACACGCTGATGGGCGCGAGCTTTGCCGCGATCTCGCCCGATCACCCGCTGGCCAGGACGCTGGAGGCCGAGCGCGCCGACATCGCCGCCTTCAACACCGAATGCCGCCAGATCGGCACCTCGGAGGAAGCGCTGGAGACGGCCGAGAAGAAGGGCTTCGACACCGGGCTGAAAGTGGCGCATCCACTCGACCCCGATTGGCACCTGCCCGTCTACATCGCCAACTTCATCTTGATGGATTACGGCACGGGCGCGATCTTCGGCTGCCCCGCCCACGACCAGCGAGACCTTGATTTCGCTCGAAAATACGGGCTCGATGTGATCGACACCTTCGTCGCGCTCGAAGGCGGCACGCCGGTCGAGAACGAGGCCTACACCCCGCCGAAAACGGAAACGGTGCACTTCACCAAACCGATTGCCGGCGGGCCGGACATGACCGGTAATGAGGCCATCGACGCGGCCATAGCCTTCTGCGAACAGAAGGGCTTTGGCAAAGGCGTCACCAAGTTCCGCCTGCGCGACTGGGGCGTCTCACGCCAGCGCTACTGGGGTTGCCCGATCCCGGTGGTGCATTGCGACGATTGTGGCGTGGTGCCGGAGAAGAAGGAAAACCTGCCCGTCCGCCTGCCGGACGACGTAAGCCTCGATCAGCCCGGCAACCCGCTGAACCGTCACCCGACATGGCGAGACGTACCGTGCCCCGCCTGTGGCAAGCCGGCCAAGCGTGAGACCGACACGATGGACACTTTCGTCGACAGCTCGTGGTACTTCGCCCGCTTCACCGCACCTCGCGCCGAAACGCCGACGGACTTGGCGGCAGCCGAATACTGGATGAACGTCGATCAGTATATCGGCGGGGTCGAGCACGCGATCCTGCACCTGCTCTACTCGCGTTTTTTCGCCCGCGCGATGCAACGCACGGGCCACCTGCCTGAAAGCGCGGTGGAGCCGTTCAACGCGCTGTTCACTCAAGGCATGGTGTGCCACGAAACCTACGCGCTGCCGGGCGAAGGCCGGACACGCTGGGTTGCACCGGATGAGGTGATCCGCACAGACGATGGCGCAACTCTGCGGGCAACCGGTGAAAAAGTTATCGTCGGCCCGTCGATAAAGATGTCGAAATCAAAGCGGAATGTCGTCGATCCTGTCGATATTGTTGATCAGTACGGAGCAGACACCGCCCGTTGGTTCGTGATGTCGGACAGCCCGCCGGAACGCGATGTGGAGTGGACGGCAGCAGGTGCGGACGCGACATGGAAGCACCTGCAACGCGTTTGGCGCTTGGCCGACGAAATCCGCACGGTTGAGGCGGCAGACGGCGAGAGCGAGGAATCGCTGACCCTGCGCCGGACCACCCATCGTACGATCCGTGACGTGACTGACGGGATCGAAGGCTTTGCTTTTAACAAGTCGCTGGCCAAACTCTACGAACTGACCAACGCCATTGCGAAAGCCGCAGGTGATGCTCCGGGCCTTGCGGTCGCCAGACGCGAGGCGATTGCCGTCATGGCGCAATTGATGCAACCGTTCACGCCACATCTGGCCGAAGAAATCTGGGCCGCACTCGGTGGCTCGGGCCTTGTCGCTCAGGCGCCATGGCCGAAGCCGGAAGAAAATCTTCTGGTCGAGGACAGTGTCACCTTGCCCATCCAGATCAACGGCAAACGCCGCACTGAAATCACGGTTCCCGCTGCAGCAGACAAATCCACCGTCGAGGCTCTGGCACTCGAAGATGCCGCGGTGCAACGGGCACTTGATGGCGCGACCCCGAAGAAAATCATCGTCGTGCCCGGTCGGATTGTGAATGTCGTGGTCTGACCGCCGCACTCTGCTCGCTGGGCTGGCCGCCACGCTGGCCCTGCCCGGCTGCGGTTTCGAACCGCTCTACGGCAAGGGTTCTGCCGCCGCCCGCCTGCAGAACTCCATAGCCGTGGCACCGCTCGAAGGCCGGTTCGGCTTCGAGATGCGCCAGCGTCTGGAGACGCGGCTTGGCCGTGCCGAAACTCCCCGCTACTTCCTGCGCATCGAACCGGAGATCTCCTCGGAAGGTCAGGCGATCCGCTCCGACAACACGATCACCCGCGTCAGCGTTACCGGCAGGGCTGCATTCACGCTGTTCGACTATGCGTCCGAAGTGCCGGTCTTCTCTGACAGCGTACGCAATTTCACGGCCTACAGCACTACCGCCTCGGCCTTCGCCACCGACATCACCAGCCAGGACGCGGAACGGCGGCTTGCGGTCTCGCTGGCCGATCAGATCGTGCTGCGACTGGCCGCCAGTGCGGGGGAATGGATGCCGTGAAGCTCAACCCGCGCGACGCCGGTAGCTTCTTCACCAGGCCCGACACCAGCCGGAGCGGGATCCTGATTCACGGACAGGACGCGATGCGCGTGGCGTTGAAACGTCAGGATTTGATCCGGGCTCTGATTGGACCGAACGGCGCCGAGGAAATGCGCCTGGAACGGATGAGCGGCAGCGATCTGCGCCGCGACCCGGCGAGACTTGACGATGCGATCAAGGCACAGGGGTTCTTTCCTGGTCAGCGTGTCGTACTGGTCGAGGACGCGACCGACGGACTTGCCAAGTTGATGGAGCAGGCTCTGTCGAGCTGGCAAAAAGGTGACGCAATGCTGGTCGTCACCGCCGGGCAACTCAACGCCCGGTCCGCCCTACGCAAGCTGTTCGAAGGTGACAGGCAAGCGCTGGCAGCGGCCATTTACACTGACCCTGCCAGCCGCGAGGAACTGGAGGCCGAACTTGTCCGCGCCGGCATCCGCGAAGTTCCCCCAGCCGCAATGAACGATCTGATGGCGCTTGGCCGGGTCCTCGACCCCGGCGATTTTCGCCAGACACTGGAAAAACTGGCGCTGTTCAAACTAGGCGACGAGTCGCCCCTGACTGGCGAAGACATCGCCGCGGTGGCGCCGCAGGATGCCGATGCCGACATCGACGATGTGATCCACATGGTGGCTGAAGGGTCAGTGGCCACGCTGGGCGATGCCCTCGCCCGCCTAGGTGGCCAGGGTACGAACCCGACGACGCTTTGCATCGCATTGATGCGTCATTTCCGGCTGCTTTATGCCGCCGCGTCCGACCCACAGGGACCGGAGAGCGCCCTCTCCCGCGCCCGGCCGCCGGTATTCGGCCCAAGGCGCGACAGGATGGTGCGGCAGGCACGCGGCTGGGGCGTAATGCGGTTGGAACCGGTGCTGGCACTGATCACCGACACTGACCTCTCGCTCCGCTCTGCCCGGCCGTTGCCAGGCATGGCAGTGGTCGAAAGGCTCCTGATACGCATTGCCATGCAGCACGGAAGGTAGGTCACGACATGTACACCGTCATCGGCACTCCGAAATCGCGCGCCCTCCGTGTCATCTGGGCTCTGGAAGAGCTGGAACAGGAGTACGAGGTCCGACCCGCAAATCCGCAATCGGAAGAAGCGTTTCTGCATAACCCGCTCGGCAAGATCCCTTCGCTGTTGATTGATGACACTGTTCTTACCGACAGTGTCGCCATCCTCACGTGGCTTGCCGACAGACACGGATCGCTGACTCACCCCGCCGGGTCTCTGGCGCGTGCACAGCAGGATGCAGCCACCCAGTTCGCCGTCTGCGAAATCGACGCCGCACTGTGGACCAAGGCCAAGCACGCGTTTGTTCTGCCGCAAGATTTGCGCGTCGAAGCCGTCAAAAAGACCGCTGCGGCCGAGTTCGCCCGTGCGATGGAGCAGCTGGAAGCCAGACTGGGTGACAAACCCTTTATCTCCGGCGAGATCCTGACGGTACCCGACATCATTATCAGCCACTGCGCCGGCTGGGCGCTCAGTGCTAAAATGGAACTCCCCAAAGGCCCCGTCGGCGACTACCTGCGACGCCTGCGCAAACGCCCGGCAATGCAACGGTCACTGGCCAAGGCCGCCGCTCTCAGCTGATCCTTTTCACTCCGCAACCCGCCCGTTAAGGTCTGCGCTTACAGGTGAGGCAAGAGGGCGAACAGGGTGGCAGCCGACAGTAACGTGACGCCGATGATGGCGCAGTATCTGGAGATCAAGGGGCGCTACCCGGATGCGCTGCTGTTCTACCGCATGGGCGATTTCTACGAACTGTTTTTCTCGGATGCGGAGGCCGCTTCCGCCGCGCTCGATATTGCGCTGACCAAGCGAGGCCAGCATCAGGGGCAGGATATCGCCATGTGCGGTGTGCCGCATCACGCAGCCGAGGGTTACCTGCTGACCCTGATCCGCAAGGGATTTCGCGTTGCCGTCTGCGAACAACTCGAAAACCCGGCAGAGGCCAAGAAGCGCGGCTACAAGGCGGTCGTAAAGCGTGATGTCGTGCGGCTGGTCACGCCCGGAACGCTGACCGAGGATACGCTGCTGAACGCGCGGGAGCACAATTTCCTTGCGGCCTTTGCTACCATCCGCGGTGGCGCGGCCTTTGCGTGGGTCGATGTTTCCACCGGCGACCTGCAGGTCACGACGCTGCCACCGGCGCACCTTCCACGCATGCTGGCCCGCGTCGCCCCGAGCGAGCTGCTGGTCGCGGAGCCCGAGGCCGAGGCGTTGCGCGACGGTGTGGAGGAGGCGGGAGTCACTCTGACGCCCCGCGCCCCATCGGGCTTTGACAGCACACAGGGAGAGGCCCGGCTGAAGGACCTGTTCGACGTCAGCACGCTCGACGCATTCGGCAATTTCGAGAGGACCGAGACAGCGGCCCTTGGGGCGCTGATCGATTATCTGGATCTGACGCAGAAGGGCAAGTTGCCCCTGATCCGACCACCGGTGAAGGAACAGGCGGGCGGTGCGATGCAGATCGACATGGCAACCCGTCGCAATCTCGAACTCTCGCGCAGCCTCGCGGGCAGTCGGGAAGGTTCCCTGCTGGCGGCAATGGACAGGACACTCACCGGCACCGGCGCGCGCCTGTTGGAGGTGCGGCTGTCCAGCCCGTCCACCGACCTTGCCACCATCAATGCACGCCACGATGCCGTCGCCCTGTTCACGGAAAACGCCAGTCTGGCCGCCAGTGTCCGCGACATCCTGTGTCGCGCCCCGGACATGGAGCGAGCATTGTCGCGCCTGTCACTGGAGCGCGGTGGTCCCCGGGATCTGGCAGCCTTGCGGGGCGGGTTGGCCGTCGCATCGGAACTGGCGGAAAACCTGTCGGTCGTCGATCTTCCGGAATTGCTGACCGAGGCCACCGCCGCACTCACAGGTCATGAGGCGCTGGCTACGCTGCTGGAAGATGCGCTCATCGCCGAGCCGCCGCATTTGGCCCGCGATGGCGGATTTATCGCTGCAGGATATGACGAAGACCTCGACGAAGCCCGCGAACTGCGGGACGAAGGCCGTGGAGTCATCGCGGGTTTGCAGAAAACCTATCAGGACCAGACCGGCATCGGTGCGCTGAAGATCAAGCATAACAATGTGCTGGGCTACTTCATCGAAACGCCTGCCACCCACGCGGAAAAGATGCTGTTTCCACCGCACAACGAATCCTTCCGCCATCGACAGACGACTGCGAACCAGCTGCGCTTTACCAGCGAGGAACTGACACGGATGGAAACCCGCATCCTCAACGCGGGCGGCCGGGCGCTGGACATCGAGAAGGCAATCTTCGGTAATCTGTGCACGGCCGTACTGGCGGAAGGTCCGCGCCTGTCTGTTCTGGCTCGTGCCGTCGCCGAAATTGATCTCGCCGCCGCCTTGGCAGATCTGGCGGCGGGCGAGGACTGGGTGCGGCCGGTGATGCGCAATGACCGGTCGTTCCGGATCGACAAGGGCAGGCACCCTGTCGTCGAACTGGCCTTGCGAAAGGCCAATTCCGCAGCCTTCGTTGCCAATGATTGCGATCTGGGGGCCGAGAGCAAGGCTGCCCGACCCGTATGGCTACTGACCGGGCCGAACATGGCCGGTAAATCGACTTTCCTGCGTCAGAACGCACTGATTGCACTGCTGGCGCAGGTGGGCAGCTACGTTCCGGCGGACAAGGCGGAAATAGGCATTGTCGATCAGTTGTTCAGTCGCGTCGGAGCGTCGGACGACCTGGCGCGCGGACGGTCGACGTTTATGGTGGAAATGGTGGAAACGGCAGCGATCCTCAATCAGGCCGGACCGCGGGCACTGGTCATCCTCGACGAGATCGGCCGGGGAACGGCAACCTATGACGGGCTTTCCATTGCCTGGGCGACACTGGAACACTTGCACGACGTCAACGGTTGCCGGACACTTTTCGCCACGCATTATCATGAGCTTACCAGCCTGACAGCCAAACTGTCGGGCTTGGCTAACGTAACGATGGCCGTGCGGGAGTGGGAGGGCGACGTGATCTTTCTGCACGAAGTGCGCGAAGGTGCCGCCGACCGGTCCTACGGCGTACAGGTCGCCAAACTGGCGGGTTTGCCGGCTGCCGTGATCGAACGGGCGCGCACAGTGCTTCAGACACTTGAGGAAGGCGACAGGGAAAGTGGCCGGGCAGCGAAAACGCTAGTCGACGATCTGCCACTCTTCAGCGCAACGCCATCCCCTGCTCCAATCGTGAAGAACGGTCCATCGCCCTTGGAGGAGAAGCTGTCGGAGGTTCACCCCGACACACTCTCCCCCCGTGAGGCGCTGGACCTTGTCTATGCGTTGAAAGCCCTCTGCGACGACGAGGGCTGAGCTTTATTCTTCCGGTTCGTCGGTTGCCGGTTCGGACTTCGCGGCCTGACCGCCACCAGAGGATACGCCGACCTGCGCCGGGCGCAGCAGCCGATCACCGATGCCAAATCCTTTGGCCATCACCTGAATGATCGAGCCGGAAGGCTGATCGGGGATCGGTGCCTCGAACATCGCCTGGTGCAGCTTCGGATCGAATTTTGAACCGATTTCCGGGCTGATCTCCTCAATTTTGTGCTTGTTGAACACGGCGACAAGATCGCGTTGCGTCAATTCCAGCCCCTCGACCAGCGCCGCATGTTCCGTCCGCAGCGTGTCGTCGATGGTTTCGAGAGCCCGCCCGAGATTGTCATGCACGGAAAGAAGATCCCGTGCGAGACGGACACCGCCATAGAGCTCGGCGTCACGCCGGTCGCGCTCCGCCCGTTTGCGCAGGTTCTCGGTCTCGGCAAGTGCGCGGAGCAACCGGTCCTTGAGTTCGTCACGTTCGGCGCGGAGCGAGTCGACCTCGATCTCCTCGTCGCTCGGATCGTCGTGATACTCCTCCTCCAACAGGGATTCGGGATCGTCCAGAAATTCGTTTTCTTCGGGTTCGCCCATATCGTTCTCGTCCTCTGGCCGCCTCCGGCCTTTTCTGCTTTCGGTGCTACAGCTTCGACTGGCCTGAGATCAGCCGGCCGACAAGCTGCGCCGTGTAATCCACAATCGGAACGATGCGCCCGTAATTCTGCCGCGTCGGGCCGATGACGCCGACCGCTCCGATGATCTTGCGTTCGGCGTTCATATAAGGAGAAACCACCAAAGAGGAACCCGAAAGTGAAAAGAGTTTCGTCTCGGAACCAATAAAAACGCGGACACCGGCGCCATGTTCGGTGAGTTCCAGCAACTGCGCCAGGTCCTGCTTGCGTTCCAGATCCTCAAACAGGCTGCGAACCCGTTCGAGATCGGCCTCATCCGTTTCACCGGACAGCAGGTTGGCACGGCCACGCACGATCAGGCGGCTTGGTTCCTTCTCCTGTGAGTCGGACCAGATGGCAATTCCGTCCTCGACCAGCCGAGTTGCAAGGGCATCGAGTTCCGCACGCCTGTTCTCGATCTCCCGAGTGACGACAGCGCCAAGTTCACTGAGCGTATGGCCTTCGAGAACGGCGTTGAGAAAATTGGCGGCCTCGCGCATGGCCGAGGGTGTCAGGCCCGGTGGAGGTGTGAACAACCGATTCTCGACATGGCCGTCGGCAGTCACGAGAACGACAAGCGCCCGCTCTGGCGACAGTGCCACGAATTCGAGATGCTTGATCGGTGCCTCCGATTTTGGCGCCAGCACCAGGGAAGCGCCCTGTGTGAGACCGGACAAGAGCCCGCCTGCCCGATCCAGCATGGCCGAGATGTCCGGAGACCTGTCGTCCAGTGAGCGTTCGATCTCCTGCCGCTCCGCCTCGGAAATCTGGCCGACCTCCAGGAAACCATCGAGGAAAAGGCGCAATCCAAGTTGGGTGGGAATGCGGCCGGCTGACACGTGCGGGCTGTCGAGCAGCCCTAGATGTTCAAGATCCTGCATCGTGTTGCGGACAGTGGCTGCCGAAACCTTCTCTGACAGGCTGCGCACCAGCGTGCGCGACCCGACAGGATCACCTGTTTCGAGGTAGCTTTCGACGATGTTGCGGAAAACATCGCGACTGCGGGAATCGAGTGCGGCGTAGCTGTCCTTGGTGCTGGTCATGGGCACATGTCCGTTACTTGCGACAGACAGTATCTATGGGTGTCCCGTGCCATCGTCAATTGCGCGGTGGCGGTGGACGCTATCCGCGTTTCCCGGTAAGAGGCCCCGAAACCAGACAAGGAGAGGGTCATGCGCCCATCAGGCCGAAACCGTGACGAGATGCGCAGTATCTCGATCGAAACCGGAATCGTGAAACACGCCGCCGGCAGCTGCCTCATCAGATGTGGCGACACGCATGTGATCTGCACAGCCTCGCTGGAGGAGCGGGTGCCACCATGGCTGCGCAACTCCGGGCTGGGCTGGGTAACTGCTGAATACGGAATGCTGCCGGGTGCAACGAGCAGCCGGAACCGCCGAGAGGCTACAGCCGGTAAACAGTCTGGACGGACACAGGAAATCCAGCGGCTGATTGGCAGATCCCTGCGCGCAGGTGTCGATCGTCCAGCGCTGGGCGAACGGCAGATCACGGTCGATTGTGATGTCATCCAGGCAGATGGCGGTACCCGCTGTGCCTCGATCACCGGTGGATGGGTGGCGCTGGCACTGGCAGTGCGATCGTTGATGAATGCCGGCGAGATCAAGACCAATCCTTTGACTTCGCCGATACTGGCCGTGAGCTGCGGCATCTACGGCGGCCAGCCGGTGCTGGATCTCGATTACGCCGAGGATAGCGTTGCCGGTACGGATGCAAATTTCGTGATGACGGGCGAGAAAAGGCTGGTTGAAGTACAGGGCTCGGCCGAGGGCGCCACCTTCGCCCGCGACGAGTTGCTGGCTCTGCTCGATCTGGCGGAAATCGGATGCGACCGGTTGGCGGCAGCCCAGCAGGCAGCCTTGGCAGGCTGATGGCCAACCTCGCCTCTGACAAGCTTGTGCTGGCATCGCACAACGCCGGCAAGCTTAGGGAAATCGCGAAGCTGTTGGAGCCTTTCGGCATCGAGGTGATCTCCGCAGGCGATCTAGGGCTTGCCGAGCCCAAGGAGACTGAAACAACCTTCGCCGGCAATGCCCGGATCAAGGCGCATGCGGCAGCCACCGGTTCCGGCTTGCCAGCGCTGTCCGATGACAGTGGCCTGGAGGTGGATGCGCTCGATGGGGCACCGGGCGTGTATACGGCCGACTGGGCCGAAACCCCGCACGGACGGGATTTTTCGATGGCCATGGCAAAGGTTCAGAACGCAATCGTTGCAACCGGCGCGCACGCACCATTTACAGCACGCTTCGTCTGCACACTCTGTCTCGCCTTCCCCGACGGGCAGGACGAGGTTTTCCGCGGCGAAGTTGAGGGTGAACTCGTATGGCCACCGCGCGGCGACAAGGGATTCGGGTTCGATCCTGTATTTCTGCCTGCCGGTGAGAAGCAAACTTTTGGAGAAATGGACCCTGACCGCAAACATGGCATGAGCCACCGTGCCCAAGCGTTTCGGCTGCTCGTTAGCCGTTTCCTAGATGGTTGAGAACTGGGAAGAGGCAGGTTTCGGCATCTACGTGCACTGGCCTTTCTGCGAGTCAAAGTGCCCCTATTGTGATTTCAACTCCCATGTGCGAGCCGAAACGGATCACGCCCGCTGGCGAAGAGCACTGCTGGATGACCTGCGGATGCAGGCCCGGCAATGGCAGGGGCGTGTCGTAAGCAGCGTATTTTTCGGTGGCGGAACGCCCAGCCTGATGGAACCTGAAACCGTGGCTGCGATCATCGCGGAGATCGGCCAACTCTGGCGTCTTTCCCCGGATATCGAGATCACGCTTGAAGCAAATCCCGGGTCCGTCGAGGCCGGACGGTTCAGGGAGTATGCTGCCGGTGGAGTTAACCGGGTTTCCCTGGGCGTGCAGAGCCTTGTCGATACGGACCTCAGGCGTCTGGGCCGTCTTCACAGCGCCAGCGAAGCACGCGCTGCCTTCGAGATCGCCAGAACGCAATTCGACCGGGTGAGTTTCGACCTGATCTATGCAAGGCAGGATCAGGACCAGGCATCCTGGCAGGCCGAATTGCAGGAAGCGGCGGCGATGGCCGTCGACCATTTCTCGCTCTACCAGCTGACTCTGGAGCCCGGTACGCGGTTCCATGAACTGGCACGGCGCGGCAAGTTGCGCGGACTACCGGGAGACGACCGTGCCGCAGACATGTTTTTGGCGACCCGTGACTTCTGTGAAAGGATCGGCCTGCCTGCCTACGAGGTTTCGAACCACGCCCGCGCAGGAGCGGAATGCCGGCATAACCTGATCTATTGGCGTTGCGGTGACTATCTCGGCGTCGGGCCCGGTGCCGTCGGTTTCCTGTCGGCAGGCAACGACAGGCACACTACCGAGACCGAGCGCGCGCCTGAGGCGTGGCTGGAACGGGTCGAACAACATGGTACCGGTGTAAGTCGGACCACTGTGATCCCTGCGTCGGATCAGGCCGAGAACTACCTGCTGATGTCACTGAGGCTTCGCGAAGGTATGGACATCACGCGATACAACACGCTGAATGGTGCAACGCTGGAAATACGCAGATTACTCGAGGATGGTCTAGTCTATATAAAGGATGGGCATTTGATTGTTCCCGAAGAACATGTTGTTATACTCAACCATGTCATCGAAAGATTAATTACTGATTAAGTAGCTGGCAAATATTATCCAGTTGATCAAGGTCTTTATACTTTATCGTTATTTCGCCGTCACCTGACTTTGAAATGTGCCGGATCGTCACACTCATCCTAAGGTGGGCGGAAAGATCGGCCTCAAGTGCCCTCGTATCGGCATCTTTGTCAGGCACCGCGGCGAGACGCCGGCCGCTGCTGACCTTCGCGCCTTTTGCCAGCGCTTCCGTCTGGCGCACAGAGAGGCCCCTGTCGACCACGTGTTGGGCCAGGGCCACCGGATCCTCGGCCCCGATCAGAGCGCGGGCATGGCCGGCAGAGAGAGCACCGGTGTTGACCATTGCCTGGACGACCTCTGGAAGGGTGAGCAAGCGGAGAATGTTGGCGATGTGGCTTCGGCTCTTACCAAGGCTGGCGGCAAGTTTTTCCTGAGTATGGCCAAATCTGTCCATGAGCTGGCGATACCCGAGAGCTTCCTCCATCGGATTGAGATCGGCCCGCTGGACGTTTTCGACGATGGCGAGTTCCAGTACCTCCGTATCGGTGAGGTCCCGGATCACCACGGGCAGGTTGTGAATGGAAGCACGTTGGGCGGCCCGCCAGCGACGCTCCCCCGCCACGATCTGATAGTGGCCGTTCTTGGACGGGTGTGGGCGTACTATGACCGGCTGGATGACACCCTTTTCACGAATGGAGGCGGCAAGTTCCTCGAGCGCCTCCTCCCTGAACATGCGGCGCGGCTGGTCCGGGTTAGGTTCGATCACGTCGATCGGCAGTTCCTTGTCGGCTGCGATAGCCGGTTGCGCTCCGGACTCCGCCGGTTGCTCCACATCCGCCAGTAGGGCCGAGAGACCACGACCGAGGCCTTTTTTCGGTGTTGAGGATCGTTTTGCTGTCGCCATTTCAGGATACTCCTTCGGCCCGCACGGCACTTGTCTTTCTGAGAACTTCCGCCGCAAGTTTGCGGTAGGCAATGCTGCCGACACTCCGGGGATCATAGAGGACGCCCGGAACACCATGAGATGGCGCTTCGCTGAGCCGGACATTTCGCGGAATAATGGTGTCCAGTACCAGCGACCCCAGGTTCTCCCTCACATCCATCGCCACCTGATCCGAAAGACGATTCCGGGTGTCAAACATCGTTAGCACCACCCCTAGCAACTTGAGGTCTCGATTGGAGGCAGCGCGAATTTGTTTAATACTTTCAAGGAGTTGGCTCAAGCCTTCGAGTGCAAAGAACTCACATTGCAATGGTACCAATACGAAGTCCGATGCCGTCAGCGCCGCTATTGTGAGCAGGTTCAGTGACGGTGGACAGTCAATGAGAATATAATCGTATTTCGGCATCGAGCTGCTGCTAAGCGCGGTTCGGAGCCTGGAAAACCTGTCCTTCTCGTGGATCAGATCGACGTCTATGGAGCTGAGATCGACAGTGGCGGTGATAATGTCGAGGTTTTCGATACCCGTGGGCAGAATCGCCTCTTCGACGCCCGACGTTTGAGACAAAACGTCATGGATGGATACCGCGCGGCGTGCCCTGCCAATTCCGAAACCTGTTGATGCATTACCCTGAGGGTCGGCATCGACTATGAGAACCTTCTTGCCGACAAGCGCCAATGCCGTGCCGAGATTGACAGTCGTGGTTGTCTTACCGACACCGCCTTTTTGATTGGTGAAGGAGATGCGAATCGCTTCAGTCGCTTGCATGGCTGCCGAATTCATACCTGAGGATGACGCTCTCCCGGTTGACCGGATTGAGCAATATGTCTGGTTGAGGATGCCCCAGGTTAACGGAACCTGCAATCTCCGCCTTGTGATTTACGCCCTTGGGAAACAAAAAAGTGCAATCCTCGGCCCGGTGGCGACCCGCCAAGGCCAGAAGCTTTTCCAGTGGCGCCAGCGCACGGGCTGAAACGACATCGGCACCAATGGAATCGGCAGTTTCAATCCGCTGAGAAATTACGACAACATCGAGGTCCAGCGCTCTCGCGGCAGATTCCAGAAAGACACATTTCCGTTGGTCACTTTCAATAAGGACGGTTTTCAACGAATTTTTTAGCTCCTGGGCGAGCAAGGCGATCACAATCCCCGGTAAGCCCCCGCCTGCCCCCATATCGAGCCACAGCGTGGGAGACGCCGGACGATGGGCAAAGACTTGATAGGAATCGGCGATATGACGATTCCAAATGTCGGTTTCGGTCGCACGCCCGATGAGATTGATCGACTTGTTCCACTTCAAGAGAATAGAAACATATTCTGTCAGACGGTCCATTGTTTCACGTGAAACAACATCCTGTACCGATACCATCAGCCTGCTGCCCGCTTTTCTCCGCGCAGGGCTACGGCCATGATCAGGGAAAGCGCTGTAGGTGTTATGCCTTCAATACGTCTCGCTTGCGAAAGCGTCTCCGGCCGCAAAGCCGCCAGCTTCTCACTCAGTTCGGCAGAGAGGCCGGGTATGGCGCCGTAGTTCATCCATGTCGGGAGACTGAACCCTTCATCCTGCGCAAGTATGGCAGCGTCCCGTCGTTGCCGATCCAGATATGGCCCGTAGAGCGCTTCTGTCGACAACTGCTGGCGAACATCGGCGCTCACATTACTCAGGGATGTGTCAAAACTGATCAGGTCACCAAACGTCACACCCGGCAGGGAAAGCATCTCCAAGCCGCTCCGTCGCGAGCCATCCTGGCTTACGTCCAGACCAGCCCGACGTGCCTGAGCGGAGGTCACGGACAACGCCTCCAGCTTCTCTTTCGCAAGGTTCAGCTCATTCATTTTTGAACTAAAGCCACGCCAGACATCTTCGGACAGAAGGCCGAGTTGATGTGCCAAGGGCGAGAGTCGCTGGTCGGCGTTGTCCGCACGCAGCAAAAGCCTGAACTCCGCTCGGGATGTGAACATTCGGTACGGCTCCGTTACACCCAGTGTAACAAGGTCGTCGATCATGACTCCTATATAGCTTTCGGATCGGCGGAACAGGTTTGGTTCTCTACCAAAAGCCTTCAGTGCTGCATTAAGCCCCGCAACAAGACCCTGTGCCGCCGCCTCTTCGTAACCAGTCGTCCCGTTGATTTGGCCAGCGAAGAACAGGCCATCAAACTCTTTCACTTCAAGTGAGGCCGTCAGCGCCCTGGGGTCAAAGTAGTCATATTCAATCGCATAGCCTGGTCGCAAGATCTCAACCTGTTCCAGACCTCGCATCGTACGAATAAACGCCGATTGAATTTCTTCCGGCAAGGATGTCGATATTCCGTTCGGATAGACGGAGTGGTCAACGAGGCCCTCGGGCTCCAGAAATACCTGGTGAGAGCTCTTTTCCGAGAAGCGGACAACCTTGTCCTCTATCGAGGGGCAATAGCGGGGACCTTTGCCCGAGATATGGCCGGCGTGAAGCGCCGAATTCATCAGGTTCCGGTCAATAATCTCGTGCGTCGCTTCGTTGGTCTCTGTGATCCCACAGGCGATTTGGCGCTGTTGAACGCTAGTGGTCCGCTGGGAGAGATACACTGGGTCATCATCGGCATCCTGCTTTCCGACGGCATCCCAATTGATGGTCCGGCCGTCCAATCGTGCCGGTGTTCCCGTTTTCAACCGTCCGACCGGCAAACCCAGTGCTGAGAGTTCGTCGCCCAGAGCCACGCTAGCCGGATCGCCTGCCCTGCCACCCGGTATTCGTTTCTCGCCAATATGAATGACACCATTCAGAAACGTACCAGCTGTCAGAACTACAGAACGACCAGCAAGCTGAACTCCATCATCCAAGATTACGCCGCAGATAGCGGAGCCTTCCCACACAAACCCACGGACACCCGACTCTATCACTTCAAGTCCAGCACAGTCACTGACAAGGCGCTGCATGGCTTGACGGTATAAAGCTCTATCAGCTTGTGTTCTTGGCCCTTGAACCGCCGGCCCCTTTTTTCGGTTTAGTAATCGATATTGTATGGCCGCAAAGTCCGCTGCCACGCCCATCCATCCACCCAGAGCGTCTATCTCGCGCACGAGATGGCCCTTCCCGATCCCACCGATCGCCGGATTGCATGACATTTCTCCAATTCGGTCAAGGCGATGCGTGATCAGTACAGTACGCGCACCTATCTGTGCAGCAGCACGGGCGGCCTCAACCCCTGCGTGCCCACCTCCGACAACCAAAACATCAAATCCAGAGTGTTTCACGTGAAACATTCCCTACTTGCCAACACAGAAGCTGGAAAATACAACATCTAGCATATCTTCCACATCAACCCGCCCTATAAGTCGATCAAGACTAAATAGCGATATTCTCAAGTTTTCAGACACAAGATCCAGTGCGCCACTATCGGCCCGCATAATCTGATCAGCGGCAACGAGCGCCGTGGCCGCGTCCTCAAGAGCTGCTTTCTGGCGCAAGTTGCTCGCTGATGCAACAAATGATGCGCGTCCGACAATTTCATCACTGATTTCGGAAAGCAGCCTGTCCAGGCCCAGACCACTCAGGCCCGATACCGGAAACACCCCTCCAGTCAGCTGATCCCCCTTGGCATCAACGACAAGATCCCCCTGTCTGACCGTCAAACCCAAGTCGTCTGGTGACTCGCCACGCATAAGCAGAAAAACACGCAGGTCCGCCTCCTCAGCCCGCTGCCGGGCACGTGAAATACCCAGTCCCTCGACAACGTCATCCGTCGCCCTTAGCCCCGCGGTATCCAGAAGGGTCACCAGATGCCCCTTCAGATCAAGCCTCGCCTCCACGATGTCTCGGGTCGTTCCGGCAATATCGGACGTCAGCGCAACATCACGCCTCGCCAGAGCGTTCAGCAACGTCGACTTTCCGGCATTGGGGCGGCCGACTATGGCCACCTCGAAACCGTTCCGTACCCTCTCACCCGCCGAAGCGCTCTGAACCTCTTCCTGCACCGATGCGGCGGTTCGTTCAATCAGGGTCAGGATCTCGTCACTCAAATCGTCCGGCAATTCCTCCTCGGAGAAGTCCAAACAGGCCGTCAGCAGCCCGCTCGCCCGCACAAGATCAGCTCTCCACTCCGCAGTCTTCCTGCCGAGAATACCGTCCATACCCCGCAGCGCCTGCAAGCGCTGTGCCTCGGTTTCCGCGTCGATCAAATCGCCCAGCGCCTCAACCTGACCGAGATCCAGCCTACCGTTCTCCATCGCCCGCCGGGTAAATTCTCCGGCTTCGGCCAATCGCAACTCCTCAAATCCGCCCAGTGCACCGAGGATCGCGCGAACAACTGCCCGACTGCCGTGAAGCTGAAATTCCACAACAGGCTCGCCGGTGAAGCTTGCGCCCGCTTCAAACGCCAGTACCAGCCCCTCGTCCAGAACCCGCCCGTCCGCCGGATCGCAAATCTGCCTCAGCCCGGCCATGCGCGGCGCAGGCAGTGCCCCAGCCATCCGTTCCGCCGCAGTCCAGGCATCCGGGCCGGACACACGTATGACCGAGACACCCCCGCGTCCCGGCACCGTAGCTTCCGCAAATATCGTATCTCGCCGCATTGCCACTCCTCCGAGCCAGCCCCGGCTCCGGTGGCGCAGGATTTATCAGGAATTCATCGAGTCGAAAAACTCGGAATTGCTCTTCGTCTGTTTCAATTTGCCCAGCAGGAACTCGATGGCATCCGTGGTGCCCATAGGGTTCAGGATCCGACGCAGCACGAACATCTTCGTCAGATCGGCCTTGTCCACCAGCAGATCTTCCTTCCGGGTGCCCGACTTCAGGATGTCGATCGCGGGGAACACACGCTTGTCGGCAATCTTGCGGTCCAGCACGATCTCCGAGTTACCGGTGCCTTTGAATTCCTCGAAGATCACCTCGTCCATGCGGCTGCCCGTGTCGATCAGCGCGGTCGCGATGATCGTCAGGCTCCCGCCCTCCTCGATGTTCCGCGCAGCACCGAAGAAACGCTTCGGCCGCTGCAATGCGTTGGCATCCACACCACCTGTCAGAACCTTGCCGGAGCTCGGAACCACGGTATTGAACGCCCGCCCGAGCCGCGTGATGGAATCCAGCAGGATCACAACATCCCGCTTGTGCTCAACCAGCCGCTTGGCTTTCTCGATCACCATTTCGGCCACAGCAACGTGGCGGGACGCCGGCTCGTCAAAGGTGGAGGAAACAACCTCGCCCTTGACGGACCGCTGCATGTCCGTGACCTCTTCCGGCCGCTCGTCGACCAGCAGCACGATCAGGAAACACTCCGGGTGGTTCTTTTCGATAGAGGCCGCAATATTCTGCAAAATCACGGTCTTACCTGTCCGCGGCGGCGCCACGATCAGGCCCCTCTGGCCTTTCCCGATCGGTGCCACCAGGTCGATAACCCGCGCCGACTTGTCCTTGATCGTCGGATCTTCAACTTCCATCCGCAGCCGCTCATCCGGATACAATGGCGTCAGGTTGTCGAAATTGACCTTGTGCCGCGCACGTTCAGGATCCTCGAAGTTGATCTGGCTGACTTTCACCAGTCCGAAATACTTCTCATTTTCCTGCGGCGCCCGTATGACACCTTCGACGGTATCCCCGGTGCGCAAAGAGAATTTGCGGATCTGGTTGGGACTCACGTAGATATCGTCCGGCCCCGGCAAATAGTTCGCCTCCGGCGAGCGCAGGAACCCGAACCCGTCCTGCAAAACCTCCAGCACACCATCGCCGGATATCTCTACGCCTTCCTCCGCAAGTTCTTTCAGAATGGCGAACATCATGTCGCCCTTGCGCATCGTCGAGGCGTTCTCGATTTCAAGATCCTCGGCCATCGTCAGCAAGTCGGCGGGGCTTTTCGCTTTCAGGTCGGCGAGAGAAAGTTCCGTATATTCCATGGATACCCTTTATACGCCGCGGGGCTCGCGGCTCAGTCCATACTCAGCGGTGGAGTCTTGTCGGAGGCTGCATTTTTGATGGCGAACGCCAATGCTTTGCTGCGTATATTGTCTCTTTATACAAAATGTCAACTGATCGCGTCAAAAGGGTTTTACAACAACCAATACAACTATGACGATCATGAGCAGGGTCGGAACCTCGTTCATCAACCTGTAGGTACGCCCGCTGTAGGCATTTGTGTCCGTCTCGAACGCCTTACGGCACTTCGCCAGCCACATGTGAAACACGGTCATGGCCAGAACGAGCAGCAACTTAGCGTGTATCCAGTACTCACTTCCGAAATCCACAATGCCGGTCATCAGCAGAAGAATCCCCATGATCCAGGTGACGATCATAGCCGGATTCATGATTATTCTCAGAAGTTTACGTTCCATCATCTTGAATGTCTCGGAAAGCTCACTGCCTGGCTTTGCCCTTTCGGCATGATGCACGAACAGTCTGGGCAGATAGAACAAGCCCGCCATCCAGGCGATCACGGCCATGATGTGGATCGCCTTGATCCAAGGATACAGGGTTGCCAGCATTTCACGTGTCTCTCAACTCGGGTTCAGGCAAACCCTTACTTGAAAAGAAAGATAATAAGAAAGATTGTTTTGGTAGTAGCGGCGTGGATAACGGGGATTACCGACGTTATTCGCATAATGTCTTTACGGCCCATTCTGCTCACAGCGCTGAACCACGAATTTCAGGGTTATCCCCTGGTAGATTTTTGCAAATTGTTATCAATGAGTTATATCAATAAGACGCCGGGATGGAACTGTGGATAACCGTAGAGCTATATTGAACAAGCCCAGCTGTTCGCGATTCCCACCCAGCCTTTCCACAGACCAATTTCCTTATTGCCCCTGTGCATGACAAAGGGGAATGAAAACGGGATGCGAGGATGGAAACGGAAAGAGATCGATTTGCCCGAAACAGCCCACGATTCCCACCCGGTGTTTCCACGGAATAATCCACAGGCACGTCCCTGCAGGTTGCGATGACTGAAATACAGCTGACGCTCATCTCCGATTCCACCGGTGAAACGGTCAATCTCGCGGCACAGGCCGCGGCCAGCCAGTTCAAGGGCTGTCGTCTCGAAATGGAAATCTACTCCTTCATCGGGCGCCCGTCGGATCTGGAAAATCTGCCGGCCGAAGTTTGGGAGAAATCGGACATCGTCGTCTTTACACTCGTTCGCAATGATACACGCTCCGCTCTCCTTGAAAGGTGCAAACGGCATGGCATCCAGGCCGTAGCCCTTCTCGATCCATTGCTTACCGTGCTTTCCGGTCACATTGGCTGTCAGCCGTCCAGCAGACCGGGGGAACAGTACATCGTCAGCGCCGACTATTTCAGCAAACTCTCGGCTCTGGATTTCGCCATGCAGAACGATGACGGCCAAAGCCCGGATCGGCTGCGCAACGCAGATGTCGTGCTGACAGGCGTCAGCCGCACCTCCAAGACACCGACCTGCATCTACCTCGCCTATCAGGGCATAAAGGCTGCCAACATTCCCCTGATCTACAAGAGTCCGGCGCCATCCAGCCTGATAGAGGCAATCGAGGCCGGACGTCTGGTCATAGGTCTCACGGTGTCCGCTACGCGGCTGGTGCAGGTCCGCACCCAGAGGTTGCAGTCGCTGGAACGCGAGGACGTGGAAACCTATGCGGACAGGCAGCGCATTGAGGATGAAATCGTCGAGGCCCGCCTGCTGTTTGCCCGCTACGATCTTCCAGTCATCGACGTAACCCGCCGCTCCATCGAGGAAACAGCGGCCTCGATCCGCAACCTGATCCGTCTGAAAGCATCCGCATGACCGAACCGCGCCGCCTCATCCTTGCGTCCGCCTCACCCATCCGGGCGACAATGTTGCGCCAGTGCGGGGTGGAACCGGAAATCGTTCCTGCAAGAGTGGATGAAGCCGCCCTGAAGGCCGGGATGGTCGCAGAAAGCGCAAAACCACGTGACATCGCCGATGCGCTGGCAGAGATGAAGGCCCGAAAGATCTCCCAGAAGCATCCGGAGGCGGTGGTCATCGGTGCAGATCAGGTCCTCGTGCAGGGCGACCGCCTTTTCGACAAGGCCGAAACGATACAGGAAGCGGCGGAGATCCTCCGAACCCTGCGCAATTCCGCCCACACCCTGCTCTCCGCTGCTGTCGCCTATGAAGGCGGCGAACCGGTCTGGCGCCACATCGGTCAGGTCCAGCTTGTCATGCGCGATTTCTCCGACGATTTCCTCGCGGACTACATCACCCGCCACGGCGATGGCCTGCTTGCCACAGTCGGATGCTATAAGCTGGAGGAGGACGGACCGGCACTTTTCTCCCGCGTGCAGGGGGACTATTTTACCATTCTCGGTCTGCCCCTTCTCGAAGTGCTGGCCTTTCTCAGAACCCGGAGGATCGCGACGTCATGACAGCCGAAACGCCCCCCCTTGCCGGTGTCATCGGCTGGCCAGTCGCGCATTCGCTGTCGCCCAAGCTCCACGGCCACTGGTTGAAGCGATACAACCTGAGGGGGTACTACGTCCCGCTCGGAATCCGGCCGCAGGATTTCGAGTCCTCCATCCGCTCGCTCCCCAAACTGGGCTTTCGCGGCGTAAATCTGACGATCCCCTACAAGGAAACGATCCTCAGTATGGCCGATGCCGTCTCCGACAGGGCTTCGCTCATAGGTGCGGCCAATACAATCACCTTCCGGGAGGATGGCTCGATCAGTGCCGACAACACGGATGGCTACGGCTTTCTGGAAAATCTCCGCCAGAATGCCCCAGGATGGGATGTCCGCAACGGCCCCGCTCTCGTCCTCGGTGCCGGCGGAGCTTCGCGTGCCGTGGTTTCCTCGCTCCTCAATGCCGGTGTGCCGGAAATCCGTCTTGCAAATCGCACCCGCCAACGGTCCGAAATCCTGCGCGACCAGTTCGGCGCCAAGATCAGCGTCATCGACTGGAATCGCGCCTCCGATGCCGCGGAAGACACCAACCTGATCGTCAACACCACATCCCTCGGCATGTCAGGCAAACCGGACCTCCAGTTTTCGCTGGCAAACGCACCGGAAGGTGCGCTTGTCACCGACGTGGTCTACACACCTCTGGAAACCCAGATCCTTGCTGACGCCCGTGCACGCGGCAATCCGACGGTCGACGGTCTTGGCATGTTGCTTTTTCAGGGCATACCGGGTTTCGAAAGCTGGTTCGGTTACCGTCCGGAAGTGGACGAAACCGTGCGCCAGATCGTGCTGTCCGGCTGATGCCCACGTTCCGCCTCGGCCTGACTGGCTCCATCGGCATGGGCAAATCGACGACGGCGAATTTCTTCCGCGAAGCAGGTGTGCCCGTATGGGATGCCGATGCCACTGTTCACGCCCTCTATGGCCCCGGCGGAAAGGGCACTGCCGCCATTGCCGATATCCTGCCAGGCGCCATCACCGCGAAGGGCGTTGACCGCAAGATCCTCCGAAAGGCCTTTCTCTCCGACGAAACCCTGCCGGCCCGTATCGAGTCCGTCATCCATCCGCTGGTCGCCGAGCACCGCGCGGCATTCCTCACTGCCTCGGATGCGCCGCTTGTCCTGCTCGACATCCCGCTCCTGTTCGAAACCGGCGGTGAACAAGCCTGTGACGGCATTCTTGTGGTCACCGCCCCGCCATCCGTCCAGCGTCAACGCGTTCTCGACCGAGAGGGAATGACGGAGGATGCCTTCCGAAAAATCCTTGCCCGCCAGACACCAGACGCCGATAAACGCCGCCGGGCCGACTTCATCATCGACACCTCGCAGGGGTTGGAACCGGCCCGCGATGCCGTACACTCCATCATCGAAGCGCTGACGAAAGAAACCCATGCGTGAAATCGTTCTCGATACCGAAACCACCGGCCTCAGCCCCGAGGAAGGCCATCGCATCGTCGAAATCGGCGGTGTCGAACTGCATAACCATGTTCCTACCGGCCGCACCTATCATCAGTACATCAACCCGGACCGCGACATGCCGCAGGAGGCTTTCGCCGTTCACGGCATCAGCGAGGAGTTTCTCGCCGACAAGCCGCGCTTCCATCAGATTGCCCAGGAATTCTTAGACTTTGTCGGTGAGGCGAAACTGGTTATTCACAACGCCGCTTTTGACATGCGTTTCCTCAATGCCGAGCTGCGCTGGTGCGAAAAGACGCAGCTACCGCCCGGCCAGGCCGTTGATACGCTGGAAATTGCACGTCGACGCTTTCCCGGCGCCCAGAATTCGCTCGACGCTCTCTGCCGCCGTTTCAACGTGGACAACTCGGCCCGCGAGAAACACGGCGCGCTTCTCGACTCCGAGATCCTCGCCGAAGTCTACCTCGAACTCATCGGTGGTCGTCAGCCCGATTTCGCTCTCGGTGTTGTCGGTGGCACCGACGCAGCCATGACCGCGGCCAACTGGTCGCCGCCACCCCGCGCCGAACCGCTTCCGTCCCGTCTGTCGGTGGAGGAAAAGGCGCGCCACGATGCCTTCATCGAGACGCTGGGCGATAATCCGGTCTGGAAAACCTTGACCTGAAAGCGGACAGACGAAAACACGAAGGGCCAGCCCTCACGGGCCGGCCCCTCACTCAACCTTTGTCGCGTTCTCAGGAAACGGGTGCGCCTTCCGGCTTCTTCTCGGCCTGACGCCGCGCCACTTCCTGGCGATAGATCGACAGGAAATCGATGTTCTCCAGGTTCAGCGGCGGGAAGCCACCGTCGCGGGTCACGTCACCGACGATCCGGCGAAGGTACGGGAAGATCATCCGCGGGCATTCGATCATCAGGAAGGGGTGCAACTGTGCATCCGGCACGTTTTCCACCCGAAACTGTCCGGCGTACTCGAGTTCCATGATGAAGATGGAGTTTTCCTGAACCTTGCTGTCGATCTTCAGCTTGGTGATCACCTCGAAAACGTTCTCGTCACGCTTGTTCGCATCCAGCGCCACCTGTACGGAAACCTCCGGGCTGCCATCCACCTTCATGGATTTCTGCACCGCGATGTTCTCGAACGACAGGTCGCGAATGTATTGGGTGATCACTTGCAAACGGGGCGTCGCCGGGGCCTGAGCCGCTTCGGGCGCCGCGCCGTTTGTATTTTCCTCGGCCATGTAAAATCCTCTCCACGTTGCTTGGGCTATCGTCTAGCGCCTCAGTCGCGTCGCGTCCACCCGGAGCTTCCGCGCGACTCGTCAGGCGCGTCCTCTTCTTCCACCGTGTAATCTCCGTCGATCACATCTGCGCTGCGGGCCGCTTCCGGCCCTGGCCCGTGTGCCCCCGGCTGAACGCGCATCGCCACCTTCCCGGCCATCCGCGCCGCACCGGCCTGAATGACGGCTGCGCGAAACGGCGGTACCAGAAGCAACAGGCCGACTGCATCGGTGAAAAACCCGGGCGTCAGCAGCAGCACCCCGGCCACGAGGATCAGGGCACCATGCGCGATGGGGTCCACCGGGTTTCGGCCGCTACGCAGGCTCGTTTGCAACCTGTTCAGTGTTGCCAACCCCTGCACGCGCATCAGCAGCGTGCCGACAATTGCCGTCAGAACGACGATCGCCAGAGTCGGTAACAGGCCGATGGCACCGCCGACCTGGATGAATAGCGCGATCTCGATGATCGGAACTGCCACGAACAGCAGAAATAGAATCATGTCTCCTCAACCTCTCTGGCTGGGCGGATTTGTCCGCATGGACTTGCGGCCCTCAGCACCTTACATAAGGAACACGCGATGATGCATCCACCGCAACAGGTCAAAAAAGGGAAATCCATGGGCTCCCAACTGATACAGATTCTCGTTCTTGCAGGGGTCGCCTTGTTTCTCGTTCTGCGGCTGAGGGATGTTCTCGGCACCCGCGACGGGTTCGAGCCGACAACCCAGCCGAAGTCCGTATCTACGGAATCGAAGGACAAACGTGGTTTCGAGGTGATAGACGGTGGCGGCACCGATCCCGATATCGCCGACCACGTCGACCCGGAGAGCGATGCCGGCAAGGCTTTCGCCGCGATGAAACGGGTGGAACCAGATTTCTCCGTCAGCGAATTCGCCCATGGCGCCCGTCAGGCATATGAGATCATTCTCATGGCCTACGAGAACGGAGAGCTGGACACGCTGGAGCAATTCCTCGCGCCCGAAGTCTACGAGCCCTTCTCAGCCGCGGTGTTTGAACGTGCAGACAAGCAGTTGACGGTGGAAGCCAATTTTGTCGGCATCCGTGAGATGAAGATCATCGACGCCGCTTTCGACAATGAGACGCGCGAAGGTGACATCACCATTCGCTACGTCGGCGAACTGACATCCGTGGTGAAAAACGCCGAGGGCGAAGTCGTCGAAGGCGACAAGAACGAGATCAAGAAACAGAAGGACGAGTGGACGTTCAGTCGGGTCATGGGCAGCGACGATCCGAACTGGCGTCTCGTCGCCACCGGCGGCTGATAGCGGCGCGGAGGTATGGCGCGGAAACGGCGCGGACTGTCATCCGAGGATCAGGAGCTCTGGGATCAGGTTCGCCAAACGGCGAAGCCGCTGATCAAAGGTGACAAGCTGCCGGATTCAACGTCGAAACCGGCGGTGGATATCAGCCATACCAAAACCATACCGAAACCATACCAAACCCATACGCCATTTCCGCACTCTGCTCGCAGCCCGAAAGGGGAACCGAAAGTTCGTTTCGACCTCGCTCCGGATCCGATGGAGCGGCTCTCTGACTCGCCGATCCGGACCGACAGGCGCACACACGACAAGCTTCGCAAAGGCAGGATGACGCCCGATGCCCGTGTCGATCTTCACGGCATGACGGCAGAGCGCGCCCATGGTCTGCTGACCTCGTTCATCCTGCGATCCCACGCTCAGGGCCACCGCCTCGTCCTCGTGATCACCGGCAAAGGCCGCACACCGGGCCCGGAAAGCGATGCCATCGCCCCCCGTCGAGGCATCCTGCGACATGCCGTTCCACAATGGCTAAATCAGGGTGTCACGGCTCATCTGATCGTCCAGATCCTGCCCGCTCATCGGAAACACGGCGGCGGCGGTGCTTACTACGTCTACCTCAGACGGTCACGGTAGCAGTGCGGCGCGTCGCCGCCATCGCTAGGCCCAACACGAAGCTCATCACCACGCAGTAGGCGGCCATTCCGACCAGCTGCTTGCGGTAATCTACACCGAAATCAATCAGATAGCCGGTAATAGCAGGTCCGAGCGCCGAAGCGAAAACGAGAAACGCACTGACCACGGCTCTGATAGCTCCGAGGTGGCGGGTGCCGTAATACTCGGGCCAGTAGGCACCGACCGTCGCCGCACTGGTGCCTTGCATCAGGCCGATCAGCAGCAACCCGAACGCCGCAACGGTCAGACTCGGGGCGGCTGCTACAACGCAGAATCCGGCTGCCAGCGGCAGCAGATAGAACGGCAGCACGCGCCCTGCGCCAAACCTGTCCACCAACCACCCGCCAACCAGCAATGAAGCCACGGACGATGCGGTGTAGATCGGAAACAGGCTCACGAACCCGGCCAGCGGCCAGCCCTTGATCTCTGTCAGGTGTACCTGCTGAAAGAAGAAGGCGGTGCCAAAAACCGGTTGCGCCAGAAAGCCCGGCAGCGTCACCCAGAACAACCAGTGTCGCAACGCATCCCCGCGCGACCACTGCCGCCCATCCATGCCGACAGACCCAAAGATTTCCGCCTCACCCTTCGGATGCCGCTCATTGCGTAGCAACATTCGCAATACCACGATCATGACCATCAGCACTGCCGCCGCGACCATCCACGATGCCCGCCAGCCAACAACACCCATCAGCGCAACGAACCCCAGCGGCAGTAGCGCCTCGCCAGCCGAAAAGCCCAGGGCGGCGATAGAAACCGCGCGCCCGCGCGCGGCGGCGAACCAGCGTCCGACCGAAACCATGGCGATGTGCGACATCATCCCCTGACCGCAAAATCGCAATCCGAAGATGACGAAGGGCAGGGCCCAGGCAGCGTTGATGCGCGATGTTACGAGGCACACACCGGCGAACATCAGCATGATAATCGTCGCAAACAGTCGGGTCCGGTATCTGTCCGCCAATCCACCCAGCATCAAGACCGCCACCGCCGAAGCCAGCGTGCCGATGGCATAGACGCTGCCCCATGCCGTGTGACTCAGGTCGAATTCTTCCCGAAACACACCGGAATAGATCGAGATGAAATAGGTTTGGCCGAAAGAGGAGCCGAAAGTAAGAAGCGCCCCGGCGGTCAGCCAGGGCGCGTTGTCTCTCAGAAACTGAAGTCTAGCCAATTCGACCTACTTAATCGGGATACCGTTTGCGGATATCCCGCCATCCTTGAACTCGACCGTTGATGTGAACTGGTCCGCAGCCTCGCCTGGTTTCGCAAAGGCCATCAGCATGCCCATTGCCATTCCCATCTGCTGCTGTTCGATAAGGCCCAGATCCACCAAAGCCTGCGTCAAGCCCTGAAGACCATTCAGGGAAATGTCAATGGACCCTTCGGGCATCGGGATCGGGCCATCGTTATCGATCGTCAGATCCCCGCTTGCCGCGATTTCCGCGCCACCAGCGTTCAACCTGACCGTTGCGATATCGACGGAAGTGACGGAACCGATTTCCATCGGGTTGGCCACGTCTTCGGACCCGTCTTTGTTGAGAGACTCCACCAGCGGCTTCTCGATCACCACCTCAGCGCCGAGGTCGATGAGCAGTGTCGCCGGGTCCCGTGCAATCGTTTCTTCCGGATCCAGCAAACCCCACAGCGAGTCACTTACCACAAGGTCGCGTAGCGCCAGATCCGCATTCAATTGCTGCGTAGTATCCGATGTGCGCACCGGGATGCGAAAATCCATCGCAAGCCCGGACATCGAAATTTCGAACGGGGGCAATGGCAGCAGCGGTGACATGGTTTCCGCCCTGTAGTCAAAGCCCTCGGAATTCGCCACGTAACTCAACAGGCCGTCCTTAAGCGAGACCTCGAAAGTTCCAGCATTGGCAGAGCCGGCAAGCCTCACGGGTATGTCCGGAGTTTCCACCGTGATGTCGAATGTGGTGGGTCCGGCACCGCCGGCGAAACTGAACGATCCATCCTGATCGACGAAGGCAGTAAGACCTGTCTCGTCCTTGGGTATGTTCTCACCGGAGAACCCAAACTGGTACTGGCTGTATTCGATCTCACCACTTTGTCTGAGGTTCTGTTCGGGATCTATGAAATCGTAGAGACCGCCGATCCGCGCGGCCGAGAAAGCTCCATCGAAGGAACGTGTGTCAGCATCGAATGCGAAGCGGAACGAAAGATCGTTGAGGGAAAGGTCCAGTCCCTTCAGCAACGGGTGCGACTCTGTCTCCGATTTGATCCCGATAGCCCCGGCGGCCACGGATACGACGGGGCTTCCTGCCATGTCACGTACCCAATCCGTGGAAAGCTCGAACATGTCCGAAGTCAACAGCAACTCGAGCGGCGGTTCGCCTTCCTTCTCCACCACTATGTCCACGGCATCAGCGATCTTCACGATGACTTCGCTCGGCCTCGCCGCCGAGGGCAGAAAGGAGATGAAATCCGTGGAGATCGTTACATCGTTGTCTTCCGGTTTCAGCACCACGTCACGCAGCACCAGACTACCGTCATCTCCCCGTTCACGAGACCCGATTGTCAGCCCGGAGTCTTCGCTCATCACCTCAATGCCATCGTCGATCATGTCCAAAAGGACGTCCTCGGGCTGAGCGAGTGTCGGGGATGCAACGGAGCCCAGCAGGACTGAAGCAACAATAATTTGTCTCATGAAGTGTCTGTCCTCAGAAAATCACCGCCCGACGGAGATAGCACGATTATGCTCTCGTCGAACAACGCTAATCACCACATTTAGCCCAATCAGAGGACGTATCGGCTCAGGTCGGCGGAACGCGAGAGCTCACCGAGGTGCTTTTCGACGTAGTCAGCGTCGACCACCACTACTTCACCACTTTTGTCGGGGGCAGCGAAACTGAGTTCTTCGAACACGCGCTCCAGAACGGTGTAGAGACGCCGCGCGCCGATGTTCTCTACAGCCGTGTTCACCTCGGCGGCAATCCGTGCAAGCGCGGCGATGCCGTCGTCAGCGAAACTCACTTCCACGCCCTCCGTAGCCATCAGCGCCGTATACTGTCGCGTCAGCGCATTATCCGTTTCCGTCAGGATGCGCACGAAATCTTCCTCGGTCAGCGCCCGAAGCTCAACGCGAATCGGAAGGCGGCCCTGCAGTTCTGGAAGCAAGTCCGACGGTTTGGCAATGTGGAAGGCACCGCTGGCGATGAAGAGAACGTGGTCTGTCTTGACGGGTCCGTGCTTGGTAGAAACCGTTGTGCCCTCGATCAAAGGCAACAGGTCGCGCTGAACGCCTTCACGGCTGACATCTGCGCCGCGGGCATCAGCGCGGGCGCATACCTTGTCGATCTCGTCGAGAAACACGATACCGCTCTCTTCAACAGCCTTCACGGCATCCTTGGCTACGCTTTCCTGATCGACAAGCTTGTCCGCCTCTTCCGCCAGCAGAACCTCGTAACTCTCCGACACGCGCAACTTTCGCCGCTGGGTGCGACCGCCCATTGCCTTGCCGAAGATATCGCCGAGATTCATCATGCCCATATTGGCACCCGGTTGACCGGGAATGTCGAACATCGAAAGCGGGTTGGTCGTATCGGCGACGTCCAGTTCGATTTCCTTGTCGTCAAGGAGTCCGTCGCGCAGCTTCTTTCGGAACATTTCGCGAGTCTGATCGCGGGCACCCTCACCGGCGATCGCATCGATTACGCGTTCTTCCGCAGCTTCCCGGGCGCGCGTCGTCACTTCCTCGCGGCGGAACTCGCGCACCATCACGATGGCCGAATCCACCAGATCGCGGATGATCTGCTCCACGTCGCGGCCCACGTAACCGACCTCGGTGAATTTTGTAGCCTCAACTTTCAGGAATGGTGCGCGTGCCAGTTTGGCCAGCCGCCTGCTGATCTCCGTCTTTCCCACACCGGTCGGCCCGATCATCAGTATGTTCTTGGGATACACTTCGTCGCGAAGATCCTCTCCAAGTTGCCGACGGCGCCAGCGGTTGCGCAGCGCCACGGAAACGGCCCGTTTGGCATCTGACTGCCCGACGATGAAGCGATCCAGCTCGGAGACGATTTCGCGTGGTGTAAGATCTGTCACGGGTACCTGTCCTTTTTAAGCTCCGGCCAGAGATATGCAGGCGGGCCTGAAACACAACCCGCAATTCTCACGCCCCGTTACATGTGCGTGAGCGGGGATAGGCGAACGCCTCACTTCGGGCAATAGTTCCGGCGCAATCCGTGAAAGGAAAAAGCCATGCTCAGCCGTCGCACGACTCTACTCGCCATAGCTGCTTCACCGCTTCTCGCCAACGTGGGCTTTGCCGCGTCCACGATTCGCAGCGGAACCTTCACCGGCAAATCACGCCATGAGGCCTCCGGCACGGCATCGCTGGTGGAAGAGAGTGGTAGTTTCACTGTCCAATTGGGCGCGGACTTCTCGTTCGATGGTGCGCCGGATCCGAAAATTGCGCTCGGCCGCAATGGCTACGATCCCGCTACCCTTCTCGCGCCACTGGCCAGCGACAGCGGTGCCCAGACCTATGCCGTGCCTGCCGCCATAGACGCTGCGAGTTACAATGAAATCTGGATCTGGTGCGAACGATTCAACGTGCCGCTTGGACTTGCCATACTGAAGTGATGTGGATAGCGCCGACGGTCCGTTTCGGCCGTGCGCCGGCTCAAGCACCGATGATCGTCTCCACCGTCATGTTGCCATTGGTGTAAACACAGATTTCCGCGGCAATCTCCAGGGCCCGCCGCGCCACGGCCTCGGCATCCGCGTCGGTTTCGGACAGCGCCCTTGCCGCCGCCAGCGCATAGTTGCCGCCGGAACCAATGGCAGCGACGTCGTGTTCCGGCTCCAGCACGTCGCCCGCTCCGGTAATGACAAACAGGTCGGTGCCGTCACTGACGATCAGCATGGCCTCAAGGTTGCGAAGGTACTTGTCAGTCCGCCAGTCCTTCGCCAGTTCGACACTGGCCCGGGCCAGTTGCCCAGGCGTTGCCTCCAGCTTTGTTTCCAACCGCTCCAGCAGGGTGAAGGCATCGGCGGTGGAACCGGCGAAACCGCAGACGACATCGCGCCCGCCCGGAGAGATGCGCCTTACCTTCTTTGCTGAGCCCTTGATCACGGTCTGTCCGAGGCTCACCTGCCCGTCACCGGCAACAACCACCTTGCCCCCCTTGCGAACAGCGACAATCGTGGTGCCGTGCCAGCCGGGAAATGCGTTTTCGCTCATCTCATTCCTCCAAAGTTCCCCGTGATATAGTCCGCCTGTGCCCCGCATGCCAGATGTGCGGGCAGTCACACGCGTTGCGCGGGTTCCGTGGTAAGCTTCCAAAAAAGGGCACGGACATGACGATCACCATCGGTACTTTCAATCTCAACAACCTGTTTTCGCGCTACAACTTCCAGGCAGAGATCGAGGCTCTGCCTCCGCATGAGGCCGGTGGGCTGGAACTGACATTCGGGCAAGATCAGGTCAGTGTCCGCAGTTTCATGGGCAGGCTGGTCCGGCCAAAGGACCCGGGCGATACTGCCATGATCGCGGAACGTATCCGGGCGATGAATGCCGACGTTCTGGCAGTGCAGGAGGTAGAGCACATCGAGATCCTTCGGCAGTTCAACCGTGATCACCTCGGCGGCATGTACTCTGAGGCAGTCCTTGTCGAGGGCAACGATCAGAGGCTGATAGATGTCGGTGTCCTTTCCCGACTGCCGCTCGGGTCAATCACATCACATCAGGCAGCACGGCACCGGGATGACCCGAGCCGTCGGATCTTCGGGCGCGACCTTCTTCAGGTGGAGATCCTGCGGCCGAACGGTGACAAGCACCTGACCCTGTTCAATACCCACATGAAATCCCATTTCGTGCCCTTCGGCGAAGATCCCGTTGCAGGGGCAATCGCTGCCAATCTGCGTCGTCGGCGGCAGGCCGAAACGATCGCCGCGATCATCTCACGGCAGGAGCGTCGGGGCTCAAGGTTTGTGCTGACAGGTGACATGAACGATCCACCCCAAAGTGCCGATCTCGCCCCGATGTTCACGATCGACGGTGATCCGATGATCAACGCACTCGACATGGCGGCGGAAACGCGCCCGCCGAAGCCGGAAACGTCGGGCCAGGGTCCAGGCCCGCAATCGGCCACATGGACACATCGTTTCAACCCGCCGGGACCGGAATTCCCACGCTATGAGCAGTTCGATCAAATCTGGCTCAGCGACGGATTGCGCGACAGTTTGCTGTCTGCCCACATAGACCGCCGCACCCGCCACGGCGGTGACGGCTCGGATCATGATCCAGCCTGGGTTGTCCTCGATGTCTGAGCGGTTTCAGAAGGGTGTCTGAGCTTCATACGTGATCCATTCCCCACCTTCGGGGTGACGGAATGTCAGTGTTTCGGCATGCAGTTGCAGCCTGTCCGCCGCAGCAAGCGCAGCGCCGCTTGCATAGAACGTATCCCCGAGGATCGGATGCCCCAGTTCGCGCATATGTACCCGCAACTGGTGGCTGCGGCCGGTACGTGGCGTCAGACGCAGTCGCGATGCCGCACGTTCCAGTTCCAACACCTGCCAATGTGTTTCGGCAGGCTTGCCGGTTTCATGACACACCTTTTGCAACGGTCGGTTGGGCCAGTCGGCGATCAGCGGAAGGTTGATTTCGCCTGCATCCGTGTCCGGATGACCATAAACCCGGGCGATGTAGGTCTTGCGCACCTGCCGTCGCTCAAACTGCCAGTTGAGATGTCTTTGTGCCAGTGGAGTGCGGGCAAAAACCATCACGCCGCTGGTTGCCATGTCCAGCCTGTGAATGAGCAATGTTTCCGGATGTATCGCCCGCAACCGCGTTTCGAGGCAATCCCCAAGCCCGTCCGCCTTGCCGGGAACGGACAGCAGGCCGGAGGGTTTGTCGACAATCAGTATCGATGCATCCGAGTGCAGGATCAGCAGCGGCTCTTCCGGCGGTCGGTACGGAACACCAGTGGGCAACGTGCCGTGCATCAATCCGCGTAGTGGACGGTCACGGCCGAGGGTGCGTTGAGAATGGCCCGGATCGGGGCCTCCTCCTCTGGTCCATCCTGCATCGCCTTCTCCAGCGCCTCTTGCTTTCCGGAGCCGGTGATCAGGATATGCAGGCTGCCGCTGGCGCGCAGAACCGGGGCCGATAGTGTCAGTCGCGGTTCCGGCGCTCCTGGTGCCCGCATCGGCAGCAGGGGCGGCGCATTCGGAGAGAGCGCCTCGCTCAACCTGTCCGCACCGGGAAAAAGACTGGCCGTGTGCATGTCCTCTCCCATGCCCAGTACGCAGACATCGGGGGGCAGGTGCTCTGCAATACCGGCAGTAAGCGTCGCCATCACGTCTTCCGGCTCGTCGGCCTCAGCATAAAATGGCAACAGTTTTGCGGCCGCGGCGTCATTCTGTAACAGAGTCTCGCGCAGGAGACGGGTATTGGATCGGTCAGAGCTTTCGGGCACGAACCGCTCATCCGTCAGCATCACGGCCACCTTCGACCAATCCAGTCGGGCCAGTGAAAGGGCTGTCAAAAACGCCCCGGGCGTCGTGCCACCAGGCACAGCCAATGTTGCCCGCCCGTTGGTGTCCAGCGCGGCCTGCAATTCACGTGACACGATTTCTGACAGATCAAGCGCCTGTTCTTCACGGTTCTGGTAATGGAGTATGCTGGGTATCATGAGGCCAAGTCCTAACCGGATTTGGCATCAACATGAAACGCTTTTCTCAGCCCGGATGGTTCGATTGCCACGACAGGCCGAACCGGTCAGCGAGCCAGCCGAAGCGCGAGCTGAACCCATAGCTGTCCGCTAGCATGAAGACCCTGCCGCCATCCAACAGCGCTTCAAAAACGGAATTCAGCCGCTGAGCGTCGTCAATTTCGCAGTCGGGGAGAAGGCACAGGTAGAACCTGAGTACCGGCCGGCACTTTCCGTTCTGGGCATGATATCCGTGCGAAAAAAGCCAATCCCACCTCCTCCCGTCAAAGATCGACGGTCCGATCGGCGTTAATCAATCAATGCTCTGGGCATACGCCTCCAGCTGATCAACGACCGTACCCCAACCATCATAAAAACCCATGTCCTCGTGTGTTTGACGCGCTTCTTCGCTGCGGTGGCGGGCAATTGCGGTGTACTTCGTGCCACCGTCGATGTCTTCTAACAGAATGATCGCTGTCATGAACGGGTCGGCCTTCGGTTTCCAGCCCTCGGTGTAGCTGTCGGTGAAGGCCAGCTTGTAGCCGTCTTCTATCTCCAGCCACACGCCATCATTAGTCATTTCATTGCCTTCTACGTCGAACGTCGTGTTGAAACGTCCTCCGACCCGCAGATTGATCTCGCAGGACGTTACCTTGTGAGGTTTCGGTACGAAGAAATGCTTGATGTGCTCCGGTGTTGTCCAGCACTCCCAAAGCAGTTGCCTCGGGGCCGCGATGGTCCGCTCCAGTTTCAGGTCAGTCTTCGGGTCGAGTTCCATTTTGCTTCTCCTTCATCAGGCGCGTTACATATGTGTCCAGCCGGTCGAGTCGTCCGTTCCAGATTTCTCTCTGCTCGCTCAACCAGTCCTGCACCGGCAGGAAGGCATCGGGTGAAAGTGTGCAGGTGCGGATGCGCCCCTGTTTGCGAGAGGTGATAAGCCCGGCATCTTCCAGTTTCTTCAAATGTCCCAGAAACGATGGCAGCGCCATATCGTGGGGCGCGGCAAGTTCGCTGACTGTCGCTTCACCACGGGCAAGGCGGGTAAGGATCGCTCGGCGTGTGGGATCGCCGAGGGCGGTAAAATGCAGGTCCAGGAGAGAATCATACTTAGCCATGTGCCTTTGTATCCCGTATGGCGTGGAATACCAGCAAAAACTTAGCTGAGTGGCTAACTTTTATCTATCAGCGTCACGACCCCTTAGTGCTCGTACGCAACTACCTGTGAAGAAAGGAAAGACCGTTAGCGTCGAAAAGGTGGAATTTCTCCGGCGCGGCGGTCAGCCGTACCTTCTGACCTTTGGAAAAGGCGTTTATACCGGGAATCTTGGCCACCAGCGCCCCGTCGCTACCCTGAGCATCGAAGTAAAGGACAGTTGTTTCGCCCAGCCCTTCGACAATGTTCACCTCGCCCTCATAGGCAAAGGTGTCCCCATCGGTAATCACCAGGTCCTCAGGCCTAATACCAAGGCTGACTTTCGCTCCGTTGTCTGCCGAATTGGAGGCAATGGGCACCGTTACATGGCCACCTTCTACCGTCTTTACTACGGTCTCCGGTCCCGTCTGTTCGACAACGCCAGCCAGCATGTTCATGGCGGGGGAGCCGATAAACCGAGCGGTGAAAATGTTGCGCGGTTTCTCGTAGAGTTCCAACGGCGCACCCACTTGTTCGATATCGCCGCCATGAAGCACGACGATACGGCTTGCCAGCGTCATCGCCTCCACTTGATCGTGAGTCACGTAGATCATCGTGCTTTCCGGCATCGATTCCTTAAGCTGCGCAATCTCTATCCGTGTCGCCACGCGCAGGGCGGCATCGAGGTTCGAAAGGGGTTCATCGAACAGAAATACCTTCGGATCGCGCACGATCGCACGACCGATTGCCACCCGCTGCCGCTGGCCGCCGGAGAGTGCCTTTGGCAGGCGGTCAAGATATTGGTCCAGTTGCAGAATTCGCGCTGCATTTTCTATCGCCGCGTCGATCTCGGCTTTGGATTTCTTTGCGATCTTCATTCCGAACGACATGTTGTCCCGCACGGTCATGTGCGGATAGAGCGCATAGGTCTGGAAAACCATGGCGATACCGCGTTGGGCTGGCGGTGTCTCGTTCATCCTCCGGCCGTCGATCTGCAGTTCTCCGCCGGTAATTGTTTCCAGTCCCGCAATCATTCGAAGAAGCGTGGACTTGCCGCAACCGGATGGGCCGACGAAGACAACAAGCTCACCCTGCTCAATGGCGAGATTGATGTTCCGCAGAACCTCCACCTCGCCATAGGATTTACTGACATTGCTCAGCTCAACTGATGCCATTTGTCTTCCTCCCCTGACGCGCCTTCTGCGGGGGCGTTCAGCCCCCGGCGCTTTGTATTATCCTTCGGCAAAAAACGCCTGGAAGGGGGGCAAGGTTATCTGGCCCTCCTGCCGCATACTCGTGAAACCTGTGCCTTCCACTTCTGCCCACGGCCCCGGCGGCAAATGTGCCACCTGTGCCGCGCCACTCAGGTTGAACGCACAGAAAATCGAGGCCTCACCCTCCATGTCCCGCGTGAAGGTCAGAACTTCGCGACTGGCATCAAGCACGGTGATTGTTCCCTTTGCCAGTACCTTCCGCATCCGTCTGAATGCGATGAGGTTGCGATAGAAGTTCAGCGTGCTGTTCGGATCGCCTTCCTGACTCTGAACGGATTTGGGCAGATGTTCCATCGCCATCGGAAGCCAGGGCTTGGTGTCGGTAAAGCCGCCATTCGGTCCTTCCGGAGACCAGGGCATCGGTGTCCGACAACCGTCGCGGCCCTTGAATTTCGGCCAGAACTCCTTGCCATACGGGTCCTGCAATTCCTCATAGGAAACATATGCCTCAGTCAGCCCCAGTTCCTCACCCTGGTAAATACAGGCCGAGCCGCGCAGCGTCATCAACAGGGCCAGATGACAGCGTACCGCCGGTTCCCCGAGGTTCCACCGGCTGGCATGGCGCATCACGTCATGGTTGGAAAACGCCCAGCAGGACCAACTGTCCGGCGCCTTGTCGGCAAATTGTTTGAGAACTTCGGAAACCCGCCGGCCATCGATATGCTCCGGACTCAGGAAATCGAACGAATAGCACATATGCATCCGCTTTTCGCCCTCGGTGTACTGGCCCATGATCTCCAGCCCGTACTGTGCATCTCCTACTTCACCTACGGCAGCAATATCCTCGTATTCATCCATAAGTGAGCGGAATCGTTCGAGAAACTCCAGGTTCTCCGGCTGGTTCTTGTCATGCAGATGGTTCTGGAAATTGTAGGGGTTCACCGCCGGCGCAATCGAAGCATTGCGTTCCCCCGGTTCCAATGCTGGATTGCCCGTCAATTCCTTGTCGTGAAAATAGAAGTTGATCGTGTCGAGACGGAACCCGTCCACCCCACGGTCCAACCAGAAACGGGCAACATCCAGCAACGAGTTCTGCACGTCGGGATTGTGGAAATTCAGGTCTGGCTGGCTGACAAGGAAATTGTGCAGATAGTACTGCAACCGCTCTGCGTCCCAGTGCCAGGCAGATCCACCGAAAATCGACAGCCAGTTGTTCGGCGGTGTACCATCGGGCCTAGCGTCAGCCCAGACATACCAGTCCGCCCGCGGATTGTCCCGGCTGGAGCGGCTTTCCTTGAACCACGCATGCTCGCTTGAGGTGTGGCTCAAAACGAGGTCGATCATGACCCGTAGGCCCAGCTCGTGCGCGCGTTCGATCAATGCATCGAAATCGCCCAGAGACCCGAACATCGGATCAACGTCTCGATAGTTGGAAACGTCGTAACCGAAATCCAGCATCGGCGACGTGAAGAACGGGCTAATCCAGATCGCATCGACGCCGAGGCTCGCCACATAAGGCAGCCGGTGGATGATCCCGGATAGGTCTCCCACACCGTCACCATTACTGTCCTGATAGGAGCGCGGGTAAATCTGATAGATGACGGCACCGCGCCACCAGTCCGGGTCTTTGGTCACGGCGCTTTGCTGGCCGACGGGAAGGGCAAAGTTCATTACTTGACGGATCCTGCGAGTAGGCCGCGCACCAGGTATTTCTGCATCGCAAAGAACACCACCAGCGGCACGGCAATGGAAACGAATGCAGCAGTCGCCAGGATTTCCCAGTTGCCGCCACGGGTACCGAGCAGTTCGACAATCTGGTTGGTCATCACCGTGGTTTCACCCGTCGCGTCGATCAGGAAAACCTTGGCGACCAGAAGGTCGTTCCAGGTCCAGAGAAACTGGAAAATGGCAAAAGACGCAAGGGCCGGGAAGGAAAGCGGCAGGATAATCTTGGTAAAAATCTGGAAATCGGTTGCTCCGTCGACACGTGCGTTCTCGATGATGTCGCGCGGCAACCCGACCATGTAGTTTCTCAACAGGTATATCGCCAATGGCATCCCGAACCCGGTATGCGCCAGCCACACCCCCAGGTAGCCCTTCCCGATCCCGATCTCGTTGTGAAGTTTCAACAGTGGAATCAACGCCAGTTGTAACGGCACCACCAGCAGGCCGACCACCGCTGCAATCAGCAGGGCCCGTCCCGGAAATTCCATCCAAGCAAGGGCATATGCGGCAAAGGCCGCGACGAGGATCGGGATGATCGTCGCTGGAATGGTAACTGTCAGGGTGTTGAAGAAAGCCTTGGCCATGTTGTCGGTGTTGTTGCCCGCGAACAGTACGTTGCGGTAGTTCTGCAACGTAAACTGTGGCGGCGTTTCTGCTGAAACGAAAACCCGCTGGCCACGCCGACCCTCGAACTCCTGCGTATTCTCGATCCGGTAGTCGCCGTTGGCCATCACGGTAAGCATCCCGTCCTCTTCCAGATCGGCCGTCTCGCCTGCCTGATAGGCGGCAATATCGCGGGAGGACGTGCCCCAGACCGAGATCGTGCCGCTGCTGGCGCCGTCCTCGTAGAGATTGCCCTCGATCACATATAGATCACCCACCTGAACCTGCGCATCGGCAGCCGCCGCGCGCAGCGTCAGGTTCTGCTCGGTGGGGAACATCGCGTTCCACCAACCGCTGGAGGCGATCTGGTCGGCGGTGCGAAACGAGGATACGAACAGGCCGACCGTCGGGAACAGCCACAGGAACACCATTAGCGCGGTGCAGATCTGTACGACCCAGGTCAGCGACGATTTGGTGCCGGCTATGTTGCTCATCACCGCATCTCCTTCCGGGCACTGTAGACGTTCCACACCAGAATTGGCGTAACCAGCAGCATGATGATCATGGCACTGGCAGAACCCAGCCCCCAATCATTTGCCCGGAACAGTTTGTCGTACATGTAATTGGCCAGGACCTGTGTCTCCCACTGGCCATTTGTCATCGCGAAGACGATGTCGAACACTTTCAGAACAACCAGCGTTATCGTCGTCCACACCACAACGATTGTGCCCATGATCTGCGGTACCTTGATCTTGAAGAAAATCTGCATGGGCGACGCCCCGTCAAGGATCGCAGCTTCGATGGTGTCTTCCGGCACCCCGCGCAATGCTGCCGAAAGGATAACCATGGCAAAGCCTGTCTGTATCCAGATCAACACTACCATCAGAAAGAAGCTGTTCCACGGAGGATTGGTCAGCCAGGTCTGAGGCTCGCTGCCTCCAAGCGAAAGGTATATGGCGTTCAGAACCCCGATCTGATCCTGATCTACAGGTCGGGTGTCGTACACAAGCTTCCAGATAACGGATGCACCCACGAACGAAATCGCCATCGGCATGAAGATCAGGGACTTCGCGATGTTGCCCCAGCTTAGCCGGTCAGTGAGCTGCGCTGCGAGCAAGCCGAAAGCGGTGGAAGCGGCAGGCACCACGATCAGCCACAGCATGTTATTGCGCATGGCCTCCCAGAATTTGGGTTCTCCAAACATCTGGTTGTAGTTGGCAAGCCCGACAAACGCTCCACCCTGAGAGCGGTCGGTCAGCGATAGCCGTAACGTCTCGAACACCGGGTAGGCGAGGTACAGACCAAGCGCCAGAATCGCGGGAGCAAGAAACAGCCAGGGCCGGATCATGTTCGCACGGTTGATGTTGCGCCCGATATTCGGCCCCTTGGCCGGATATATCACCTTGTCCAGCAACTGATTTGAAAAATAGAAGTAGCCGATACACCCTCCGACCCCGAGGATGATTGTGATTACGCCTTGCAACGCCGGATGCATGGCCAACTCCCTTTTATCTGTTATGGGGGGTACCCGATGTGCCGGATACCCCAGTGTTGTAACGCCTGGGTGTTTATTTCAGCGCTTCCCAGGAAGACTGGATCTCAGAGGCGACGGTCGCGGCATCCTTGCCGCCTGCGTAGTCCACCATGCCTGTCCAGAAAGTACCGGCACCGACACCGCCCGGCATCAGGTCCGATCCGTCGAACCGGAACGTCGTGGCGTCGAGAAGGATCTCGCCCATGGATTTGAGCGTATCGGTTGCATAAACATCCGTGTTGACGCCCTTGTGTGGTGTCAGAAAGCCTTGCTGCGCCATCCAGACTTCATGCGCGATCGGTGATTTCAGGAACTCGATCAGTGCCTGAGCTGCCGGGCTGTCCTTGGTGATGGCGAACAATGTGCCCGCACCCAGAACAGGTGAACCCAGATCCTTGCCCTGATAGGCCGGGAAGTAGAAGAAGTCGGCATCGAGGCCCACTTCGGTTCCTTCCGGGAAAAATGCGGGAATAAACGATGCCTGATGGTGCATGTAGCACTGTGGCGGAGACGAGAAGAGACCCTTGGGGCTGTCGCGGAAGTCCGTAGAAGAAACAACGCCGGAGCCGCCGGCCACGAAATCGTCGTTCCGGGCGAACCACCCGAATTCCTCAATTGCTTCCACAATCTTCGGATCATCGAACGGAATCTCATTGCTCACCCAGCCGTCATAGACTTCGGGGGGCTGCGTGCGCAGCATCATGTCTTCCACCCAGTCCGTCGCCGGCCAGCCCGTGGCGCCGCCGGAGCCAAGGCCGATGCACCAGGGCGTCTCTCCATCCGCAGCGATCTGCTCCGTCAGCGCTTTCAGATCCTCCATCGTCTCCGGAACTTCGTAGCCTGCATCCTCAAAATTCTCGGGCGAATACCAGACCAGCGATTTCACATCGACCTTGAAGAAGAACCCGTACAGCGCTTCCGATCCGTCAGGCCCGGCATAAGTGCCAAGATCGACCCATGATTGACCGGCCGCGTAATTGTCCGCGACCCAGGCTGCCGTCTTTTCGCCGAGAGGCGTCAGGAAGCCGCGAGATGCCATGTCCGAGGCAAGACCCGGTTGCGGAAACACCGACACATTGGGCGCGGAACCCGCTTCCGCATCAATCACGATCTGCTGTTCGAAACTGTCGGAACCGGTATATTTGACATCGGCGCCAGTGGCGGCGGCGAAGTAAGCCAGCACGTTTTCAATCAGTTCCTGATCCGGCCCCAGCCATGGGCCGAACACAGTCAATTGCTCGCCATCCAGTTGAGTTTCCTTCAACGCTTCGAAACTCTCCCAGTCGAACTGATCATCCTCGCCGGGGGCGAAGAGCAGGTCGACATGGCTGTCGGCCCAGGCGGCGCCTGCCGAAATCGCCAGCGCAGCGCTGCACCCCAGAAGAATATTTTTCATTGTGCTTTCTCCCTAAAGACTTGTTGCAGTCAAAACCATTAGCACCCGATTCGCAAACAGACGCCATCATTCAAACCGCTTTGGAAACACTAAGCTTGAAGCCATCGACGTGGTCAGTCAACTGCCGCGCGCACCGAAGTTGCACCCGAGGGTTGCGCGAAACAGCTCTTCGGGGCTAACCTCCCACGGTCCTGGGAGGGTCGCAGCAGAGTGAACCTGAAACGATTGTCGGAGCTTCTCGAGCTTTCGCCTACTACCGTGAGTCGTGCTCTCAACGGCTATCCGGAGGTGAACGCAGAAACACGCAAGCGCGTGTTGGCCGCAGCCAAAAGTCATGGCTACGCTGCCAACACCATGGCGCGACGGCTGGCGACTGGCCGCGCCATGGCCATAGGCCACGTCGTGCCGCTGGCGGAACACGATATGATCAATCCGATCTTTGCGGATTTCCTGGCTGGCGCAGGCGAAGTCTACAGCAGCAGTGGCTACAACATGATCGTCAGTGTCGTCTCGGTGGAGCGCGAGATCGAGGCCTACCAGTCCATGGCCGCATCGCAAAATGTTGACGGGGTTATCGTTCATGCACCGCTGGCTAACGACCGCCGCTTCGAGGTTCTGGAGGCTTTGGGCCTGCCGTTTGTCGCGCACGGACGCGGAGAGGATGCAGCGAGATACTCCTGGGTGGATATCCGCAACCGAAAGGCTTTCCGACAGGCGACGGAGCGCTTCATTCATTGCGGTCATCGGAGGATCGGGCTGATCAACGGAATGAAGAGTATGACCTTCGCACAACGCCGTCACGCCGGTTACTGCGATGCCCTTTCATCCGCCGGTCTGAGTGTTGCGCCGGAATTGGTACGCCACTCCGATATGACAGAGCCCTATGGCTATGAGACTGCCAACGAAATGCTGGACCTCGCCGACCCACCGACGGCGTTTCTCGCGTCCAGTCTGATGATCGCCTTTGGTATCAATCGCGCAATCACGGAACGGGGCCTCATGCTTGGTCGTGACATCTCCGTCATTACCCATGATGACGCTTTGCCTTTCCTCCCCAACGGCGGCGACAGTCCTGTCTTCGCCTCCATTCGCTCACCGATAAGGGGGCACGGGCGGCGCGCGGCCGAGATCCTCATCGACCTGATCGAGGAACGCAAACCCGGCCCGGTAACCGATCTGTGGGAAGTGGAACAACTTGATGGCCCTTCAATCGGTCCGGGCCCGTTTGCCAATGAAAGGGCGACAGCCTAGCCATGAAATTTTCCCGCAGTTCATTCCCGGAGGGCTTTCTCTTTGGGGCTGCCACCTCCGCCTACCAGATCGAGGGACATGCGCACGGTGGTGCCGGCCCGACCCATTGGGACAGTTTCGCAACCGGCCCCGGCAATGTGGTTGGCGGGCAGCATGGCGCGATCGCCTGTGATCATTATCGCCGCTGGGAAGAAGACCTCGATCTCATGGCGGCTGCCGGCCTGGACGCCTATCGCTTTTCGACCTCTTGGGCGCGGGTACTTCCGGAAGGCACAGGCGCAGTCAACGTTGACGGCCTGGATTTCTATGACCGCCTGGTCGACGGCCTGCTAGCTCGTGGCATCGCGCCCTATGCCACTCTCTACCACTGGGAATTGCCGGCGGCGTTGGCGGATCGAGGGGGCTGGCGCAACCCCGATATAGCCAAATGGTTTGCCGATTATGCGCAGGTCGTCATGGCCCGCATCGGCGATCGCGTGGCTGCGACTGCGACGATCAACGAATTCTGGTGCGTTGCTTGGCTCAGTCATTTTCTTGGGCATCATGCCCCCGGTCTGCGGGATCTTCGCGCCGCGGCACGTGCCATGCATCACACCCTGCTTGCCCACGGTACGGCCGTGGAAGCCCTGCGCGCACAGGGCATCGGCAATCTCGGTCTCGTCGCCAACCTCGAGGCCACATTTCCTGCGGCGGACAGCGATAGGGCCAACTCCGCCGCCGCCCTGCACGACGCATTGTTCAACCAATGGTTCCTCGGTGCTGTATTTAACAAGGAGTATCCGCAGGCAGCGCTCGCAGGTCTGGAACGTCACCTGCCGGCCGGTTGGCAGAACGACTTCGCCACTATCGGTGCGCCGGTCGACTGGGTGGGCATCAACTACTACACCCGTCAATTCGTCACGAGTGGCGAGAGCGGCCTTTTCGGGGATATTGTAACGGTCCCCGGACCGCTGCCCAAAACTGCAATGGGCTGGGAGATCTACCCGGAGGGTCTTACCGAATTCCTCAACAGGGTTGTCCGCGCCTACACCGGCGACACACCACTTTTCATAACCGAGAACGGCATGGCCTCTGCCGATGTCATCGGCACCGATGGCCGCATAGATGATGTTGCCCGCAGCGCCTTTCTAGAAGCGCATTTCGAAGCTGCGCGCAAAGCCATCGACAACGGCGTACCGCTGAAAGGCTATTTCGTCTGGTCACTGCTCGACAATTACGAGTGGGCCTTCGGCTACGACAAGCGTTTCGGCATGATCCATGTCGATTTTGAAACCCAGGCACGCACACCCAAGCAGAGCTGGCATGATTTCACGGCTGGACTTAAGCGCTGAACTTCACCAGGTGCAGGCGGTCCCGCATCAGGAACCGTCCGGTCAACAACAACGATGACAGTCCAAGTCCCACGGCCAGCCCTGTCCAGACACCGACGCCACCCATGTCCATGCGAAAGGCCAGAAACCAGGCGGTCGGTACGCCCACGCCCCAATAGCTGATTACAGCCATCAGCATCGGAACCTTGATATCCTTGATGCCGCGCAGCAAGCCGACAGAGATTACCTGTAAGGTATCGACAATCTGGAAGGCGCCTGCCACCGCAAGCAGCGGCACACCATAGGCAATGATCGCAGCCGTTTCCGAATTGGTCTCGGCATCGAGGAACAGCCCGATCAGCGGCACGGGTATGATCCATAGCAAGACCGCGGCCAGGGTCGCGATCGTCAGGGCCAGCAGAAGCACTGTCGCTCCGGCCCTGCCCAGCCCGATCCTGTCTCGGCGGCCGATGGCCCGTCCCGCCCGCACTGTCGCTGCCGATGAAAGACCAAGCGGGATCATGAATATGACCGAGATCACCTGCAGAGCGATGCCATGCGCTGCCAGCTCGATTGTGCCGATCCGTCCGATCATCAGCGATGCGGCGGCGAACAGGCCCACCTCGGCCAGCAACGTCGCACTGATAGCCAGCCCCATGCGAAATATCTCGCGCAGCGCTTCCCAGTCGGGACGCCACATCCGCACGAAGATCGCGTATCGCCGCAGGTCGGATTTGGAGCGGGCATATATCACCAGCACGATGCATGTCAGCAGCACCGTACCAACTGAGGCAATGGCTGCACCCTCGATGCCAAGTGCCGGTGCGCCCAGGTTGCCGAAGATCAGCACCCAGTTCAGAAAGGCGTTGAGCACGACGCCGGATATAGTTGCCCCGAAAACGATCCCCGCACGTTCGAGCGCTGCCAGGTAGCTGCGCATAACGGCCACGATCACCGTCGGGAATATCCCGAGAAAGGCGATCCGCAAGTAATCCTGCGAAATGATCGTCAGTTCCGGATTCTGCCCCAGTGACCGCAACAGCGCATCCGAGAACCACAGCACCGGCGCCAGTATCAACGCCATGCCCATGACTGCCCACATGCCCATCCGCGTCGCACGCCTCACGCCCCGGGCATCGTGTTGCGCCGCCGCTGCCGAGGCGAGGGGCACCAATGCGTGGGCGAAGCCGGTGCAAATGATGAAGACCACGAAGAAAAGCTGCGTTGCCAGCACGCTCGCGGCCAGATCCTCCGCTCCCAGCCAGCCGATCATCACCGTATCGGTCACATGAATGGCCATCTGCGCCAGTTGCACACCGATCAGCGGCAGCCCAAGTTTCAGGGTTGCGCGGAAATGTCCGGGCCAGCTCGGGTCTTGAATCGGGGGCGGTACTGTCTCGGCGACGGTCAAGCAGCTTGCTCTCTGAAAATGGCAGGTTCCGGCCGCCGGGGCCGGACCCAACCCTCTAGTAGAAAACAACCTCCATGGCAATCGTACGCCTTCATTGCAAAAAGCCCCGGCTGAACCGGGGCTTCGTTGGAGGCTTGGTTGTCGTGGCCGGTGGCGTCAGGATTCACCTTTCAGCATTTCCTCGGCCTGTGTAAAATAGTCCTCATATCGTGCCTTGGCTTTGCCGCGTTGACGCACGCCCCTCGCCTCCTCGAAGTTGACCATGGCATCACCGACAAGGATCAGGCCCACCATTCCCAGCGCCTTGTGAGGCGTGCAGTGAAATCCGTAGGTACCGTCGGAACTGACAGTGACATCGAAATCCTCGTTGAGCTTGGATCGCCACTCCTCGCCACCTTCCGGAAGCATTCCGGCCGTCGACTCGGTGTTGTGGTTCTTGTCGGCAGAAACGAAACGGATCGTGTCTCCCGGATTGGCCCGCACGACCGCCGGCTTGAAGACCATCCGCTGAGAGGGATCGTCCGGATCCTTGTTCAGCATCATCACTTCGATCGTTTTCGGTTCTGCCCGTGCAGCCAGCGGTAAACCGCTGGCCGTCACCACAAATGCGGAGCCAATCAGACCAAGATGTTCACGGCGTGTCAGTTTCATTCGGCTATCTCCCTCGGATATCTCTGCGCTCTAGATAACGGAAGAAACGCAGCAGGAAAGTAACGGATCGGAAACTTTACCGATCCGGAGAAATCGTGATGGTAAGCGGTAAGCCGTTCAGGCTACGGCGCGGGCCAGTGCGCAATGCTTCCACAGCTCACCCAGCGCGAACACCAGATGCTCGATATCCTTGTCCGTATGCGCGGGCCCCGGTGTGAAGCGAAGTCGCTCGGTGCCCTTGGGCACCGTCGGATAGTTGATCGGCTGCACGTAGACGCCATAATCGTTCAGCAGGATGTCGGAGATCATCTTGCACTTCACAGGGTCCTTCACCATCACCGGAACGATGTGGCTGGGGTTGTCCAGATGGGGGATGCCCGCCCTGTCCAATGTATCGCGCAGCTTGACGACCTGCCGGCGCTGCCGCTGCCGCTCCATTTCGCTCTCTTTCAGATGGCGGATGGAAGCAAGGGCACCGGCGGCGACCGAGGGTGGCAGCGCGGTAGTGAAAATGAATCCCGAGGCGAAGGACCGGATGAAATCACACAGCGCCGCGGAGCCGGTGATGTAGCCGCCCATCACGCCAAAGGCTTTGCCCAACGTGCCCTCGATCAAGGTCACCCGGTCCATCAATCCTTCCCGTTCGGCCACGCCGCCACCACGAGGTCCGTACATGCCGACGGCATGAACTTCATCGATATACGTCATCGCACCGAACTCGTCGGCCAGATCGCAGATTTCGGCGATGGGGGCGATGTCGCCGTCCATTGAGTAGACGCTTTCGAACGCGATTATCTTGGTCGTGTCCGGGCCACATTCCTCCAGCTTGGCGCGCAGATCTGCCATATCGTTGTGTTTCCAGATCTTCTTCTGGCATTTCGAATGGCGAATGCCCTCGATCATCGACGCATGGTTCAGCGCATCGGAGAGGATCACCGCATTTGGCAGGCGAGTGCCAAGTGTGGACAGGGTTGCCCAGTTGGACACATAGCCGGAAGTAAACAGCAGCGCGGCTTCCTTGCCATGCAAATCGGCAAGCTCGCGTTCCAGTTCGACGTGATGGTGATTGGTACCGGAGATATTACGCGTCCCGCCAGCGCCGGCGCCGGAGCGTTCGAGAGCGTCATGCATCGCCTGCAAGACAGATGGATGCTGGCCCATGCCAAGATAATCGTTGGAGCACCAGACGGTGACGTCGCGGGTACTGCCGCCCTCTTCATGTTTCACGGCGCTGGGAAAGGCTCCCTTGCTGCGCTCCAGTTCCGCGAACACACGGTAATTGCCCTCCGCGCGGAGGGTGGAAAGTTGGGCTTCGAACAGCGCGTCAAAATCCATCACGTCTTCTCTCATCTTTACCGGACAACCTTATTGCATCGGGTGCCAAAGGAATCCAGCGCCACAAAGCCGCACTAGACCCACCCCGTGGAGCGTGGCCAATGGCTGGTCCTGCTTCCGCCAGAGATACACATTTCAACCGGTTTTGCGACTCTCGTTGCACTTTCCGAACTCGGCCGAATTGCTGGAATACCTGCAAATAGTGCCATTCTCCCCTTCCGAACACTCAAATGGTCAGCGTTCAACGCGCTGACCATATTAATGTTTTAGTGTGGAGAATTCGGAATTCAGTGATCTGGATCACGGGAAATTCAACTCTTCCCGGGCCGGTGGCCACGTTCAGGTCAGTATCTGTACCGGCGTGCCCATGCGCACCATCGCGTAGATTTCCTCGATCTCGCGGTCACTCACGGCAATGCAACCGGCCGTCCAGTCTGGTCCACCCTTGTCGATTTTCGGGCGCGGGCCACCATGAATGAAGATGTCGCCGCCCGGTTTCACGCCCATCGCTTCCGCTCGGGCGACATCGGTCGCATTGGGATAGTTGATCCCGAGGCTCAGGTGAAAGTCGGACTGCGGGTTCTTGCGGTCGATGAAGTAGAAGCCCTCGGGCGTGCGGCCGTCGCCTTCTTTTTCCTTGTGGCCCTGCGGTGAAAAACCGAGGTTCACGCGGTAGCTCTTCACGGATTTGCCGCCGGAAACGACATAGAGCTCCCTCTTGGATTTGGATACGACGACGGCATCAGCTGTCGCCAACCTGGAAATATCCTGTGAACAGGCGGATACGGTAAGGGCCGCGGCGCCGACCAGCAGGCCGCGCTTTGTCAGTACATGTGTCATCTCAGTCTCTGCCTCGAACGCTGCTTTGCCGCAGCTTGGCTGCAACCTTAAGGCAAGAATTTGTCGCAAAACAAGTTAGCATTTGGTGAAAAGCCCGGATTTGATGCGATGTCGCCACGGCTCAACGGGAGAACACAACCCGCCTTGCCTGGCATCCTTCCCTTCCCGCATCCGTCAGTAACCCAGCGCCGCACCATCCTTGCGCGGATCTGATGCACCCCAGAGCAATCCGCCCTCTTCGTCGATCAAGATCGCCTGCGCCCCGCCGATCGCGGTTTCTGGCGTCGCCAGCTTGTGGCCCTTCGCCGCCAACCCTTGGCCGACCGCTTCGGAATAGCCGCGTTCGAGGTCGAGCACACCGTCGTGCGGAAACGCGCGCGGGCCGTCAATTGCCGCCTGCGGATTCATGCCGAAGTCCACGATGTTGGTCAAAAACCGCCCGTGTCCTGCCGCCTGGTACTGTCCGCCCATCACGCCGAACGGCAGCATGATCCGCCCGTTCTTCTTCAGCATCGCCGGAATGATAGTGTGCATCGGCCGTTTGCCCGGCCCGGCCTCGTTCGGATGACCCTCGGTGAGTGTGAATCCCGCGCCGCGGTTCTGGAACAGTATGCCGTACTTGTCGGACGACAGCCCGGACCCGAAGGAATGGAATATCGAGTAGATCAGCGATACCGCCATGCGGTCCCTGTCCACCACCGTCAGATAGATCGTGTCCTTGTGAACCGCTTCCGCCAGTTTTCCCGGCCCGTCCATCGCCCGCTCCATGTCGATCAGTGCCGCAAGCTTGCGTGCCGTTTCGGTCGAAAGCATGTGGTCGAGATACTTCCCGGCCTCGGAGGGATCGGAGATGAATCGATTTCGTGCGTCATACGCCAGCTTCACAGCCTCCGCCTCAATATGGGTCCGCTCTACCCCGAACGGGTCCATCGAGGCGATATCGAACTCGGCAAGCATGTTCGCCAGCAGGATCGCCACGGCACCCTGACCGTTGGGCGGCATCTCGATCAGCTCATGCCCCTTGTAGGTGCCGGTGATCGGTTCGACGTACTCGCAGCGCTGCTCGGCAAAATCCTCCAGCGTGTGGCAGCCGCCGGCTGCGCGCAACGCCCCCACCATATCTTCGGCCACCGCGCCTTCATAGAAACCGGCCCGCCCTTCAAGTGCGATTTCCCGCAAGGCTTCGGCCTGCTTGGGTGCGCGAAACACCTGTCCCGCCATCGGAGCCTTTCCTGCCAGCAGGAAATCCTCCCGCGCTGTGCCCTGAAGGCTGTCCGCGGCCTCCGCCCAGTCAAAGGCCACGCGTGGTGCCACGGGCACACCCTGTTCCGCATAGTGAATTGCCGGGGCAAGGCAGGTCTTCAGCCCCAGCCGTCCCCAATCCTTTGCCAAAGTCACGAAGGCGTCGACGGCGCCGGGAATGGTCACGGCATCAGCGCTGCCTTCGTCGATGACAGCGGCCTTCGCACGCAAGGCGCCGGCATCCAAAGCGGCGGGTGCCCGACCGGAGCCGTTCAGCCCAATGACACGCTCCTCGCCCGCTGGCTTTACCAAAACGAAACAATCCCCGCCGAGCCCCGTCATCTGCGGCTCGCAAATGCCCAGAAGAACGGCAGCGGAAATGGCGGCATCGACCGCATTGCCACCCTGCTCCAGGATCTGCACCGCCACCTTGCTGGCCAATGGATGCGAGGTTGCCGCCATGCCGTTATCGGCAATCACCATGGAACGGCCTGGTATCTGGAAATCACGCATCTTGTCGGGTCCCTCATTCTCACATTGCCCGGCACTATAGACGGGGCGCATGCGGCTACCAGCCCGAATGGCAGGATTGCATGCAAAACAGGCGTTTGCGGCACTGATTTTGAGAGGGGGGTTTAGCGTTGCCCCGCGAGCGGCCCCGACAGGCTGGTATGAGTGGGGGCTTATGACCAACCTGCCGGGACAATGCTCGCCTGAGCAACGAGTTTCTTATCCCGAGGATTCGGGGCAAGGTGTTGCTCGGAATGTGGTCAATCTGGGGCGGGTGCGATTTTTGCCGCTGACGTAGCGTTACTTGCCAAATGAAAGCTTATCGGGAACACTCCCTTTCATGAACAAACGTGTCAGTACCGTTGTCCCGTTTCCGCAGCCGCAGGGGCAGGTCGCCTTTCACCGCCGCGAACTTTCAGTGATCCTCAATGTCTACGGGCGCATGGTCGCCGCCGGCGAATGGCGGGACTACGGAATTGCCATGCTCAAGGACGTCGCTGTCTTTTCGATTTTCCGTCATACCGCCGAACACCCGCTATACCGCATCGAGAAACGTCCGAAACTTGCGAATGCCCAGGGACAATACGCCGTCATTGCCATGGATGGTCACATCCTCAAGCGTGGCAATGATCTGCGGACGGTCATGCGGGTACTGGAGCGGAAGCTGATCCGCGCGGTCGACGGAGCCTGACCGCTCAGCCCGGCAGCACGGCACGCATTGCCGTATCCAGTTTCTCTACCAGTTCCCCGACCTGCGCTTCCTCGATGATGAACGGTGGCGCCAGCAGGATGTGGTCGCCCTTGCGCCCATCGACCGTGCCAGGCATCGGATAACAGATAAGCCCGGCTTCGAACGCCGCCGCCTTCACTTGCGCCGCCACCTTCATCGCCGGATCCAGCGGCTCCTTGCTCTGGCGGTCGGCCACCAGTTCAAGCCCCAAGAACAACCCGCGCCCCCGAATGTCGCCAACGTTGGGATGCTGTCCGAAAGCTTCCTCCAACGCTGATCGCAGGACGTGTCCACGCTGCCGTACCTGGGCAATTAAATCTCGCGACTCGATCTCCTGCACAACCGCCAACCCGGCTGCTGTTGCCGTTGGATGACCGACGTAAGTGTGGCCGTGCTGAAAGAAGCCGCTGCCGTCCGCAATCGCGTCGAAGATCTGCTTCGAGCACAGCATTGCGCCGATGGGCTGGTATCCCGCTCCAAGACCCTTGGCTATGCACAGGATATCCGGCGCTACGCCGTCAGCATCACAGGCGAATAGGTGACCCGTGCGGCCCATCCCGCACATCACTTCGTCAAGGATCAGCAAGACACCATATCTGTCGCAAATTTCACGGACAGCGGTGAAATAGCCTGCTGCCGCTGTCACGGCTCCGAGAGTGGCACCAACCACCGGCTCGGCGATAAAGGCCATCACGCTCTCCGGTCCCAGCCGCAGGATTTCTTCCTCCAGCGCCTGCGCGGCTCTCTGCCCATAGGCCTCTTCTGTCTCGCCGTCGCGTTGGTAGCGATAGGCATAACACGGGTCGATGTGGTTCATTTCGGGCAGGATCGGCAAAAACGGCTCCCGCCGCCACGCATTGCCGCCGGCCGCCAACGCACCGATGGTGTTGCCGTGATAGCTCTGCCGCCGCGCAATGACGTTCCGACGTTCCGGCTCTCCGCGTTCCAGGCAATATTGCCTCGCCAGCTTGATGGCCGCCTCCACTGCCTCCGATCCGCCCGACACGAAATAGACGCGATCGAGTGTGCCGGGTGCCCGTGCAATCAGGTAGTCCGCCAGCATTTCCGCAGGTTCGGACGTGAAGAAACCGGTATGGGCAAAGGCGACCGCCTGCATCTGCTCCGCCACTGCCGCTGTCACTGCCGGATTGCCGTGCCCGAGGCACGAAACGGCTGCGCCTCCGGATCCGTCGAGATAACGTTTCCCGTTGCTGTCGATCAGGTAGCAACCCTCGCCCCCAACAGCTGTGGGAAGTTTGCTGTGGCAGTGGCGGGGAAAAACATGGCTCATGGCAGGGACCTTTTCAGTGTCCGCGCCATGAGGCCAGATCGGGATGAATTTGTCACTCCCGGAGTCGGGCCACGGCTGGAAACGGAAAACCCCTCGGGGGCTTCCCTGCCGCCGCAGTCCGGGTCAGGAATGCCTTTAGCTGAAATATAGCAGGGTCGCCGCCCCGCCAATCACCAGCATGGCGTTCCCAAGTTCGGCGAAAGTGGCCAGATCGAACACAACAACTCTCCTTTACGATCAACGCAACACGGAGAGAATTATGGTTAAGTGCTTAACACCGACTTAACATTGCGTGCGCCACGGTCTCTCACGAAGCCTGCCGCACCCAGAGTTCCACACGCCGGTTCTGCGCCCTGCCCTCCGGGTCACTGTTGCAGCCGATCGGTGCTATGGCTTCATAAGCCAAGGTCTGTATCCTGGCGGTCGTGTTCTCCGGCAATCCCGCTGCCAGCAGTCCATCCCGCACCGCTTCGCTGCGTGCCCGCGCCAGATCCCGCCGCTGCTGACTGGCCTCGACTTCGTCGGTGAATCCCACGATCACCAGTTCCGAATGGTCACCGAGTCTTCCGGCAAGGTCCGCGGCAAGCTCCGAGAGATCGCCATGTGTCGCCACGTTGATCCGATAGGAACCGGAGTCGAACCGCAGGACGGCAGATGTGCGCTCCGCTCCCACGAGATGGTTGAACAGATCCTGAATATCCGCCAGTTCCGCCTCTCCGCGCGCCGCTGTAACTGCCGAGATCATGAAAGGTCCCAGGGCATCGATCCCCGTGGTCGCCATGCCCGGTGCGATCAGACCGGCATCACTTATCAACTCCCGCCCTTCCCTCGACATGGCGAACTTGATCAGCGAATTCGCATCAGGACCGCCACCGCCCGCCTTGTGATACAGGTTCACCGGCAAGGACAGAGGGTAGTCGCCTGTCCGGATGGTAAAATCAGTGATTGCCGTCACAAGACCGCAGTCGGAGACCAGGGTCATCGGTTTGGCGGAGCGGCGATTGGAGTAGCGGGAAAAACCGATTGCCGCGGGTGTGCGCCGCACGAAGTCCGCCATCCGGTCCGCCGACATGCGTCGTCCATGCTCGGTTAACGTCCCGAACCTTGCGGTCAAAGCCGACATCAGTTCCGGGTCGTCCTCCGGCCAGGCCAGAACGATACGCAGGTCTGGACCGCCAAGCTCAGACCAGTTGGTTACGGTTCCACGTAAGACGCCGGACAGATCCTGAAGGGTCAGGGCGTTTCGCGGTGACTGCGGTGAAACGAGCGCGACCATCGCGTCATGAGCCAGAAGGTACTTGGCCATATCCTCGCCCTCGACCTCGAGCCGAGAGCCGATAAGCATGTCCGCATGTCCGTCGTGCAGTGCTCGCGTATCTGCTGCCGCGTCACCAGATGCCACCACGATCTGGTGAGGATCATCCGGGTCCGTGCCATTCAGCAAAAAGCTCATTTTTTCAGGCGAGATCATCCGTTGTTGGGGCCGCGTGTTCATTTCCTCGCCCAATCCGAAAACCAGAGCACCGATAAGATCGGCGACCTTTGGCGTGCCCCCCAGCACGCGCAATGGCATTTCGGAAGTCCGGGCAGAGGGGCACGCGGCCCCTTCGCATTCCACCGAAAGCGCGGCGATCTGCAGGGTGCCTATCGTCGTGCCGAGGCGGAACATTTCTCCATCGTACGAGAGCAGGTCGCCCTTGAGATACGTGGAGCCATCATTTGATTTCAGAACAACTTCCTCGCCCGAAACAACGGACGGCGCCGTGCACATCAGCGCGACTGCAAGCGCCGCGGAGGAAACTGAAAGCGGTTTGAATATGCCGGAAAAGCGGGTCCGGACCTCCCGATACTGGACTGGGTACATGGAACAACACACTATTTATTGGGCTATGCTACGCTCACATTCTGCGCTCCGTATGTCTTTCCAAGCAAGAAAATTACCCGGTCAAATGTGACGTTCCCGACATTTCGCCCGAACTTCCCCACATTTGGGACACAGAATTAAGTGGTGCAAAGGCCGCGTCAGGCTGCGTTTTCAGCCTGCATCGCCCCGGTCATCAGCGCCACGGCATCCGACATCGAATAATCCTTCGGATTGATCACGGTCAGCCGCTTTCCAAGCCGGTGAATGTGAATTCTGTCTGCAACCTCAAATACATGAGGCATGTTGTGGCTGATCAGAATAATCGGAATGCCGCGTGATTTCACATCCTGAATCAATTCCAGAACCCGACGGCTTTCCTTCACGCCGAGGGCAGCCGTAGGTTCATCCAGGATGATGACCTTTGATCCGAATGCGGCAGCCCGTGCCACGGCCACACCCTGCCGCTGCCCACCAGAAAGAGTTTCCACCGGCTGGCGGATGTTCTGAATGGTCATGAGCCCCAGATCGTTCAGCGCCGCCCGCGCCTGCGTCTCCATCTTCGTGCGGTCCAGCATTCCGAAAATGTTGCCGAGAACGCCAGACTTATGGATCTCGCGGCCCATGAACATGTTGTCGGCAATCGAGAGCGCGGGCGAGAGTGCGAGCGTCTGATATACGGTTTCGATCCCGTGTTCGCGCGCGGCGATGGGAGAGCCGAAACGCACCGTCTGCCCGTTCAGCCAGATTTCACCATGGTCGGGCTGAACCGCACCCGACAGAGCCTTGATCAGTGTCGATTTCCCCGCGCCGTTGTCTCCGATCACCGCGAGGATTTCCCCCGGCATCAGGTCGAAGTCGCAATGGTCGAGCGCTGTGACGCGGCCATACCGCTTTACCAGCCCGCGCGCCTGAAGAACTGCGTCCGTCATGATGAAACCCTCCGGATCCATTGGTCGATGGCCACCGCCACAATGATCAGACATCCGGAAGCGAACAATACCCATTGCGGGTCTGCCCCGGCCAGTTTCAGCCCGGTCGTGAACACGCCTACGGTAAGTGCGCCGAACAGCGTGCCCAGAATTGTGCCGCGCCCGCCGAACAGTGAAGTGCCGCCGATCACCACGGCTGCGATGCTTTCGAGATTTGCTTCTGCAAAGGACGAAGGCGATATTGAACCCACGCGTCCGATCGCGGCCCAGGCTGCAAGGCCACAGACAGCCCCCGCGACCACGTATACCGAAATCAGAACCCGGCTTGTCGCGACACCGGCCAGTTCAGCCGCCGGTGCGTCGTCGCCCACCGCGTAAACATGCCGGCCCCACGCCGTTCGGTGCAGCACATACCAGCCGACAACGAAGACTCCGATCATCAATACCAGCGCCCAGATTTGCGGCACGCCCATGATCTTGAATTGCAGGCCGAACAGTTCGGCCCGTTCGCCGAAGAATTTCAGCGCGGGGGCTTCGGCATCGATATCCTGCGACCGGATGGATTGCGAACCGGTATACAGAAACACCGTTGCCAGCACGATCCGCCAGGTCCCCAGTGTCACGATGAACGGTGGCAGCCGCAAGCGCGTCACCAGCAGCCCGTTGGCCAGACCGCACAACATCGCAACCAGCATGCCGCCGATGATGGCCAGAGGCGTCGGTACACCATAGGTCACGGCGAGATGTCCCATCGCGACATAGCTCAGAACCATTACAGCGCCCACCGAGAGATCGATACCGGCCGTCAGGATCACCAGCGTCTGGGCGCAGGCGAGAATTCCGACAATCGCCGTTTGCTCCAGCGTTACCTTGATGGCCAGTCCGGTCAGCAGCTTGCCGTCCGTCGCGACGTAGAACACGGCGACGGAGAGGAGCAGGATGATCACCGGCACCAGCGTCGGGTTTACGTGCAGCGCGTGCTGGATATGGCCGAGAACACCTTTGTTGTGCACCTCGAACTCTGCCTGACGCGTGTCAGCGCCGGTCAGGCCGCTGTCGCCGCTATCGGTTGCCTGTTCGCTCATTCCGCTCCCCCTTCGTAATCAATACGGCCCGCGTCGGCGCAGGCCGTATCCGTTGCTTTCAGAAGTCAGGGCATGTCAGCCCCAGCAGCGTTCCGTACCTTCATCGACGGAAATGCTATCCACACCGTCAGCAGGCTGGTCGGTCACGAGGTTCACACCGGTGTCGAAGAAGTCGAGGCCGGGGGTGTTTTCCGGCTTGGTGCCGTCCTGTGCCCATGCGGCGATGGCTTCGATGCCCAAAGACGCCATCAACAGCGGATACTGCTGAGAAGTTGCGCCGATAACGCCTTCGGCCACGTTCTGCACACCCGGGCAGCCGCCGTCCACGGACACGATCAGCACGCCTTCTTCCTTGCCGAAGGCTTTCAGCGTTTCATAGGCACCTGCCGCCGCGGGCTCGTTGATCGTGTAGATCACATTGATACCGTCATCCTTGAGCAGAAGGTTTTCCATTGCCTTGCGGCCACCTTCCTCGTTGCCCTGTGTGACCTCGTTGCCGACGATGCGCTCGTCGGTTTCGTCGCCCCACTTCTTCGGATCGCCGACATCAATGCCGAAACCGGTCAGGAAGCCCTGATCGCGCAGCACACCGACGGAAGGCTGGCTCTCGTTCAGGTCGAGCATGGCGATCTTCGCATCCGCGGCGGCGTCGCCCAGCTTGGCTTTCGCCCACGCACCGATCAATTCACCGGCCTTGAAATTGTCTGTGGCAAAGGTCGCGTCGGCCGCGTCGATCGGTTCCAGCGGCGTATCGAGAGCAATGACCAGCAGGCCGGCCTCACGTGCCTTCTGTACCGCCCCGACAATCGCCTTGGTGTCCGAGGCCGTCAGCAAAATACCCTTTGCGCCGTCGGCGATGCAGGTTTCGATGGCCGCAACCTGGCTTTCGTGGTCGCCATCGACCTTGCCCGCGTAAGATTTAAGGCTGATGCCCAACTCGTCCGCCTTGGCGCTCGCGCCTTCCTTCATCTTGACGAAGAACGGGTTGATGTCCGTTTTCGTGATCAGGCATGCGCCGATCTCGTGGCCATCGGCCAGCGCTGGCAACGCGGAGCTGCAAAAGGCGGCAGCTCCTGCGAACAGGTATTTGCGAAGTGACATGGCTCTCCTCCCAGAGATTTTTGGCCCTATAGTGTCCCGGGCCAGGTTATGGTTTTATCCCACACCAAACCATCGATGTTGTCAATTGGTAAATTGAATTGACTAATTATCGAAACCTCTACATTCTAGTTTTGAAACAATTTCCGGAAGAGTAACGAATGCCAGATAGCAAGAGCGGGACGCACTCTCAGGTTGTTGATCCGACGGGTGGAGCCAATCAGGCGCGCGTGCGCGTCTATAACGAACGCCTCGTGCTGTCGCTCGTGCGCTGGCATGGCGAACTCTCCAAGGCAGATATCGCGCGCCGAAGCGGCCTCTCGGCCCAGACCGTTACCGTCATAATGCGCCAGTTGGAGGCGGACGGCCTTCTGCTCAAGGGCCAGCCCATACGCGGCAAGGTCGGCCAGCCATCGACGCCGATGCGCCTGAATCCGGAGGGCGCGTTCGCCATCGGCTTGAAGGTCGATCGGCGGTCTTCCGAAATGTACCTGATGGATTTCACCGGAACCATTCGCCACAGCCTCGGCTGCACCTACGCTTATCCGACACCGGAGGCCGTGGTGGATTTCGTCCGATCGACGCTTCCGGCAATGGTTGCCGAACTGCCGGTCCGCAAACAAGGCCGCCTTGCCGGTCTCGGCATCGCCATCCCCTTCAATATGGAGAACTGGGAAAAGCAACTCGGCGCAAAACCCGGATCAATGGCTGCTTGGAAAGGCTTGGACCTCGCGGCCCAGCTTGAACCCATAGTGCGCATGCCCGTCTTTCCGCAGAATGACTGTACGGCAGCCTGCGGCGCTGAACTGCTGTTCGGGCGCGGCAGCAACCACGCGAACTATGCCTATGTCCACGCGGGCTACTTCATTGGCGGGGGCGTGGTGCTCGAAAACACGCTCTGGCCGGGCACGACGGGCAATGCAGGTGGTTTCGCGACCGTTCGGATAACCGAAGCTGGCAAGAGCGTCTCACTGCTCGATTGTGCATCGCTGCATCTCCTCGAAGATGCGATCGTCGCCGACGGCATGGATCCGCAGCCTCTCTGGCAGGATGGCGGCGACTGGCTGGCCTTTGGATCACACCTCGATACGTGGTTGGAGAGGGCAGCCCGTGGCATCGCCGAAGCGATGGTATCCATCTGCTCTGTGATAGATTTCGACGCAGTCATGATCGACGGACCATTCCCCGATCACGTCCGCAGCCGCCTTGTCGCTGCCGTCACCGCAGCCCTCACCACCCAGGATCTCAGCGGCATCAGCCCGTTCGTCGTCGAGGAAGGCAGCCTTGGCAACGAAGCGCAGGCTCTCGGCTCTGCCAGCCTGCCGCTCATGGGCCGTTTCCTGATCGACAGCGGCGTCCTCTTCCGCCAGTGAATCACCGGGCGCAGCCGTACCCGGTGTTCCCTCGTTCCCATATTATCCCCTCGCCGATATTCCTCGCTCGTCACGAAGTGTCCTCGGTCCGGCCATCGCCGCTGTGTTTGTCGTATTCTCGCTCATGCTGATGCGCCCGTCTCTTGGCGACTGTGCGGCCTCACGGTGCCCGTCTCGGCAAACCCGCGTCCAAGGGCTCGCCATCCCACCAAAACCAGTGCAAGCGCGCCAACCGCCGCCAGTCCGAACGGAACTGTCAGCGCAACGCTCCGCTCCACCACATGTTCGGCCAACCGGACAGACAGCCCGGACAGCAGCAGCCCCACAGGCATCATGCCCCATGCCAGCAGACGATAGAGGCTGTTGACCCGCCCCAGCAACGCGTTCGGAATGAACCGTTGCCGGTAGGAAACTGAAACCATGTTCCAGACGATGCCGCTGAACTGGAAGGCCACCATCACGATCGCCAGAGTCACCGGGCCAGACGCCAGTGCCATGGCCAGAAAGGCCGGCGCCGATACCGCCAGCATCCATTGCGCCGTCTTCCCGGGCCCCAGCCAGCGCACCACGATCCCGCCCCACAGCCCACCGATAATCCCGCCCGCGGCACCCGCGGAAAGGATCAACCCGTATGCCGGGGCGCCAAGGCCGAGGTTCTCCTGCACATGAAGCACCAGCGCGATCGTAACCATCGAGAACAACAGGTTCCACGCGCCGGTGATCAGCGCCAGCGTCCGCAAAAGGTGCGCGCCGGCAAGGAAGTCGAACCCTTCCCGCAATTCCCGCCGCCAGTTGCGCACCTTGGTCGCTTCCGGTCGGAACGAGCCGCGAACCTGCCACACCAGAACCAGCGCAATCGCATAGGCCAGCGCATTCAGGCCGAACGGCAATGGCAAGGCCCATGCGATCAGCAGCGCCCCCATTGCCGGCCCGGCCAACTGGTTGCCCACCAGTTCCACGCTCCACAACCGCCCGTTCGCCCGCTCCAGCGTATTGTGCGGCACCAGCGCCGGCAGCATTGTCTGCGCCGCGTTGTCCCGGAACACTTCGGCCAGTCCGACCACCAGCGCCGCAATCAGCAGCAGCGCGAACAGCCACGGCATCGCCACGCCTCGCTCCGGCGCATCGGACAGCGGCAGTGAGGCCCAGACCGCCAGTGTCACGATCAGAAATGCCGCCGCCCGCACGGCATCCATCCACAGGATCAGGTGCCGCCGGTCCACCCGGTCCGTCACCAGCCCCGCCGGCACCGCCCCCAGAAACCACGGCAGCCGCAATGCTACCGGCACGCTGGCCACCAGCATCGGGTCTCTTGTCAGGTGCGTTGCCAGCCAAGCCCAGGCCAGCGTAGCCACCCCATCGCCGAGATTGGTAAGTCCGCTCGCGGCAACGAAGCGGCTAAATGGCGTAATATTCATATACGTATCAAGGCCTTGAGTATGCGCACACGCTACCCCACCCGATACAGCCAACCAAACAAAAAAAGTCCGACACGGGGCTCAGCTCCCCATGCCGGACAGGTGGGACACTCCAGTGTTCCGAGGGATGGAACGATCAGGAGACAGGCAGACTCATCGTTACGAACCTTGGCTGACCACCCTGGACAACCTGCAGCAGCACCGCACCACGCTTCGCCTCTTTCGCCGCGTCCACCGCGGCGGCGACATCCTCGGGGGCATTCACCGGCCGCTGGTTGACGCTCAGTACCACGTCACCCTCGCCCAGCCCGGCCTCCGCCGCTGGTCCGCCGCTGACGCCGGTGATGATCAGGCCGCCCTCAATATCCAGCGCAGTCTGTTCGTCACCGGTCAAAGGCCGCAGGCTCATGCCGAGGCCGGCAGGCTCGGTCGCTCCGCCCGGTCCGGAAAGCGCTGCGGTTTCCAGAAGCGCCGGCGCGATGTCCAGTGTAATCTGCTCGCCGCTCCGCCAGACGGCGATCTTCACCGATTGGCCGACCTCGGATTCAGCGACAATCCGCGTAAGGTCTCGCAGTTCAACGACCTCCGAAGCCGCGAAGCCGGTGATCACGTCACCCGACTTCAATCCTGCCTTCTCCGCGGGGCTGCCCTCTGTCACCTCGACCACAAGTGCGCCGGAGGCTCCTGCCAGCCCGAGGCTTTCGGCAATCTCGTCGGTCACAGGCTGAATGCGCACGCCGATCCAGCCGCGTTCCACCGTGCCGTTGGCCACCAGCTCATCGACGATCGCTCTCGCCTGTTTGGCGGGAATGGAGAATCCAAGCCCGACACTGCCGCCGGTAGGCGAGTAGATCGCGGTGTTCACACCGATCACCTTGCCTTCGAAGTCCAGCAGCGGTCCGCCCGAATTCCCCTTGTTGATCGCGGCATCCACCTGAATGTAGTCGTCGTACGGGCCGGAACCGATATCACGCCCGCGGGCAGAGACGATCCCCGTCGTCACAGTGCCGCCAAGGCCGAACGGATTGCCGATCGCCATCGCCCAGTCACCAACTTCGGCGGCGTCACTGTCGCCCCATTCCAGCACCGGCAGATCCTGCGCCTCGACCTTGATGACGGCAAGATCCACCTTGTCGTCACGACCGATCAGTTCCGCCTTCAGTTCGCGGCCGTCATCCAGCCGCACCGTGATCTCTTCGGCACCCTCGACCACATGGTTGTTGGTCACGATCAGCCCATCGGATTCAAGTATGAAACCCGAACCGATACCCTGTTGCTGGCGCGGTGTGCGCTGCTCGAATTCAGGGAACGGCTGGCCAAAACGCTCGAAGAATTCGCGCAACTGCGGCGGCACGTTCTGTCCGCCGGGCTGCGCCACCGGGCCGGATGCTCCCTTTACCATCACGGTAACCACGGCCGGTTTCGCGGCTTTGACCAACGGTGCGAAGGACGGTTCTTCGAAACCCGCGGGCACCTGGGCGAACGCAGGCACACTTGCAATCGGGGCGGCGGCCATCGCCGCCGCGATCAGCAGCGCCGCGCGGGAGGATGTTCTGAGGATCATGTTTACAACTCCGGTTCAGTCTTCTTCGCCATCAAAGCTGGCCACTCACTCTGAACTCCACCTGTCCGGCGGATTAAACTTTGTTCATGCGCACCCGCCGCGCGTTGAGATTTATGCTCCAAGGTGCGAAATATCCTTTCGGAACAGGAGCGGAAGATGCGCGTACTCGTAGTCGAAGACGATGCCGATACGGCCACCTATCTCGCGCAGGGCCTGCGGGAGGCCGGGCACACGGTTGATCTCGCAGCCACCGGGCCCGAGGGGCTGGAGGCAGCGCTCTCCCAGTCACACGATGTCATCGTCATGGACAGAATGCTGCCCAACATGGATGGCCTCTCCGTTGTCCGCACATTGCGGGAGGAAGGCCACGCCACCCCGGTGCTCATCCTCTCGGCACTGTCGCAGGTCGATGATCGGGTGAAGGGCCTCAAGGCAGGCGGCGACGACTATCTGACGAAGCCCTTCGCCTTCTCGGAACTGGAGGCGCGGTTGTCCGTACTGACCCGCCGCGCCGCGCCCCAGCAGGCCGAGGCGACAAGGCTTTCGCTCGCCGATCTGGAAATGGACCTGCTCGCCCGCACCGTCACCCGCGGTGGCAAGACGCTGGATCTGCAACCGCGCGAATTCAAGATCCTCGAGTACCTCCTGCGCCGCGCTGGGCGCGTGGTCACCCGCACGATGCTGCTCGAGGGTGTCTGGGATTACAGCTTCGATCCGCAAACCAACGTCATCGATGTCCATATCTCCCGCTTGCGTCAGAAGATCGACAAGGGTTTCGAGCGCGAACTGCTACACACCATCCGCGGATCCGGCTACATGCTTCGGGCCGAGGGGTGAAGGGCCTTTGGCGCACCTCCGCGTTCAGGCAGGCAGCGCTCTACTCGCTGGCCTTCACTGTTGCGATGGCACTGGCACTGACCGCGCTCTACTTCTCGACAATCGGTCTGGTGGAACGGCAGACCCGTGCCACCATCGATGCCGAGGTTCAGGGCCTGTCGGAACAGTTTGCCGCTGGTGGCCTGTCCCGTCTGGCTGCCACCATACGCCAGCGCAGCCGCGCCGAGCCCGGCACCAACTCCGTCTACCTGCTGGTCACGCCCGGCTACGCCTCATTGGCCGGCAATCTGACAAGCTGGCCCAAATCCGCGCCGGAGAACGGCGCGTTCGAGATGCCCATCATTCGCACCACCGGCACCGGAGAGGTTTCCCGTTCTGCCTTCGCGCAAAGTTTCACCCTCTCGGGCGGCTACCGTCTGCTCGTTGGCCGTGATGCCGAAGAACTGGCCCAGACCCGGCGACTTTTCGTAACCGCCGGTCTCTGGATCGGTGCCGCCACGATTATTTTCGGTCTCGTCACCGGACTCTATCTTTCCCGCCGCGTCCTCGCCCGCGTCGCCGCTGCCGCCGAAGCTGGCGAGAAAATCGCCGCCGGCCGGTTTGACAGTCGCTTGCCCATCGGTCCTTCCGGTGATGAGTTCGACAGGCTCGCGGGGTCAGTCAATGCGTTGATGGATCGGATTGAGCGCCTCATGCAGGGAATGCGCATCGCCACCGACAGCATCAGCCACGACCTGCGCCGGCCTCTCACCCGTCTGCGCGCGCGTTTGGAATTGGCTGCCGCCAGCGATCCGGACGTGATGGGAGAAGCAATGGAGGAGGTTGATGCCGCCACCGCAATCCTCGAGAACTTGCTCAAAATTGCACAGGCGGAAGCCGGCAACAGCGCTCAGTTCGCCGATATCTCTCTTGATCAGGTAGTCGGCGATGCCGTCGAACTATACCAGCCGGTGGCGGAAGACAGGGAGATGTCGCTTGCTCTTTTGTCCAGTGCCGTCTGCATACGCGGGGAGCGGCAGTTGCTGGCACAGGCCATCGCAAATCTCCTCGACAACGCGCTCAAACACGCCCCGGGTTCAGGGGCTACCATCAACGTTTCCGTCGGTGCCGATGGTGGGCGGGCTCGCGTGGTCGTTGCCGACACCGGCCCCGGCATAGCCCCGGACGCGCGGATGCGGGTAACCGAACGGTTCGTGCGTCTGGATGAAAGCAGGCAGACGGAAGGCGCGGGTCTCGGCCTCAGTCTCGTCAAGGCGGTCGCCGAATTGCATCGCGGAAGCCTGCTGCTGGAGGACAACAGCCCCGGTCTCCGGGCAGTGCTGGAGTTTCCCGTGTCCGGCGCGGCTGACCCAATTCGTTAACGGCAATCAGCCCCGGAACCGGGTGCCATACCGAAACCATACCAAACCCATATCAAATCCATATTGGGCCAAGGACATGTTAATGCAGGTTCCAAAAACAATTGTGCCGCCGCCGAACCCCCCGGAAACGGCGACGGCACGTCCGGCCCCGAAGGGGCGGACTGCACGCGATTGCTACTGACCGACGACCTTGAATTCGATGCGCCGGTTGCGCGCCTTGTTCTCCGGCGTGTCGTTCGCAACAACCGGAGAGCCTTCGCCATAGCCGCGAACCTCCAGCCGTTCAGCCTGAATTCCTTTTCCTGTCAGATAGTTGGCCACGGACCGCGCCCGAGCCTCCGAAAGCCGCTGGTTGAGGGCACTGGAACCGTCAGAGTCCGTATGGCCCCCAACTTCGATCATCATCTGCGGGCAGCGCGAGACGACGTCGTACAGCGTATCGAGCAGTGCGACACTGGCATCGTTGAGCTGGGCACCGCCCGGAACGAAGTAGATGTTCCCCGCCCGTGACAGGATCTCGAACCGGCCCACACATTCCTCCGCCCCGAATTCTCCCTGTGTTTCCAACGCGAAAGACCCACTGTCACCCTCGGCTACAACTGGATCGCTCGTCACCGCGCTCGCGACAGCGGCACCTTCGGTACCATTCCGGGCGAAGACGAAATCGAAAGTGATAGTGCTGGACGGCACGATCTGAACATTCGCCGCTTCCTGCAGTTTCGTGATTCCGGGCATCAGATTGAAGTCCGCCACGTTCAGCGCCAGTGGTGTGGTGGTCGCAACAGAGACCAGGTTGGGCCCGAGCAGCGTGATGGTGACATCCGCCGTCAGATCCTTGCTGACACCATGAAGGTCCATCACGAAGGGCAGAGAGATGTTCTTGCGACGAACTGTCTGCAGGTCGGCAAGATCAGACTCCCGCAATTGCGCCGTGATGGTAGCCGTAGGATACTGAAATGTCTCAAAAAACAGAAAGCGCATACGCACATTTCGCAGATCGACCTTGGTATCGACGGAGTCGAGCTGAACCTCCACCTGCGCCGTTCCGGACTGGTCGATCGTTCCGGTATAGGTCGCGAACGTACTGGCCTCGACCACCGAATTGTTCTTGATCGATTGAAAGGTGAGCGTGGATTGCGAGCGGTCTAGGACCCAGCCATCGCCGAACGGCCCATCCTGAGCTTTGGCGCCACCGGTTGCCAGCATCAGCGTGGCGGCGAAAATGGATAGCAAACTTAACCAAGAATTACGCATTTGTGGTATCATCTCTTTCATTCCACCGATTTCGCCAGACTTTCATAAGCCATACAGCCCTTTTGTTTCAATTGCGACAGATTAGGAGACTCCGCTTCCCTAGTTTCCGTCCTGACGCCTTTAACGGCAAATTATCTGCAACAAAGGCGCAAAACTGTGACGAGCGTCATTTCTAGCGCAAAAGTATCTTGTAATAGGATGTTTCATCGAGTGATCTTTAAGTGAATTTTGGGGAATTCGTTTGTCATGACTGCCGCCTGCGTACTGATTGCGGACATTTCCGGCAGCACGCCGCTCTATGAAAAACTGGGCAACACGGCCGCACTCGCGGAAATCAACCGCTGCCTCGAGAGCTTGAAAGAGGTGATAAGCCAGACAGGAGGCGAGTTCGTAAGTTCCAAGGGTGATGATGTCCTTGCCCTGTTTGACGGCCCGAACAACGCCCTCACGGCCTCCATTGAGATGTTAAGGCGCCACGCCGAGGATGTGCTTTCGATCCATGCGGGTATCTACTGGGGCGAAATGGTACATTCCAACGAAAATGTCTACGGCAAGCCGGTTTATACAGCCGCTCGCCTCGCATCCTTGGCCAAACCCGGTGAAGTATTGCTGGGAGACCAATGTTTTCAGATGCTTAGTCCGGAAAACAAGGCAATGCTCACCCCGATCGGTACTCTTCACCTGAAGGGTAAGCCGAAGCCGACCGAAGTACACTCCTACGTTCAGGTGGGATCGGCTTTCGTCCACACAGTCACGATGCATCCCCGCGCCATGCGCATCGAACGCGACAGTTACGCTCTCCTGTCGTGCGGCGACCGGAAGTGGCGCATCTCGGAGGGCGAGATATTCACCATAGGTCGGGCAGAAGACTGCACGTTCTCACTGCCAGAGGCCTGGGTATCGCGCCAGCATGCCCGCCTGACCGTGACGCGTGGTCTGGTCGAACTGGTCGACCACAGTTCCACGGGCAGTTTCGTCATCAATGGCGACCAGTCGGAAATCGAGATCTGCCGCCAGTCGATAGCGCTGACCGGCGCGGGCAGCATCTCACTCGGCGTTCCCCACTCTGAACCGGCGGCCATGCCGATCAGTTTCGAAATCGCGGAAATCCGGGCCAGGCCCCCGGCCTGACAGTAATACGACAAGTGTGATTTTCGTCGCCTTCCCTGCAGAACTAGCCGAAATTGAGGTAAGAATGAGGTTGTACTCTTAACCGACTCGGCCTTTTGTGCACTTGGTAGGAAAGAGCCACTACTGATAGCCGCGGCAAAGCGCCGTGAATTTGCCACGATTGTCGTGTGAAAACGCAAATAGTAACGTGAGTCACATCTTGATTGCATGATTTGTGTAATTTGCAATTAGAGGACTCATAGGAAAAGGAGTTTCCGGACTATGCTGAGAATGATTGTCTTGGGCCTGGCGATGTGCAGCTGGGCGACCGTCGTCTCCGCAGAGAAGCGGATCGCTTTGGTGATCGGCAACGGAGACTATGAAACCATCGCTTCGCTGAAGAACCCGGTCGCTGATGCGGAACTAATTGCCAGTACACTCGAACAGCTGGATTTCGAGGTGACTCTGGCCAGCAACAGCAACCTGCAGGAGCTTCGCAAGACAATCGCGGATTTCGGCAGGGAACTCCGGTCTGCCGGTCGTGATGCCACCGGGTTGTTCTATTATGCTGGCCACGGCGTCCAGTCCTTCGGAACCAACTATATCCTGCCAGTGGACACGGAACTCACCGACGCTGCGGATCTGGATTTGGTGGCGCTTGAAGCGGGGTCGGTACTTCGGCAGATGTTTTCCGCCAAGAACAAGACCAATATCTTCATTCTGGATGCCTGCCGCGACAATCCGTTCGAATCCATTCCGGAGTTCAGCGATACGGGTCTCGCGGAAATGAAGGCACCAACAGGCACTTATATGGCCTTTGCCACGGCGCCGGGCGCGGTGGCAATGGATGGCCGAAGCGGCGGCAACAGTGCCTTTTCGGCAGCGCTCGCGAAGGCGCTGTCGGTTGAGAACTCACCCATCGAGCAGGTATTTAAGACGGTACGTGTCGACGTTCTGGCACAGACACGCGGTGCTCAGACACCATGGTCGACATCGTCTCTGACGGACGAATTCATCTTCGCGAAGAGTGACGAGCCGGCACCGTCGAGCGATCCGGAACTACAGGCTTGGGAAGCCGTCCGCCAATCGCGGGATGCGCTTCAGATCACCCTTTTCATGCGCAGCAATCCCAACAGTGCCTTCTTTGATGAGGCGCGCAGCCTGCTGGCAGAAGTGATCGCCGAAGAACTTGCACCTACCGACGTGGCAAGCACTCGTACGGCCGCCCCCATTGCCAGTGAGGAAGATCTCATCGAAGCCGCCCGGGTCAGCGGGTCACTATCCGACTACGAGGCCTATTTGCAGGCTTACCCAAATGGCACCTATGCCGAACTCGCGCAGTACGAAGTTTCGGTCCTGAGGGAAAAGGCAGCCGAGAACGGAGAAACATTGCCATCACCGGTGCCTGCGGCAACTGTGGCGACTGCACCTTCAGAAACGGCACCGGTCACCCTGACAAGCCCGGTCGCCGCCGGCCCGGAACAGCTGGTCGGCATGACAATTCCCGAAATTATCCTTAGCCGCCCGCTATTTCCACCGATCGAGGATCTTCCAGAGGAGTTCTGGGCCGAGAAGACCTGCAGCGATTGTCACCAGTGGAATCCGGAACGACTGTGCACGCAGGCGCAAGTCTACCTCGGCACCAACCAGGAGCGCTCGCTCAGCAAACAACACCCGTTCGGAGGCGCTTTCAAGAAACACCTTCAACTCTGGGCCAGTAACGATTGCCGCTGAATCGCGCATGGTCGCAAGTATCTGGCGAATATGTTTTTTCTTTTCGGGTCGTCAGTTTCACTTCCGTTACATTCTTCGTCCGGGGGCTTGATTAGGGTGCAGTTGTAGAGAAACTGACCAAGCGCAGCGACGTTGCGCCAAAGAGACCAGGGACGGACCATGAGCCTGCTAGATCTTCTCCAACCGCATTCGGAAGAGCACCCAAGCGGCGAGAATCTCGAGTACGAAACCGCATTTACAGACCTGCAACTGGCGGCCGCGCCCCGAGAAGAGCAGCAGATAGGCGACAGGGTTCTTGCTGCCGAAGAGCCGGACTACATGGATGTCGCCGCCAAGGCAAAAGTGGTTCTGGAGCAGAGCCACGACCTCCGCGCCGCCATTCATCTGGCCCGCGCAAATCTCCACCTCAACGGACTACCCGGTTTTGCCGAAGCAACGGCATATCTACGCGGTTGCCTTGAGAATTTCTGGGACACATGCCATCCGCAACTCGACGAGGATGATGGCGACGCGACCATGCGAATTAATGCTGTTCTCTCGCTGACCGACTCGGCCGGAATAATGCGTGGCCTGCAAAGGGCACCACTCACAGAAAGTCGGGCGTTTGGACGATTCTCATTGCGCGAGATACTGATTGCCGAAGGTGAAATCGAATTGCCTTCAGATGCGGAACCCGCGCCTGATACCAACGCAATTTCCGCGGCATTTCAGGACACGGACCCAGACGTGCTGACAAGCTTCTATGCTGCTGCTCACGCGGCGCTTGCAGACATTGCTGCGGTTGATGCGGTTTTCGCCGAAAAGACTCCTGGGTACGGCCCGGAACTTGAGCCGGTTCTCAAAATGCTTCGCAAGATTGAAAGCCGGCTTGGCGCCGCATCCGGAACGTCGTTGGAGGAAATCGAGGAGGCACAGGTGGAAGTTTCGGATGAGGGTGCGGCACCTGCGGCTACCCGCCAGTCCGCCCCCGGTACTGTCAATTCACGATCGGACGTCACCGCCGCGTTGGAAAGGATCATGGCTTACTACGAACGGCATGAGCCCTCCAGCCCACTTCCCGTCCTGCTTGCCCGCGCCAAACGGCTCGTAAACGCGGACTTCCTGACAATCATGAAGGATATGGCGCCGGAAGGCGTTTCCAACGTCAATCTTATCGGCGGCATAGAGGAAAGCGAATAACTCTCCGCCTCCTACCAACAGACCAACAAGGAGTTTCAGATGGCCGACAGTTCACAGAAGTTCATCGCTCGCAACCGAGCGCCGCGCGTTCAAATTGAGTATGACGTGGAGCTTTATGGCGCCGAAAAGAAGGTGCAATTGCCTTTCGTGATGGGGGTCATGTCCAATCTTGCAGGCAAGTCGGAAGTTCCGCAGCCAGTCGTAGCTGACCGGAAATTTCTGGAGATCGACGTCGACAACTTCGATGATCGCATGAAATCCATGAAACCCCGCGCATCCTTCTCCGTCCCCAACACGCTGACGGGTGAGGGAAACATGGCCGTCGACATTACCTTCGAGAGCATGGACGATTTCTCGCCCGCCGCGATCGCCCGCAACGTCGAACCGCTACGCAAGTTGCTGGAAGCCCGTAGCCAGCTTTCCAACCTCGCCACCTACATGGACGGAAAGACAGGCGCGGAAGAACTGATTGTCAAGGTGATGCAGGACCCCGAACTGATGAAGGCCCTTTCGTCCGCACCGAAACCCGAGGGCGACGATACAGCAGAGGACGCAGAGTAATATGGCTGAACAGGAAACCCAGGTCGAAGGCGCAGCCGGCGAAGCAATCGAGGCATCGGACTTTGCTGATCTGCTCCAAAAGGAATTTCGCCCGAAATCCGATCACGCCAAGGCGGCTGTGGAGGACGCCGTCCGCACTTTGGCTGAACAGGCCCTAGCCAACACGGCTCTGATCGGAGAAGACGCTCTCCATACAATTGAGGGGCTGGTGGCGGCGATTGACCAGAAGCTATCGGACCAGATCAACGAGATCATGCATCACCCGGAATTCCAGCAACTGGAAAGCGCCTGGCGTGGGCTGCATTATCTGGTGAACAATACCGAAACCGACGAAATGCTGAAGATCCGTGTCCTCAATATATCGAAAAAGGACCTGTCCAAGACGCTCAAGAAGTTCAAGGGCACAGCATGGGATCAATCCCCGATCTTCAAGAAGCTCTATGAAGAGGAATATGGGCAGTTTGGTGGCGAACCCTACGGATGCCTCGTCGGTGACTATCATTTCGATCACAGCCCACCTGATGTGGAACTGCTTGGCGAGATGTCGAAGGTGGCCGCGGCAGCGCATGCGCCCTTCATCACCGGAGCCGAGCCTTCGCTCTTCCAGATGGACAGCTGGGCCGAACTGGCCAACCCACGCGATCTCACCAAGATCTTTCAAACGCCGGAATACGCATCCTGGCGGAGCCTGCGCGAAAGCGAGGACAGCCGCTACCTCGGCCTCGCCATGCCGCGCTTCCTCGGCCGTCTGCCCTACGGCGCCAAGACGGAGCCGGTGGAGGAATTTGCCTTCGAGGAAGATACGGAGGGTGCCGACAGCGCCAAGTACAATTGGGTGAACGCCGCGTATGGCATGGCACTCAACATCAACCGTTCCTTCAAGGAGTACGGATGGTGTTCTCGTATCCGGGGGATCGAATCCGGTGGGGCGCTTGAAGGCTTGCCTTCACACACTTTCCCCACGGATGATGGCGGCGTCGACCAGAAGTGTCCGACGGAAATCGCGATATCTGACCGGAGAGAGGCGGAACTGGCCAAAAGCGGTCTGATGCCGCTGATTCACCGGAAGAACTCCGATGTTGCCGCCTTCATCGGTGCACAGTCATTGCACCAACCGGCTGAATACGACGACCCGGACGCAACCGCCAACGCAAATCTTGCGGCCCGCCTGCCGTACCTTTTTGCGACAACGCGATTTGCCCATTACCTGAAGTGCATCGTGCGGGACAAGGTCGGCTCCTACAAGAGCCGCGATGACATGCAAGCTTGGCTACAGAAGTGGATCGAAAACTACGTCGATTTCAACGCTGACGTTTCCAGCGAAGCCTACAAAGCCAGCCATCCGCTGGCAGCGGCAGAGGTGGTGGTCGAAGAAGTTGAAGGCAACCCCGGATACTACTCGTCCAAGTTTTTCCTTCGCCCGCACTACCAACTGGAAGGCCTTTCTGTCTCTTTGCGCCTCGTCTCCAAACTTCCTTCTGAAAAATAAGGAAAAGTGTTCTGCGCGGGACGATTGCCGCGGAGAACCTGCGCTAGAAAGTCTTCATAGCGTTCAACGTAACACACAGGAGATATTCCAATGGCTGTAGACATGTTCCTCGAACTCGATGGCATCAAGGGTGAGGCTCAGGACAAGACGCACAAGGATCACATCGACATCCTTGCCTGGTCCTTCGGCGTCAGCAATTCCGGCACCACCCACATGGGCAGTGGCGGCGGCGCTGGTCGCGCAAACTTCGGCGACATTTCCGTCACCAAGTATGTCGACAAGTCCTCGCCGAAACTGATGGAAACCAGCATCCTCGGTTCGCACATCAAAAAGGGCAAACTCTATGTCCGCAAGGCTGGCGGCAAGCAACTGGAGTACATTGTCTACCACCTCAACGACATCATCGTGACTTCCGTTTCCACGGGCGGCTCCGGTGGTGAGGACCGACTGACCGAGAACATAGCCCTGAACTTCAGCCAGATGAAGTTTGAATATGTGCCGCAAAAGCCTGATGGCACGGGCGACACGCCTGTTACGGTGATCTACGATATCGCCGCACAGGAATCCAAGTTCGACGGATAAACTCCAATAAACTCCCGCGCCGCCGTTCATCTGGTGGCGCGGGAGATTTGCGTTTTGAGGGAAGGTACGGCTCACATGTCAGCGGAAGAACTGCTCAGAAACGGAGACCTTTCCGGCGCACTCGCGGAACTGCAGAATACGGTTAGATCTGACCCATCAGCCGCGAAACACCGCATTTTCCTCAGCCAATTGCTCTGTGTCCTTGGAGACTGGCAGCGGGCGGTCGCTCAGCTCAAGGTTTCCGCGGAACTAGATGCCCTGGCAATTCCCATGGCTCAAACATATCGGGAAGGGATTATCTGTGAGGTCTATCGTGAAAAGGTGTTCGCGGGTGAGAAAGAGCCGCTGATTTTCGGTGAGCCGCAGGAATGGGTCGCACTTCTGATCGAGGCTCTGAAGACTTTGGCAGCCGGAAAGACAGAAACTGTAGCAGAACTTCGCGATAAAGCTTTTGAAGCAGCACCGATCGTTTCGGGTACCCTCAACGGGCAGCCTTTCGAGTGGCTCGCCGATGCCGACACCCGCCTAGGGCCGCTGTTCGAGATGGTCATAAACGGCCGATATTTTTGGGTGCCAATGGACCAGCTGACAAAGATCACGCTCACAGAGCCGGAAGATCTGCGCGACAGCGTCTGGATGCCAGCCAATGTGACTTTGGCAAACTCAAGCGACATTGTTGCCCTGATACCAACTCGTTACGCAGGCACCGCGACCACCGGGTCAGATGCGGCCAAACTGTCCCGCAGCACGGAATGGCAGGATTTGGGTGGAGAAACGTTTGTCGGTATCGGCCAGCGGATGATGGCTACCGAGGCAGGTGATTTTCCATTGATGGACATCCGCGAGATCACTTTTGATGGGCCCGCTTCCAATGGCTGACCAGACAATCCTGGACCGTCTTCAGCCATCGCTTCTCGATCGGCTGACCGACGAGGCGCCAGAGGAGATGCGGGAGAACCGCGATTCGCGTGTGATTAACATACGAAAGCTACGGGAGATCCTCCGCCGCGATCTGGCATGGCTCCTGAATACGTCGAATGCCGAGTTTTTCATAGATGAGGAGTTGTTTCCCCACGCCGCAAACTCAGTGCTGAACTACGGGATCTCCAAGGTGGCCGGCGAGTTTTCCGGAGTGGAGAAGGCTGCCGCGATCCGCAAGGCGATCCACGAAGCGATTCTTCGGTTTGAACCCCGCATCCTGCCCAACTCACTGCATGTGACCCTAAGAACGGAGGAGACGAAGACGGCGTCTGTCGTCAGTTACGACATACGGGCGGACATGTGGGCCGAACCGTTACCGTTGGAAGTCTATCTGCGAAGCGAGGTGGACGTCGCCACCGGTGAGTTAAGACTGGACGGGAGGGGCTGAAGCATTATGGATACGCGCCTTCTGAAGCACTACGAGAGCGAACTCGCCTTCCTGCGGGAAATGGGTGAAGAATTCGCGCAATCCTACCCAAAAATAGCGTCCCGGCTTGGGATGGATGAACTGGAAGTGCTAGATCCGTATGTCGAGCGCCTTCTGGAAGGCGTCTCCTTTCTGTCTGCCCGCGTTCAGTTGGAGATCGAACAGCAGTTTCCCGAATTCACCCGAAACTTGCTTGAGATCGTCTATCCGCACTATCTCGCGCCGACACCGTCAATGATGATTGCTTCTTTCACGCCGGATTACGTAGGCGGTGGGCTTGCCGAAGGGTACCTGCTTCCACGTGAAACCGTACTCCGTTCAGTGATCGGAGAAGGACAGCAGACAGCCTGTCAATTTCGTACTTCGCACGATCTGACTCTTTGGCCTTTAGAGGTGGTGGAAGCGGAGTATATCGATGGGCGCGGCGAACTCGTTGCCTCCGGCGTGGCTGGCAACCGTCCGGCACGTGCGGCCATCCGGCTGCGTCTGCGCCGGTTGGACGAAGGCAAGATTTCGGAACTGCCGCTCGACAAACTCTCGATCTATCTCGGTGAAAAAGGGGCCAGCGGCTGGCAACTGCATGAATTGCTGATGTCCGCACACACTGGTCTGGTTGCCCGCTCAACGGACAGACGGGATGACTGGGTGGACCACCTGACGAATTCATCCTTGCAGCCCAAAGGCTTTGAGCCGGAGGAGTCGCTGTTACCGAACCCGCGCCAGAGTCTGGACGGATATCGATTGTTGCAAGAATACTTCGCGATGCCGGAAAGATTTCATTTCGTTGAACTGGCAGGTCTGGCCTCGGGCATCAGCCGCGCAGAGGGAGCAGAGGTGGACATTTACATCCTGCTGCGAGACGGCATGGACGGCATCGCTCCTATGGTGACACCTGATGCGTTCGATCTGCACGCAGTGCCTGCCGTGAACCTGTTCGAGAAGCGGTGTGACAGGGTTCCGGTGACAGCACGACAGACCGAACATCAGGTGGTGGTCGATAGGACCGCCACGCTCGACTATGAGGTTTACGACATCCAATCTGTGCGTGGCATCAGCAACGATGGAGACGAAGATGTCGATTTTCATCCGTTTTATTCCAGCACCGACGTGACGGCGGCGGGCAACTTTCAGCGGGCCTATTTTGCCCAAAACCGCCGGATGCGCCAACGTACGGAACGGGAAAGGTTGTCCGGTGCGCGCACGACCTACCTGGGCTCCGAGGTATTTCTTTCACTCGTTGACAGAAACCAGGCTCCCTACAGTCCCAACCTAAGCCAACTTGCGGTCAAGGTCCGTTGTACGAACCGCGATCTGCCATTGCTGCTGGCTACCGGGGCGGACAACCTGTTCCAGCTGGCAGATGGCGGCCCCGTTACAAAGGTCGCAACTCCCGTCAGCCCGACGCGTCCGCGGCCGACACTTGCGCTGGCAGATACAGCTTGGCGGCTGATCAGCCATCTAAGCCTGAACTACCTTTCCCTTGTGGAAGAAGACGGTGGCGTCGAGGCCCTGCGTGAGTTGATCGCAATCTATGCACCACCTGGCGACCGGATAGTGGACAAGCAACTTGAGGGTCTCGTCTCCGTCTCCACCCGCCCGATCGTACGGCGGATGTACGACGAAGTTCTGTCCACTGCTGTTCGTGGTCTGGAAATTACACTGACCTTCGATGAGGACAATTACGAAGGCTCCAGCACATATCTGATGGCAGCGGTGCTGGAACGTTTCTTCCGTAAGTATGCCACGTTGAACAGTTTTACTGAAACGGTTCTCAGGACACAGCAGAGAGGGGAAATCGCGCGATGGCGACCGGAAACGGGCCTCGGCCAAATGATCTGAAGCAGATGGAAGCGCTTCAGGCCAGGCCGGAGCGTTTCCATCTCTTCCACGCCCTGCGGATTCTTGATGCATCTTCCCGCGGCAAGCCGCGCATGGGGGAAACCCGCAGGCCAAAGGATGACCCGGTGCGCCTGGGGCAGGAGGCAGAACTTGCGTTCCCACCATCCACCCTCGCGTCAATCCTGAAGGCGACGGGGAAGCGGCCGCCACTGGTGATCAATCGGTTCTTTGGCCTGTTCGGACCACACGGACCGCTGCCGCTTCACATGACCGAATATGCGAGAAATCGTCAGCGGCATGAGGGTGACCGCACCCTGATTGCCTTCGGTGACATGCTCATTCACCGATTGATGACCCTCTTTTTCCGTGCATGGACGTCCGGTCAGCCTGCCCCCTCGCATGACCGAGAGGGTTCGGATGATTTCTCATCCCATGTTGCCGCTCTGGCTGGTTTGCACGGCAAGGCAATGGCTGACCGCGATGCGATGCCCGATTCTGTGAAGTTGCATTTCGCCGCCACCATGGGCCGGCAGACCAAGAGCGCTGAAGGTCTGGCGCACATGCTCTCCGCATTCTTCGAGGCGCCAGTGCGCGTTCAGCAGTTCATCGGAAGCTGGCTGGAACTGGAGCCGGAGGATTGCTGGAGAATTGGCGTGCCCACCGGCCTTGGCCGGGGCAGTCTGATAGGCAACCGCGTGTGGTCACGCGCGTCCAAATTTCGCATCGTCATTGGACCAATGGCGCTGGCGGACTATCAGCGCCTTCTGCCGGGAGGCGAATCCCTGAAACGCCTGAGAGCGGTGGTCCGCAACCACGTCGGTGACAGGCTGGACTGGGACCTGAACCTAGTTCTCGGTGCCGAAGAAGTGCCCAAGCCGGTTTTGGGTAAAAATGTCAGGCTCGGCCATGTTGGCTGGATCGGCTCCGGCCCCCACGCTCGTGATGCCGACGACCTTTTGCTTCATCCAAATTCCTCCTGAAATCCACATGCGCAAGCGCACCCAGACAGAAGAAGTGTAGACCCATGAGTGAAATCAGCCGCGTCGCCCTTTTTGGAAAACTGAACTCCCTTGGCTACAAGGCGGTCGAAAGCGCCACCGTCTTCTGCAAGCTGCGGGGCAATCCCTACGTGGAGGTCGTTCACTGGCTCTACCAGATACTTCAGGGGCAGGACAGTGACCTGCACAGGATCATCGCGCACTACGATTTGGATCATGGTAGGGTGGCGGCGGACATGACGCGTGCACTTGATGCCCTGCCACGTGGAGCCAGCGCAATCTCCGATCTTTCCAGCCACCTTGAAGACGCAATGGAGCGTGGATGGGTTTACGGTTCATTGCTCTACAGCTCCAATCAGGTGCGGACAGGGCATCTCCTTTTGGGGATGTTGAAGACGCCCGGACTACGGAACGTGCTTTTTGGCGTTTCGGAGCAATTCAGACATATCAAGACTGACGATCTGGCAGAAGACTTTGCAGCAGCCACAAACGGTTCGCCTGAAGAAGGTCTGCGACCGCAGGGTGGCTCCAACACTGGCGGCGGTGTGGCGCCGGGCACCCACTCACAGGCAATGGCGCCTGCACAGATGGGTAAGGAAGAGGCGCTGCAGCAATTCTGTACGGACCTGACGCAAGATGCGCGCGACGGAAAAATAGACCCGATCGTTGGACGCGACGAGGAAATCCGACAGATCGTGGATGTGCTGATGCGGCGCCGACAGAACAACCCGATTCTGACAGGAGAGGCAGGTGTAGGCAAAACTGCCGTCGTCGAAGGCTTCGCGCTGCGGATCGCGCGCGGCGATGTGCCGCCGGCGCTGAAAGAGGCCCGTCTTCTGGCTCTTGATGTCGGGCTACTGCAGGCCGGCGCTTCGATGAAGGGCGAGTTCGAAAATCGCCTGCGCGGCGTGATCGACGAGGTACAGGCTAGCCCGGTGCCGATAATCATGTTCGTGGATGAAACGCATACTCTGGTCGGGGCGGGCGGCGCGGCCGGTACCGGAGATGCGGCGAACCTTCTGAAACCGGCCCTCGCCCGGGGCACATTGCGGACGATTGGCGCCACGACCTGGGCCGAGTACAAGAAACACATAGAGAAAGACCCGGCTCTCACCCGTCGGTTTCAGGTTGTTCAGGTTGAGGAACCGGAAATTTCCAAAGCCGTATTGATGATGCGTGGCATCGCATCAATGCTTGAGAAGCATCATCGGGTGCAGGTTTTGGACGAAGGATTGGAGGCAGCCGTCATGCTCTCGGCCCGATACATTCCCGCGCGCCAGTTGCCGGACAAGTCCGTAAGTGTTCTGGACACAGCCTGTGCCCGCGTTGCCGTAAGCCAGCACGCCGTTCCTGCGGAAGTGGACGACAGTCGAAACCGCATTGCCACCTTGGAGACGGAATTGGAGATCATCGGGCGTGATGAAACCGCTGGATACAATACTGCTGAACGCCGGGCAGTTGCTGAAGAGGCGAAAGCCCGTGAGGAGGAGCGCCTGAAAGGCTTGACGGAACGCTGGGATGCCGAGAAGGCCGTTGTCAGTGACATCATCGACCTTCGCGCGAAACTGCGAGAGGGTGGAGCAGCGGTGGATGCGCCTGCGGAAACCGCAGAGGTTGCGTCAAGTCCGCTGACTGTCGAACAGCGTGAAGAACTGATGACAGAGCTTCGGCGGAGAAATGACGATCTTACGGGGTTGCAGGGTGAAAACCCGCTTATTCTGCCCATCGTCGATGCTCAGGCCGTGGCCACAGTCGTGGGTGACTGGACGGGTATTCCTGTCGGGCGGATGGTCCGCGATGAAATTCAGACGGTTTTGTCGCTTGACGAACATCTTTCCCGGCGGGTTATCGGGCAGGATCATGCCATGAAAATGATCGCCAAACGCATTCAGACCAGCCGGGCGGGATTAGACAATCCCAACAAGCCCATCGGTGTCTTCCTCCTCGCCGGAACTTCCGGTGTCGGCAAGACGGAGACCGCGTTGGCGCTGGCCGAGTCCCTATACGGCGGAGAGCAGAACGTCATCACGATCAACATGTCGGAATATCAGGAAGCGCACAGCGTTTCTTCCCTGAAGGGCGCACCCCCGGGCTACGTAGGATACGGCGAAGGCGGCGTGCTGACGGAAGCTGTGCGACGCAAACCCTACTCTGTGGTACTTCTGGACGAGGTCGAAAAGGCGCATCCGGATGTCCACGAAATTTTCTTTCAGGTCTTCGACAAGGGCGTGATGGAAGACGGGGAAGGCAGGGTCATCGATTTCAAGAACACGCTGATCCTGCTTACGTCGAACGCAGGGTCGGATCTGATAATGGATCTCTGCGCCGATCCGGAGCTGATGCCAGAGCCCGATGGTATTGCCAAGGCCCTTCGCGAGCCACTGCTGAAGATCTTTCCGGCGGCACTTCTCGGGCGTTTGGTGACGATACCCTACTACCCGCTCAGTCCTTCAATGATTGCCGAAATTACCAAGCTTCAGCTTGGCCGCATCCAGAAACGCGTATCAGAAACGCACAACGTACCGTTCTCCTACTCCGATGCGGTAGTGGAGGAAATCGTGGGACGTTGTCAGGAGCTGGAAAGCGGTGGCAGGATGATAGATGCCATCGTCACAAATACGATGCTGCCGGAAATTTCGGCGGAATTCCTCAAGCGGATGATGGAAGGCGGTGAGATCGATCAGGTGGCGATAGACGTGACCGGTGGCGAATTCACTTACAGTTTTAACGCGTAACTACGCCGCAAACCTGCGGCCAGAAGGTGTGAAATGGCAATTGTAGATCAGGACTATGCGCTCTCCGTGCAGCTCTCAGGCAAAAACCTGAGTGAAGATCTTCTGTTTCTCACCGCTTCCGTGGAGGAGCAATTTAGCAAACTGCCGGACTTCTCAGTAGAATTTCTTGCGCCCAGTGGCAGCGTGAACCCCGCCGACTTGCTCGAAGCGGGGTTTGATCTCCAGGTAACTGCCGGCCCGGACGGCACTGACAGGCGACATTTCAGTGGTATCTGCATCGCCGCCGCCGAAATCGGCGAGGTCTGGGTGCCCGTCGAACGGAGAAAATACACCCAGTTTCAAGTGGATCTCCAACCGCTTGTTTGGCGACTGACACAGGACTTTGACTGCCGGATCTTTCAAGAAATGTCTGCGACCGACATCATCATGGAAGTTGTCCGCGATGCCGGGTTGGAGAGCTCTGTCAAATTGAATTTGAAAAACAGCTACGAAGCGCGGACCTATTGCGTCCAGTACAGGGAAAGCAGCTTCGATTTCATCAGCCGGCTGATGGAGATGGAAGGCATCTACTATTATTTTGACCATTCTAGTGGCGAAGCAGTGATGACCCTCTGTGACGAGGTGTCCTGCCATCAGGACATCCCTGGTCATGCGCAGATCGAAATCCACGAACAAAATTCTGGCAATGCACTTCTGGACCAACACATCCTGAACTGGTCAAGCCGAAAACGTTCGGTTTCACTGGCGGTAACGTTGACGGACTACGATTTCGAGAAATCGACGACGGACCTCGTGGCCAAGAAGCTTCCACCGACGCCCAAAGACGGCGGCGCGAAAAAGAAGGTTCCCGCGATAGAGCGGTATGACTACCCCGGTATCCACAGGACTGCAGACTTGGGCTCCAGTCGTGCCCTTGCCCGCCAACAAAGTTGGGCAGCGCGGCAGGAGGTTCGCAACGGGGTTTCCAATGTGCGCATGATGGCCGTTGGACAGCGTTTTCAACCGGAAGATGGCGCAGACAAAGGAAAAATGTTCACCATTACACACGCGCAATTCCGGTTAGAGGGTGTTGCCCGGCATGAGTTGGAAGAAATGGCCGAAGAGCCTGGCAAGAGCAGCTTCGAATGCCAGTTCCGTGCAATCCCTTACGAAACCCGATTTGCCCAGCCATCAACTACAGAGAAACCCAGCATTTCCGGCCTTCAGACCGCAGTAGTGGTCGGCAAGAACGGAGAGGAAATTCACACCGATAGTTTCGGGCGGATCAAGGTACAGTTCCATTGGGATCGCGACGGGCAAAAGGATGAAAGATCGTCCTGCTGGGTACGCACCGTCATGCCATGGAGTGGAAAGAAATGGGGCATGATGTGGTTGCCCCGCATGGGACAGGAAGTGGTAATCCAGTTCGAGGAGGGTGATCCGGACAGACCGATATGCACGGGCATGCTGTACAACGACAAGTTCATGCCGCCCTATGCGTTACCGGAAAACAAGACGCAGAGCGGCCTGAAAACCAACTCTTCCCAAGGTGGAAACGGCTTTCATGAGCTTGTATTCGAAGACAAGAAAGACTCCGAATTCGTTCGTTTCCAGTCGGAGCGGGACTACACCCAGATCATCAAGAATAATGCCGATATCACCATCGGTATGGAGCATCAGGACGCAGGCGATCTGACACAGACGATCTATCGTCATAAGACCGAGAGCCTGGAAACCGGCAACCACACATTCACAGTGAAGGATGGCAACCAGACCCTCGCTGTCAAAAAGGACAAAGACGAGACGGTCGAGGGCAAGAGCGATCTTACAGTCACGAAGGACATGTCCTCGACAATAAAACAGGGCAACTACAGTGTTGATGTGAAGGCAGGCAAGATCGATATCACTGCAGCACAATCCATAACTTTGACGGTGGGCGGGAGTTCGATCAAGATTGATCCTTCAGGTGTGAAGATCTCGGCACCCACCGTCGCTGTCGAGGGCAAGATAAGTGCTGATGTGAAGGCGCCGATGACAACCGTCAATGCAAACGGTATTCTGACCCTTAAAGGGTCGCTTACAATGATAAACTGAGTGACACATGACCGGACGTTTTGAGGGACTGACGAAAATATCGGGTCAGCCGGCCGCGCGGATTCTTGCTATGGCCAACGTCAAGTTGGACACGAAGCTTGATGCACCCGCAAACGCCCCTGTTGCCACCGTCTTGGATGAGTTGCAGGAAAAACAGGCACATCTCGACATGCTGCGGTTGCTTGCCGTCTCTCTGCCGGTAAGAGAGCGGATCTGGTGGGCCTGTCTGGCGGGCCGCGATATTGTCGAGGCGAGCGGACCATCTCCGACGCTTGAAGCGGCTGAGACTTGGGTTTTCAAGCCGAGCGACTCGACGCGGCAGGAAGCGATGACTGCTCTGGACATCGCCGAACTGGATGATGACGCGCAACTTTGCGCCACCGCCGTAGCCTATTCTGATGATACGCTCGGTCCAGGAGAACTCTCCAAGTACCCTGCCCCGCCAGGCGCCTCTCAAATGGCGGCGTTCGGTGTGAACATGAAGGCCCTCGCGTTGCATGGCGACGAAATGGAAATGTTTGCAGACAGGCTTATCGACAGAGCGGTGGATATCGCCCGGGGTGGCAATGGTCTGCCAAACGATTTCGAAGCGAAGGGGGAGGAATGATGGGATTTCCTCAAGCCCGCCTGACCGACATTCATATCTGCCCTGCAACTCAGGGTGCACCGACACCGATCTCCGGTCCGGGCGCTCCGACGGTTCTCGTCTGCGGCTTGCCCGCAGCACGTGTAACTGACATGGTGCCGGGTGTGATCCCTCCGGCGCCCCACCCCATTGCCAAGGGTTCGATGACGGTTCTCATCTCGAACCTGCCGGCTGCCAGACTGACCGACCTCTGTTCGCTGGGGGGAGCCGTAACGCTGGGGGCTCCGACGGTGCTGACGGGAGGATAAGGGACAAAATGTCCGTGACGGTCCGATTTCAGACAACGGGTACAGTGCCCGGCACCGGCGCACCTGTAACAATGACAGGCGGCGCCCTTACGATTGGGCGCGGGCCGGAGAACGACATGGTTCTACCGGACCCCGAACGGTTGATCTCCAAGCGACATTGCGCTCTGGAGGATCACGGCGGCTCGATCCTCGTTGTAGATCTTTCCACCAACGGAACGTTTCTGAACTACGCAAAGTCTCCAGTCGGAGCGTCTCCCAAACCACTGAAATCCGGAGACATCCTCGTCCTTGGAACCTATGAGCTGGTAGTGGAGATTACTGAGGATGAGCCGGCGGCACCGATGACACCGACACCTGTCCGCCCTCAACGGAACGCCCCTCATAGCCTCCCGGACGACGATGATGACTTTCTCGACGATATTCTCGGCAGGGGATCGTCTCCCAAGGGACCAGGGCATGTTCCTGCGAACGATCCTCTGGATGAATTGCTGCCTCCGGCAGCTGAAAATAAACAAGAAGAGGATGCACCGCAGTTTTCAGGGCAGCATGGCGACGGTGTGGACGACAGTTTCAGGCCGTCCAATGCGATCATACCGGACGACTGGGAAGATGATTTTCAGAGCACCGCTTCCCAGCAGGAGCGTCAAGTGCCACTCCCCGAAAAGGGGCAAGTGCGTACACAGCCCCTGCCTGCCGCGACCCAGATGCCTCCGCATGTGCGCCCGGTTTCCGGCGACACAGATCCGCTGACGGCGTTCTTCGCAATGCTTGGGACGGACTTGGCAAAGATTCCTGAGCAGGAGCTGCCGGCCACAATGGCTCGGCTTGGCCAGATCATGCGCCTCAGCATAATCGGGATGCGTGAAATCCTGATGACGCGCAGTTCGATCAAAAGTGAGTTCCGAATGGAACAGACGCAAATCACCTCGGGCCACAACAATCCGTTGAAGTTTTCAGTCAGTCCGGAGCAGGCCATAGACGCGATCGTGCAGCCAACTCAGCGAGGATACCTTCCGCCCCAAGAGGCCGTAGAGGAAGCGTTGAACGACATCAAAGCGCACGAAATCGCAATGATCACAGGGATGGAGGCGGCGCTGAACAATCTGCTTTCGCGCCTTGATCCAGCGGCGGTGGTCAAAAAAATGGAGGAAACGGGCGGGAGCGGTGGCCTTCTGAAGAACAAGAAGGCCAACTATTGGGAGAAATACGAGCAGATGTATGGTGAACTCTCGGATCAAGCCGAGAACGATTTTCAGGAGCTCTTCAGCAAAGAGTTCGCGCGAGCATATCAGGATCAGTTGGACCGTTTGAAATGAGAACAAGCGCGCAATCGGAATTCGATCCCAGTGGTTGTTCAGTCGTAAATGAGGGAGCGGTCCATGTCCTGGGATAGCAAGGTCTTGTGGACAGAGGGGCTTTTGATGGAGCCCCATCATTTCCAGCAGTCGGATCGCTATACAGAGGCACTGGTGGCTGGCCTGTCCCGATCCATTGCACCTTATTCGTGGGGCGTTGCTGAAATCGAATTGGATGAGGATGCGCTGAAGCTGGGCAAATTCGCTATCCATGCCTGCACAGGCCTGACGCAGGATGGAGCGGTTTTCCGCGTTCCACAGACGGAGGATCATCCGGTGGCGCTGGAAGTGCCCGCCAACTCCAAGGATTGCGTTGTTTTCATTACCATTCCGGAGCGCCGTCGTGGGGCGGCGGAAGTCGATCTTTCAGGCGCAACGGCGTCTGCTGCCCGTTTTGTTCCGTCGGAATTGGAAATTACGGACACCATGAGCCGGGACCGAAAGGCATCAATTGTGGCTGTCGGCAAGCTCCGACTGGCGTTTGGCCTGGCAACGGATGATCTTGCCGACATGCTCAGAATCCCCGTCGCCCGGATAATTGAAGTTGGTCCGAACGGAGAAGTTATACTCGACAAGGGGTTCATACCGTCGTGTCTTGATTGCCGTGCCGCGCCTCCGCTGGCAACGTTCCTCACCGAACTAGAGGGTATGTTGCGACACCGTGCCAACGCTTTGTCTGCGCGCATGGCAGATGCGGGGTCGGCAAAGGGTGCATCTAACGTATCTGATTTCATGCTATTGCAAACGGTGAACCGAAATTTGCCCGTTATCCGTCATTTTCTGACAGTCCAGCCACTGCACCCGGAACGGCTATTTCAGCAATTCGTGGCACTTGCCGGCGAACTGTCTTCCTTCATGGCGTCAGAAAGACAAGTGCCGGAGTTTCCAGGCTATCGGCACGATGATCTGGCCGCTTCGTTTGCGCCCGTGATGCGGATCTTGCGACAGTACCTCTCAGCGGTACTGGAGCAAAATGCCGTTTCAATCCCGCTCGAACCCAGAAAATACGGCATCAGTGTCGGTGTCATCGGTGATCGCAAGTTGATTGATGGTGCGAATTTTGTTCTCGCTGTAAAGGCCGATGTTCCGGCGGAAGACCTTCGCCGAAACTTCGCTGGCCATTCCAAGATCGGATCGGTCGAGGAAATACGGCAGATGGTCAACTCTGCTCTGCCGGGTATTGCTATCCGGCCGCTACCGGTCGCTCCGCGTCAAATTCCGTACCACACTGGTGTCGTATACTGTGAACTAGACCGCTCCAGTCCTCACTGGGCAAAAATGACGACCTCGGGAGGGATCGCCGTGCATGTTTCGGGAGAGTACCCCGGTCTTTCCATGGAACTCTGGGCTATTCAGGAAGGCTGAATTGCATGATGTCCGACGACGACCCCTTTGCAGAGCCGGATGACACTGAAAAAACAGTGATCCGCCCCAATCCGGGTGGTCGTCGCCCCGTCGCGCCTCTTGCTCCGCCTGTTGCTGCTGCAACTCCTGCACCGCAGGACCCTCCGGTGCAGGCACGGCAAGCCGAGGTGCAGGATTACGGCCTGCCACAAGGGGCTGGTCCGGTATCGACTGCGCCCCGGCAGCAGGAAACGCCGGTTTCACAGGCGATGACTGGTATGAATCGGCTCAATGCCTGCGGGTCGACGCTCTTTGCGCTTGTCAGCCGGATCCGTAACCGCGCTCAGCACCGCGACGCGGAAGCATTGCGCCGCTCGGTCGTGGGCGAGGTGCGTAACTTCGAGAGCCGTGCTCTGCAAATTGGCATTGATCCACAACAGGTGAAGATGGCGCGATATGCAATCTGTGCCACCCTGGATGATGTGGTCTTGAATACACCATGGGGCGGACAATCCATCTGGGCCCTACAGTCGCTCGTCGCCACCTTCCATCGTGAAACTGTGGGCGGAGACAGATTTTACGATCTGCTTGCCAAACTTCAGCAACAACCCGGCCAAAACGTCGACGTGCTTGAGTTCATGTTCATGTGCATGTCGCTCGGCTTTGAGGGACGCTTGCGCATTGCTGAAAATGGTCGCGACAAGCATCAGCAGATACGCAGCAATCTCGCCGAGGTCATTCAGGCACAGCGGTCGGAAATCGAGCATGACCTATCTCCGCATTGGCATGGCGTTAAAAAGGCGCATAAGGCCAGATCCGCTTGGCGCCCGCTCCTGATCGCATTCGGTGCGCTCGCCGCCTTATTGGGTGTCGGATACACGAGCTTGCTCTATGCCCTCAGCGGCCAGACAGAACGGGTTGTGGGTCAACTGTCCGTTCTGGAGCCCGTCGGGAGACCGGAACTTCTGAGAAGAGCGCCGCCTCCTCCGCCTCCGCCTCCGCCTCCGGTTGAACAGATAAACAAGGTGAAGGCGTTTCTGGAAGAAGAGGTTGCCGAGGGCCTCGTGACCATCTTCCAGAATGGCAACACCATCACGATCAGGTTGACCGGCAACGGTATGTTTAGTTCGGCGTCCGACAGCCTGCAGGACAAGTTTCTTCCGGCAGTAAACCGGGTTGCCGAAGCACTTAATGACGAACCGGGCCCGATCATTGTCGTTGGCCATTCAGACAATATTCCAATCAACACTGCGCGGTTTCCGAACAATCGGGCACTTTCGCTAGCGAGGGCAAAATCCGTCATGCAGACAATGGCGGGTAAACTGACAGACCCTTCGCGCGTCAGCGCAGAAGGTCTTGCCGACAATGCCCCGATTGCGGCGAATGATACGCCTGAAGGTCGCGCCAAGAACCGCCGGATCGAGATTGCGATCGTCAGGACGGATGCGCAATGAAGGCGGGCAAGTTCTTTCGGGCATTCGTCTCTTCGCCGGCTATCATCATTTACGTGACGATCGCGCTGAGCCTGTCAATATGGTTCTTCGGTCCACTCTTGGCTATCGGTGACGCCCGACCATTTGACAGCCGCCTCGCCCGTGGTTTTTCTGTTGCCGCTTTTTGCCTGTCTGCTCTCGTCTTTATCGCTCTGATCCTGTGGCGCAATGCCCGTAAGGACAAGAGGATGGAGGAGGAAATTGTCGCCCAGGAAGCGACGGGCGACGATGTGGTGACAGCCGAGCTTGGCGACCTGCGCACAAAGCTTCGTCAGGCGATTACGCAGCTTCGCAAGGCCAATCGAGGCGGAGGCCATCTTTACGAACTTCCGTGGTACATAATGATTGGCCCACCCGGGGCCGGAAAAACAACAGCGATAGTGAACTCCGGACTCCAGTTTCCCTTGTCGGAGGAAATCGGCAAATCGGCAATAGGTGGCGTCGGCGGTACCCGTAATTGCGACTGGTGGTTCACCAACGAAGCCGTACTGCTGGATACTGCAGGCCGCTACACCACGCAGGAGAGTGACAGGGAAGCAGACAAATCCGCCTGGCTGGGCTTTCTGACGATGCTCAAGAAGTACCGGCCTCGCCAGCCCATCAACGGAGCCATCGTTTCTATTTCCCTGTCGGATCTTGCGTTGCAGGACGCGTCGACACAAAGGAGCCACGCGCTGGCTGTTAGAACGCGCTTGCAGGAACTGAGAGAACGGCTAGGCGTGAGGTTTCCCATTTACGTTCTCTTTACCAAGGCCGATCTAGTGGCTGGTTTTGCAGAGTTTTTTGAGCCGCTTGGCAGGGAAGATCGCCAACAGGTTTGGGGCTTTACGCTACCGATTGAGGGGAACGATGGCGAACCGGCTATCCTCGCCCGTTTCGACGAAGAGTTTTCCGCGTTGCTCGGACAGCTCAACGCGCAATCCTTGAAACGTATCAAGGAAGAGTCGGACCCGGAAAGACGGGCACTGGTTGCTGGTTTCCCAATGCAGATGGCCAGTATCCGTGCGATTGCAAAAGACTTCCTTACCGAGGTTTTTCAGGGCAGCCGTTTTGAAGACATGCACTTCGTTCGTGGTGTTTATCTGACTTCCGGCACTCAGGAAGGCACGCCAATCGACCGCCTGATGATGGGCATGGCTCGAACGTTCGGTATTGGCCGGCAGGCCATAGGTTCTGGACAGGGAACAGGGCGGTCCTATTTCCTCACAAACCTGTTTGACAAGGTGATGTTCCCCGAGGCTGGTCTCGTTTCCGCCGATGACAAGGTAGAACGTCGCTATCGCTGGGCTCGGGCCGGTGCCATTGCCGCCGCCTTGGCCGTTTCTATCGGCTGCGGTGCATTCTGGGCGAATAGCTTCATCGGCAACAGACAGCTCTTGGCAACTGCTACAGCCGATATAGATCGCTACCGCGCACTAAGCTCTGCGATACCGGGCAATCCGATTGGCGATTCCGATCTACTGAACGCCCTCCCGGCTCTTAACACTTTAAGGGATCTGCCTGCCAACCCAGCAGTCACGGATGCCGTAGTTCCAGCCCGGCTTGGCTTTGGGCTCTATCAGGGTGAGCACGTTGGAAACCAAGTCGCGCAGACTTACCGCTCCGCGCTCAACCAGCACTTTCTCCCTCGGCTACTGCTCCGCCTAGAAGAACAAATGCAGGGGAACATAAACAATTCCGAGTTCCTCTATGAGGCCCTGAAGGTCTACCTAATGCTGGGGCTACAGGGGCCGATGAGTAGCGATCTGATCAAGGATTGGATGGAGATCGACTGGTCTCTGACCTATCCGGGCGAGGCCAATGTCCAAGTCCGTGCTGATTTCGCCTTCCACCTCGATGAACTGCTATCCCAGCCGATGCTTGCAATCGAATTGAATGGCCCTCTGGTAGAGCAGGTACAAGTTCTATTGAGCGAATTGCCACTGGCGGAACGAATCTACAGTGGCATCGTCAACAGCCCGGCGGCGACGGCTCTACCTGAATGGCGCCTGACTGATATTGGAGGTCCTGCCGTCAGCCGTGTTCTCGTCCGCCCCTCCGGGAAGCCGCTATCGGAGGGCATTGAAGGCATCTTCACAAGGAAAGGGTTTCACGAGGTCTTCCTGAATGAGGCACTCAGTGTTGCCGAAAGGGTTCAGCGTGAAAGCTGGGTCTTGGGTCCGCGTGGCGAGGCGGAGCAAAGTGAGGCAGCACTTCTGACCATGAGCCGCGACGTGCTGGATCTCTACTACACCGATTACGCTGAGCGGTATGAAAGTATTCTGGGCGATGTTGATATCATTCCGCTCGGCAGCCTCCGCCAAGCCGTTGACGTAACAAACGTACTGTCCGGGCCGACATCGCCGGTCGTGAACATTCTGACCGCGATCAGCGAAGAGACTCGGCTGGCCGAGCCGCCGCAGTCTGCCGAAATCGAAGTTCCCGATGGTGCTACAGCCGTCGCAGGCCAACTCGTCCGGCAGCGGGCGAGAGGAACGAACGCCGTTCTTCTCCGCGCGCTCTCCCAAGCCGCAGGTAGCGGTGCAGACGGACAGCCCGCGCCTCCTGGTAGTTATGTGGAAGAGCGGTTTGCCTGGCTTTCCAGTTTAGTCGCCCGGGTTGACGGCCAACCTTCGGAACTGGATGGCATCATCGCAATCCTCGGTGACGTGTACCGTGAACTGAATAAAATCGAATTGGCAGGCGGCGGCGGAGCTGGTGATAACTCTGCATTGTTCCGGTTCCGGGAGGCGACGGCCCGGCTTGATGGTCCGCTCCAGCGGTGGTCGAACCAAATATCGTCGGGTTCCTCGGACATCACTGCGGATGGAGCCCGCGCACAGATCAATGCGCGCTGGCAGGCTCAGGTCTTGCCATTCTGCACGCAGGCTCTTTCGGATCGATATCCAATCAACCGACGCGCCAAGGCGGATGTTGCCATGCAGGATTTTGCCCGCCTGTTTGCACCGCAAGGAATGATCGATCAGTTCTTCGCGGAAAATCTGTCCGAGTTCGTCGATACACGCACCCGGCCTTGGTCCTGGAAGCAAGCCAATGGCGGCGCCGACCTTGGCATATCCCAGAAGGTGCTGGAAGAGATGCAAAAGGCTGCAGAAATCCGCGACACTTTTTTTGCTTCGGGGGCGGCACCAGCCATCAGTTTCCAGATCACGCCGGAAGCGCTCGACACCAACGCGCTGGCAGTGGTTCTCGAAATTGACGGTCAGCAGGTCGGATTCAATCACCGCAGCGGCCAACCGACGCCTCAAGCCATCAGCTGGCCAGGTGCCGTCGGGATTGCAAAGGTCGCGATCGCCCCCAGCGAGCCGGGGCGTGAGAATAATATAGTGAGGGATGGACCTTGGGGTTGGTTCCGATTGTTGGACAGCGCCGAGGTTCGCAAAACCAATGCATCGGACAGGAGCCGCGTTATATTCAATATCGGTGGCAGGATCGCAATTTTTCGTTTGCAGACAGGTTCGGTGCTGAACCCGTTTACGCTGCCAGCGCTCTCTACCTTCAATTGTCCGAAGTCACTCTGATGCCGCGTTCGTTCGGCGCCTACGGCAAAATGCCGGCATTGGGTGATTTCTTTCGGATCGAACTGCCTGCCGCCTTCGTCGGCCCATTCGACGAATGGATCCAGCGATGGATGGTTCAGGTAAAGGGCGACTTCGGTCCGAACTGGAACGAGGTATACAACTCCGCCCCCATCTGGCGTTTCGGTCTGGCCGGTGGTCTGGCCGGCCCATCACCCGTGATCGGCGTAATGATGAACTCCGTCGACAGAGTTGGCCGCCAATTTCCGCTGGTTTTGGCAGCTCAACTCGAAGAGGGCGAGTGTCCCGTATTTGCTCACCTCTCAGGTACGGCTCTCTTCGAGACGCTGGAATGCGTTGCGCTGGATGCGCTTGAAGACACTATGTCCCGAGAGGTTTTGAAGGAACGTCTCTCCGCATTGAATTGGGAAATTCCTGTTGTCTCCCGACGCAATTGCAAAATGGCGGAAAATGGCTGGAGGCTTTCGGGCCGTGCAACAAACATTCGAGACATGCTTGCGGCAAGGTTTCTTAAATCGCAGTATCCGGAGGTAAGCGTCTGGAGCGCGAGAGTGAGCGAAACCGAATACATGGTGTGTCATACGGGTATGCCTGAAGCCAGCGATATGAAGGCGTTTCTGGATATCGGTTGGATCGGCAGTGAGGTGCCCGAAGAATGACCGAATTTCTTTGCAGTGCCGTTACCCATGTAGGCAAAGTGCGCACGATCAATGAGGACAGTATCCTCAGTTTGCCGGAACAAAGACTGTGGCTCGTCTCTGACGGCATGGGGGGCCACTCCTCTGGTGATTTTGCCAGCCAGACAATTGCGGAATCCGTGGCAATGCTTTCTCCGGAACTATCGCCAGGAGATCAGATGCGGGCGGTGCGTGAGGCCATCCATGGTGCCCACAATACAATCCTTCAGGAAGCAAAAGAGCGCGGCGGTTCTACAATAGGCGCGACCGTCGTGGCGCTTATGTTGACGGAATCGCATTTTGTGGCGTTCTGGGCAGGCGACAGTCGTCTTTATCGGCTCCGCGACAATGAAATCGAATTTCTCACGACCGATCATTCAATCGTCGCCGACCTGGTCCTCGCCGGCCAGATGACATGGGACGAGGCGGAATTGCATCCCAATTCCAATGCAATTACCCGGGCGGTAGGTGTCGGCGATGAACTGGAACTGGACAAAATTCGCGGAGACGTGAAACCCGGTGACAGGTTCCTGCTGTGCTCCGATGGCCTCACCAAATATACGACAATGGAAATGCTGAGATCCGAAATCGCGCAGACGCCGATTACGACCGTTTGTGATCGACTGCTTCAGATAGCTTTGGCCGGTGGTGGAGCCGACAACATCTCCATCATCGTTGTGGATGTGCCTTCTGACGGGTCATCTGCGGGTAATCAGCAGCCTGCTGTCGAATGAGATTATTCCCGAGGCGACGCCCGCTTCCTGCAGCGCTGAAACGAAGTCACTTACCGGCTCGCTGGCTGGTCGGTTCGTTTGCAACAGCGGCTCGGATGAAAGGAGAACCACCAACTTGCCCGTACCGAGCGCTGTGTCGTCCACCACGAATGCCATCTTGTCCGGGCTCAGGGCATCCTCCACGGGCCAGGTCAGCCGGATCTCAACTGATCCACGTTCGCCATCCCGCAGGCTCTGAACGCTATTGTCTGCTCGGTTGGCATGCGGCAAGAGGTGATAGGCGGTGCCGGTGACGTCGACGAAAGATGCCCAAACGTAACCGTCAAGAATCTGCTCCGGCAGGTTTATGGCAATCACCGGGTTTTCGCCTACCCGGTAGACATTCGACGCGTTAAGGTCGTCCTTTGCGCCGTAGCCGTAGATGATCTGGATACCCGCCGACGGAACGTTGCGCAACATCTGGTCGATGCGGCAGAGGTCTTCGCCCAGAATTTGTGTTCGCATTCGGATCGGTCGCGCACCCACAAGGCTCTGCAGCGTAGCCGAAAGTTCGTCTCTGCGGGCAGCAGTCGCCATGGTTCCTGCCACCAAAACTTCCGCGCCCTCGCCGTAACCTGCATTCGGGGATTGCGGCAGAAACAACGGGCCGCAATCGGCAAACCTGTCAATCACAGCCTGAACAGAAGCGCGCGGAATCACATTGCCGACGATGTCGATTGTGGCCACGCCCCGCAATCCCTCGTCCATAGAGACCGGGCTAAATGCCACTTCGATCCGCTCAGCCAATGCAGGGTCCGATGTTTCACCTGTCACCCGGGCGAAGTTTCCGCTGGCGAGAAAGCGCCATTCTGGCAAGTCGCGAAGTTCGGTGATCAAGGCAACCATCGTATCGCCCCAGTTATCGGAAATGTCGCCTGAGGCAATTTCCACGGCGGCCACCCCACCTTCGGCTTCGATGAGAGAAACCAGCGCATCGCGGGTCTCCACGTCCGGCGCATATCCGACGAGACGAAGTGTTTGGCCCGACTTACGCTCGCCGATTAAGGTGTAGGGGTCGGCACGGGGAATACCTTGCGCGGATTCAGGCTCGGGCGCGGCAGTGCGCGTCGGTTCCGGCTCCGGTTCGACAACAGGCACTTGCTCCGCCGGTAACACTGCTACTGTTTCAGTATCGGCGGGTGGGATAGATTGGGCGATCGGCTTTTCTGCAACGGGCTGCATTTCGGAGGTAGTGAGCTGGTCACGATCCAGGATGCCCGAAAAATAGGTTCCTGCAGCCACGGCGACGATCGCCAGAGGTATCAGAAGAATGACAACCGGAACCTTTTTTCGTGCGGGATTGGCCGACTGTGGTTCCCGCGGAATGCCTGTCATGCCAACAGTTGATTGTTCGGGCCTCGGCACCACACTGATTGGTCGTGCGCCTATTACGGTTTGCTGGAAAGCTGGGTCGATCTCGTCCAGAATCTCCAGAACCGACTGATACCTTTCATCCGGGTTCGGTTGTGTCATCCGATCAATGAGCGATTTCAGCGGTTCCGGCACGCCACTTGTATCCAGCGGCTCGTTTTTCTTGGCGATCACCTCCATCGGGTTACGTCCGACGTTTGGAGTTTCGCCTCGGAACGAAGCCAACAGCAATGCTCCAAGAGAATAGATGTCCGACCGCGAATCCGATGTTCCGTTCAGCTGTTCAGGGGCCGCGTAGGAGTATTTGCCCGCGAATTCGTTACCAACAATCGTACCGGCGCCGGGGTTGCTGTCCTTGGCAATGCCGAAGTCGATGATCACGGCCTCGGTCGGATTTCCATTGCGCAAAATGATATTGTCCGGCGAAAGGTCCCTGTGAACAATGTTTCTGGCATGTGCGACATACAGACCATCGGCAAGTCGTGCGGCAATTGTCATCAGATCGTCTGCCGGCAGGCCGCCACTGTGCAGCTTCTCATCCAATCCCGGACCGTCCACATAATCCATTACCAGATAAACATGGCCTTCCGGTGTCAGATGGTTCTCGGAATAACGGACGATCGCATCGTGCCGGATCTCCCGGATCTCCTCTTCCCGCTTCATCAGCAGAAGGTAATCTTCATTGCCGGAAAACTCGGATCTCAAGACCTTGATCGCCACGACACGCTGGGAGATCTCGCTGCGCGCTCGATATACCTCCGACGTGCCGCCGCGCCCGATGATACCCTCAATCCGATAGGTGTTGTTCAACACCATGTCAGGCTGAAAAGTATCGCTCGGCCGACTCTCAAGCATTGGTCAACATGTCCGGGAGCACAAAGGCCCGCATCAAGACCCCTCGATGAGGTTGAAGGCCAACCAGAGCCGGAAAAATTGTTCCTGAATTCAATTGCATCTGATGCCCGTTCTTACTTGCGAGAGACTATACGACTGTGTGAACCAGAACAACGCCATTGCCGGAACATGACACCTCGAACAATGTCCTTAATTTCGGTCTGGCAAGTGGCTACAAGGTATTTGCCCCGTTTTTGCGGCGAGTGAAAGGAAGGAAATGCGGTTTTTGCCAGCGATCCTGATAGCGGTTGCCATCATAATGGTACCTGTCGTCTGGATTGTGTTACCAAAGCTACTCTCGGAAGCGCCAGTAGACAGTTTTGGTGGCCCAGCCGTCGATAGCGGTGCCCGCATCGAAATCGAGAACCTTCGCCAGCAGATTGAAGCGATGCAGGAAAGGATGACTGCGCTGGAGCAAAGACCGCCGGCACCGTCACCTTCTGCCATACCTCCAGTGTCTCTTGGCTCACCTCAGGAGGAAATCCTGCCGGGAGACGGTGTCAATTCCATTATCGATGCCTACGCGCAGGTTGTGCTGATTGCCAACCGCAGAAACGTAAACAAGGGCATTTCGGTTGCCGGACCGCGGTTTCTTGAGCAAACGCTGGGCCGCCCCCGGGAGGAGTTGGGCGATACTTGCGAGCCAATGACGAACCCAACCCTGAAGGGCAAGCTTGTCGTCGCGGACGTTGGGCCTATCAAGGTTCGAATGCTCGACCCGGCGGTCGACTCCCTTCGTCGTGTGTTCGAAAATGTCCGAGACAGCGACCCGGACTTGCATGACCGGATCAGTACAGCGGGCTCACTCTGTGTACGGCGAATTCGGGGGAGTCGGAACGCGCTTTCAAGTCACTCATTCGGACTAGCGGTCGATTTGAATATCGATGGCCACCTAGACACACTTGGTGACGGCTACACCCAACTTGGCCTGACGATCCTAGCCGATTTCTTTAGAAGTGAGGGATGGATTTGGGGTGCAGGCTTCTCGCGCGAGGACAGTATGCATTTCGAAGTGAGTCAGGAACAGGTTCTGAAATGGCGTACCGAAGGCAAGCTTTGACAGCCTTTCTGTCGAAACTGGTGCCTAGAGTTTCGAACCGGTGGTGCCCAGGAGAAGACTCGAACTTCCACGTCCTTTCGGACACTGGCACCTGAAGCCAGCGCGTCTACCAATTCCGCCACCTGGGCAGGTGCTGTTCGGAGCCTGCCGTTTAGCCGCGCTGGAAACGGGTGTCAACGGGATAACAGCAGGTTTTCCCGGCGGTCGACCTGATCCATCTGGCTTCATCCGGAATTCATCCTTGTTGCATTAGATCATGAGCGGTATTTCGGGAGAAACCTCAGGAAGGCGCTCGTCATGACAAACGCATCACCCCTCGTAACGATCTTCGGTGGCTCCGGTTTTGTAGGCCGCTATATTGCGCGACGCATGGCGCGATCAGGTTGGCGGGTTCGCGTTGCTGTGAGACGTCCCAACGAGGCTTTGTTCGTCCGCACCTATGGTACAGTCGGGCAGGTTGAGCCTGTCTTCGCCAATATACGTGATGATGCGAGCGTTGCTGCCGCAGTTTTGGGTTCCTCCGCGGTGGTCAACGCGGTTGGCATTCTTGCACCCAGCGGAAAGCAGACGTTCGAAGAGGTGCAGGCGGACGGCGCAGGACGAATTGCTCGGGCAGCTACCGCAGAAGGCGTGGCCAGCCTGGTGCATATTTCGGCGATCGGCGCAGACTCAGACAGCGAGAGCGATTATGCGAGTTCGAAGGCGCTAGGTGAAAAACTTTTGATCGAAGCCTTTCCTGGCGCGGTCATCCTTCGGCCCTCAATTGTCTTTGGTCCGGAAGATCAATTCTTCAACCGTTTTGCCGGAATGGCGCGGATTGCACCATTTTTACCTGTGATAGGAGCGGACACAAGATTTCAACCTGTTTACGTGGACGACATTGCCAAGGCTGCGGAGAAAGCCGCTATGGGAAAAGTTGAAGCAGGAGTTTATGAACTTGGTGGCCCGGAGGTCGATACGTTCCGCGGATTGATGGAGCGAGTGCTGAAGGTGGTTCGCCGCCGAAAATGGATTGCCCCAATTCCATTTGGTGTCGCGCGGGTTCAGGGCTCGATATTTGATTTTCTCAGCAGGATGTCCGGCGGTTTGCTACCTGCGCCCGTGACGCGCGACCAGGTGACATTGTTGGAGAACGACAACGTAGTTTCCGAGGGTGCGAAGGGATTCGCCGAACTCGGTATTGAACCGGTGGAAATGGCAGGCGTTCTGGAAGAGTACCTGTACAGCTACCGGCCGTATGGTCAGTATTCCGACATCACTGAATCCGCCAAGCACATGAAAGCCTGATCAAAGATAGGCGTAGCCCAGGATCGCTACGGCGAGAAAGATGCGGTAGACGACATAGGGCGTAAAGCTGATGCTGCGGAGCAGGCGCATCATCAGTATTAGGGCTACAAGGGCTGCAACGAATGCAAAGGCAGCCGCTATGGCGGCCTGTCTGGCAAGGTTCCAGTCTGCTTCGCCCACGACATCTCCTGCGAGGAGTGTGCCGGATGCAAGAATGGTCGGGATGGACATCAGCATCGCCAATCTGGCGCTTTCGGTTCGCGTGTATCCCAACGCACGCGCTCCACTGATCGTGACGCCGGAGCGGGAAGCGCCAGGAATGAGGGCAATGGCCTGCCATAGGCCCATGGTTATGGCGTGGCGCACCGTCCAAACCTTTGCCGTTCGGATTTCGGGGTTGGTGCGGTCAGCCCAGTAGAGAACGAGTCCGAAGATCAGGGTCGACCATCCGACCACGACCGGCGAGCGGAGCGCATCGACGAAACCCGTGAGTTTCAGCGCCAGTCCAAAAATGACGACTGGGATCGTTGCTATCACAAGCAGGAAAGTTAGCCGGGCGTCGGGATCCGCAAGATTTCCTCTCAACAGCGGAACGATTCCCCTGATCATCCGCATCATGTCGGCGCAAAAATAGAGCATGACTGCGCCCAAGGTGCCGACGTGAACTGCGATGTCGAGGGCGGTTCCTTGATCGTCAAAGCCCATAACCGCAGGCAGCAGGATCAGGTGTCCTGATGAAGAAACAGGCAGAAACTCGGTGATGCCCTGCACGATGGCAAGAATCAGAAGATGTGCGAGGGTCATGTGGAAAAACTCTGACGATGTTTATGAGCGTGTGCTATCATCTCAGTGTAAACAGGGCCAGAGTGATAGATAGGTCCGGTTTGATACCTAAAATAGAAAAAATTGCGCGAGTTTTTGGCGAAGAAGTGCAAATCGCGGTCATTTAGGTCAGCAAGTATGACTTTATTTTTATTTTAGACCGCGCTATGACTCGGGTCTCACAGGGGATGTGGGTTGTTTTTGGTGTTTTGGGTTGGCGCGGTGATGGTTGCGGCCCGGGCATCATGAAAGCTGCATTCCAGGCGGAAATGTCTGCTGATCTGTAAAGGTTACGACCGTTTCGGGCGGTTGGTGGGCTGGCGTGTCGCCGGTCCTTTGGTGCGAAACATATGGTCTCGGGAGATCCGGTTGATGGCGCAAAATAGGATGTTGCAGTTCGTGGATGTAGCCCGCGCCACGCCGCCAAAGCGGGCGGCGGAAGAGCGTAAGGGTGATTTCGACGAGATCTACCGGGAATTCGCGGCGGAGAAGGCGAACGAACAGGCCGGGCGGTGCAGCCAGTGCGGCGTGCCCTACTGCCAGACGCATTGCCCGCTGCACAACAACATCCCCGACTGGCTGAAACTGACGGCGGAGGGGCGGTTGCAGGAGGCCTATGAGGTCAGCCAGGCGACCAACACCTTCCCCGAAATCTGCGGGCGCATCTGTCCGCAAGACCGGCTGTGCGAAGGCAACTGCGTGATCGAGCAGTCCGGCCACGGCACGGTGACAATCGGCGCGGTGGAAAAATACATCACGGACACGGCCTGGGAAAAGGGCTGGGTGAAGCCGATACAGCCTGGGCAGGAACGCAAGGAATCCATCGGCATCATCGGCGCGGGGCCGGGCGGGCTGGCGGCAGCGGACATGCTGCGGCGGCAGGGTTTTCAGGTGACGATCTACGACCGGTACGACCGGGCAGGCGGGTTGCTGATCTACGGCATCCCCGGATTCAAGCTGGAAAAAGACGTGGTAACGCGCCGCAACGACCAGTTGGCAGCGGGCGGTATCACCTTCAAATTGAACTGCAATGTCGGTGAGGACATCAGTTTCGCGGAGATCCGGGAAGCACATGACGCGGTGATCATCGCCACCGGCGTTTACCAGTCACGCGAACTGGGCGGGCCGGGTGCGCGACTGAACGGTATCGTACGCGCGATTGACTTCCTGACCGCCTCCAACCGCAAGAGCTTCGGCGACGAGGTGCCCGAGTACGACAGCGGCGAATTGAACGCCGACGGCAAGAACGTGGTCGTGATCGGCGGTGGCGACACGGCGATGGACTGCGTGCGTACCTCTGTGCGGCAGGGCGCGAAATCGGTGAAACTGCTGTACAGGCGCGACAGGGCAAACATGCCCGGCAGCCAGCGGGAAGTGGAAAACGCCGAAGAGGAAGGCGTGGAATTCGTCTGGCTGACCGCGCCGCGCGGCTTCGTCGGGGAAGGCAATGGCCCGGACGGCGAAACGCCGACCGGCAGCGTGAAAGGGGTGCGCGTCGCAAAAATGCGATTGGGTGCACCGGATGCCACCGGCCGCCAGAGCCCGGAAGTGATCGAGGGTGCGGACTACACCGAGGACGCCGACCTGGTGATCAAGGCACTGGGTTTCGAACCGGAGGAACTGCCGAAACTGTGGGACGAACCGGGGCTGGAAGTGACGCGCTGGGGCACGGTGAAGGCCGATTTCGGCACCAAGGAAACGGCGTTGCCCGGCGTTTATGCCATCGGGGATATCGTGCGCGGGGCGTCGCTGGTGGTGTGGGCGATCCGCGACGGTCGCGAGGCCGCGGAAAGCATCATCCAGAGCCTGAACGCCAAGGCCGCCGAGAGCGTAGCGGCGGAGTAAAAGCCCGATCTGGGTTTGGTATGGGTTTGGTATGGGTTTGGTATGGCTGATTTGCCGGTTTTGCCGAAGTTTCGAAAACCGACAGGTCAGCGATCATTACCAAATTCGGCAACCGACGAGAGGACGGGCGATTTATGAGCGATATCCGGACAGGCCGCTGTCTCTGTGGTTCGGTTACTCTGCGCATCGCCGTGCAAGGCGGTGGCGTGAGTGCCTGCCACTGCAGCCAGTGCCGCCGCTGGACAGGCGGGGGGCCGCTCTATTCCATCCGGGCCGACGTTCTGGAAACGACCGGAGAGGCCGCCATCGCGAGCTATCGCCACAGCGGTTGGGGTGAGCGGACTTTCTGCGGCACCTGCGGTACCACGCTTTACTGGCGGATGCAGGGCCGGCCCGTGGCCTATGTCGCGCCGGGCTTGCTGGACGATCAGGATGGATTGACCATGGAGTCCGAGATCTTCGTGGACCAGCGTGCGCCATGGATGCAACTTGTGGACGGAACATCGCGCACGACGGAGGCGGAAGAACTGGCGGAACTCGAGGCATTTCTTGAGAAGGAAAAGGCGGATGGCTGAACCGAGAACCGGGCGTTGCCTGTGCGGCGCCGTGACCTTCACCGTGACGGACGAGATCAATGCACTGACGGCCTGCCATTGCGGCATGTGCCAGCGCTGGGGCGGCGGCGTGCATGTGGGCTTCGACACCAGCCCCGCCGGCGTGACCTTCGAGGGTGTGGACAACATCACGGCCTACCAGTCTTCCGACTGGGCGGAGCGGGCCTTCTGCAAGACCTGCGGCTCGCACCTCTATTACCGGCTGACGATGGAGGGCCCGCACAAGGGCGTCTACGCGATGGGCGTGGGCACGCTGGATGCGCGCGACGGGTTGCCGCTGGCCAAGGAGATCTTCGTGGACAGCAAGCCGGACGGTTACGCCTTCGCGGGCGATCACGTGCGGATGACCGAGAAGGAATTCATGAAGTCCATCGGGGCGGGGGAGTAGGATTCCGGTGGTGAAGTTCCGCAACAATTCAGGGCATCACAGCGCAGCGGCGGGCCGGAGGGCGGGCTTCGCCTTTAATTCCGTGCGGGCGATTTCGGTGGCCCTGGCTTGCCTGCTGTTGACCGGAGTATTTCCTGCTGCTGCACAGAGTGCGGAAGACGTTGCACCCAATACGGCCACGGTCACGTTCCCCGACGAGGGATGCGAAGGGATGGAACGCCCGTTTCGCGTTCGTGGTGAGGGGATTCCCGCGCGGACCGAGCAGAGAAAAAGGATGGCCGTCACGCGCGGGCTGACCAAAGAGATTTTTGAGATTAACGTGGTCATCGAAGACGCGTTGCCTGTTTTCGCGGATTTTGATCTGCTGTTCTGCAGGCAGCCCTTCGGCTGGGAGCGGCAGAGCGGTGGCATCGTGACGATCCACGATGGTTCCGGCTTCAGGGCTGTATTTCCGGAAGAGGCGGCGGGAGAGTATCCGGCGCTGCGATATGCCAAAATGAGCACATGCTATCTGCCCACCTCCCCGCACAATATCTGCCTGACGGTCGTCTTGTCCGAAGAAGCGCAGGCAGCGCTGGAGCGCGCGAGTGGCATCGCAGCCGAGGTCGCCAATTTCGAGTTTCTGATCGAGCCCGGAGAGCCTTTGCATGAGTGAGGATCGGGTGACGCCATGCTGAACCTGCGCAAGGGCATACAGCGGATACGGGAGCGGCTGCGGACGGAGTGTCTTTTCGAGGACGGCACGCTCTATATCTCCGCCATTCCCGGCACCGGGACGGAGGCAGTGGTGGTGTTCACCTCGCTCAACGGAAATTACGCGGCGCGTGGCGGGCAGTCGGAATTCATCGGCACGGCCTCCAAGGGCGGCGAGCGGGCCTGCATCTTCGTGACCGACAAGACGCAGAGCTGGTATCAGACGAAGGGGTTGGCCGAAAAGGTCGTGGAGGTCGTGCGCGGGCAGTTGGATGCTTGGGGGTCGCAGCGGGTGCTGGCGGTGGGCTACTCGATGGGGGCCTATGGCGCCATGCGGCTGGCGAAGCGGCTCGGCGTGCATTCGGTGCTGGCCTTCGGGCCGCAGTATCACCCGGACCCCGAACTGGTGCCCGGTGATCCGCGCTGGCCGGAGGAGCGGGGGGCGATTGCCGAATTCACGCTCGGACCCGTCGGCGAAGAGATGAGCGACGACATCGCCTATTACGTGCTGCACGGGCGGCAGGGGTGCGACATCCTGCACTGGTCGCGGTTTCCGCAGGGCCCCAACATCCGCCATTTCATCGTGCCGATGATCGGCCATGCTGTGACGCCGAAGTTGAAGGAGGCTGGCGCGCTGCCAGCCTTGTTCGACGCCGCCTTCGAGGACCGTTTCCAGAAGTTCCGCAAGGTGATCTGGCAGGTGAAGGCACGACTGCGCCAGCCGGGTGAGACCTGGGAGACGCATCCAAACCACTGGTACTACAAGGAAATTCTGAAAGTGCCGCATCCCGATGATGTTCGAGGAGCGGCGCAATGAGACGGTGCATTGCACCCGGCATAGCATTACCGGAGGGCCAGCGGCCTTCCCCGAGCGAGGAGTTGAAGCCATGACGAACGACATGAACTGGGCCGAGAAGATGGAAGCGGCACGGACGCGTCTGGCGAAGGACGGTCTTTACCGCGAAGAGCAGGAACATTCGTCCTGCGGGGTCGGGCTGGTGGTGGCCATCGACGGGCAGCCGCGGCGGCAGGTGGTGGAGGCCGGGATCACGGCTCTGAAGGCGATCTGGCATCGCGGGGCCGTGGATGCGGACGGAAAGACGGGCGACGGCGCGGGCATCCACGTGCAGATTCCGGTGGATTTCTTCCGCGATCAGGTGCGGCGCACCGGCCACGAGCCGGGCGACGAGATGCTGGCCGTGGGCATGGTGTTCCTGCCGCGCACCAACTTCAGCGCGCAGGAGGCGTGCCGGACCATCGTGGAGACCGAGGTGCTGCGGATGGGCTATACCATCTACGGCTGGCGGCACGTGCCGGTGGATATCTCGGTGCTGGGGGAGAAGGCGAATGCGACGCGGCCGGAGATCGAGCAGATCCTGATCCGCAACTCCAAGGGCGTGGACGAGGAGACGTTCGAGCGGGAACTGTACGTCATCCGCAGGCGGATCGAAAAGCAGGCGGCAGGGATGAAGGACCTGTATTTCGCATCCCTGTCGTGCCGGTCGATCATCTACAAGGGGATGATGCTGGCCGAGCAGGTGGCGGAGTTCTACCCCGACCTCAAGGACGAGCGGTTCGAGAGTGCGTTCGCGATCTATCACCAGCGGTATTCGACCAACACCTTCCCGCAGTGGTGGCTGGCGCAGCCGTTCCGGATGCTGGCGCATAACGGCGAGATCAACACGCTGAAGGGCAACATCAACTGGATGCGGAGCCACGAGATCCGGATGGCGTCGGACGCGTTCGGGGATCTGCAGGAGGATATCAAGCCCATCGTCGCGGCCGGGGCGTCGGACAGTGCGGCGCTGGACGGCGTGTTCGAAGTTATGGTGCGGGCCGGGCGGTCGGCGCCGATGGCAAAGGCGATGCTGGTGCCGGAGGCGTGGAGCAAGATCGCCACGAAGATGCCAGAGGCCTGGGTGGACATGTACAACTATTCCAACGCCGTGATGGAACCGTGGGACGGACCTGCGGCGCTGGCGATGACCGACGGGCGCTGGGTCTGTGCGGGGCTGGACCGCAACGGGCTGCGGCCGATGCGGTACGTGGTGACGAACGACGGGCTGGTGATCGCCGGTTCGGAGACGGGCATGGTGCCGGTGGACGAAAGCCGGGTGGTGGAGCGTGGGGCGCTGGGCCCGGGGCAGATGCTGGCGGTGGACATGACCGAGCAGCGGCTGTTCCACGACACCGAATTGAAAGACCTGCTGGCGAACTCGCGACCATTCGGAGAGTGGGTCGGATCCATCAACGCGCTGGAAGATGTGCTGCAGACGGAGGCGGAAGCACCGCTGTTCGAAGGCAACGAGTTGCGCAAGCGTCAGATCGCGGCCGGGTTCAGCCTCGAAGATCTGGAGACGATCCTCGCACCGATGGCGGAGGATGCCAAGGAAGCGATCGGTTCGATGGGTGACGACACGCCGTCGGCCGTGCTGAGCGAACAGTACCGGCCGCTGAGCCACTTCTTCCGCCAGAACTTCAGCCAGGTTACCAATCCGCCGATCGACAGTCTGCGCGAACATCGGGTGATGAGCCTGAAGACTCGGTTCGGCAACCTGAAGAACGTGCTGGACGAGGACAACAACCAGACCGAGATCGTCACGCTGGACAGCCCGGTGGTTTCCAACGCGCAATTTGACGCGATGGCGACCTATTTCGGCGAAGATGCGGTGGCGCTCGATTGCACTTTCCCCGCCGGCGGCGAGCGGAATACCCTGCGCGAGGCGCTGGAGGACATCCGCCAGCAGGCAGAGGAAGCAGTGCGGGCCGGTGCCAAGCACATCATGATGTCGGATGCGGGCCAGAGCGAGAGCCGGGTGGCGATGCCGATGATCCTGGCGACCAGCGCGGTGCATTCATGGCTGACGCGCAAGGGATTGCGGACCTTCTGCTCCCTCAACGTCCGGTCTGCCGAGTGCATGGATCCGCATTATTTCGCGGTGCTGATCGGATGCGGTGCGACAACGGTGAACGCCTATCTGGCGGAGGACAGTCTTGCCGACCGGATCAAGCGTGGCCTGCTTGACCAGACGCTGGACGTGGCGGTGGAGCGCTTCCGCGAAGCAGTCAACCAGGGCCTGCTGAAGATCATGTCGAAGATGGGAATCTCGGTGATTTCGTCCTATCGCGGCGGCCTGAACTTCGAGGCCGTGGGGCTTTCGCGGGCAATGGTTGCGGAATACTTCCCCGGCATGCTGAGCCGGATTTCCGGCATCGGGGTCTCAGGCATCAAGAAACAGGTGGAGGCGGTTCACGCCAAGGGCTGGAAGCTGGGACAGGATGTTTTGCCGATCGGGGGGCTGTACAAGTCCCGCCGGTCCGGCGAGACCCATGCCTGGGGCGCGCAGGCGATGCATGTGCTGCAGAGCGCCTGCGACCGGTCTTCCTATGATCTGTGGAAACAGTATTCCCAGATGATGCGTTCGGCACCGCCGATCCACCTGCGCGACCTGCTGGACTTCAAGCCGGTTTCCGAGCCGATTCCCATCGAGGAGGTGGAGAGCATCACCTCGATCCGCAAGCGGTTCGTGACACCGGGAATGAGCCTGGGCGCGCTGAGCCCGGAAGCGCACAAGACGCTGAACATCGCCATGAACCGCATCGGTGCCAAATCCGACAGCGGCGAGGGCGGCGAGGACCCGGCGCATTTCCACCCGGAGCCGAATGGCGACAATCCGAGTGCGAAAATCAAGCAGGTGGCCAGCGGCCGGTTCGGGGTGACGGCGGAATACCTGAACCAGTGCGAGGAACTGGAGATCAAGGTGGCGCAGGGTGCCAAGCCCGGCGAAGGCGGGCAGTTGCCCGGCATCAAGGTGACGGAACTGATCGCACGGCTGCGGCATTCGACGCCGGGGGTCACGCTGATTTCGCCACCGCCGCATCACGATATCTATTCAATCGAGGATCTGGCGCAGCTGATCTATGACCTGAAGCAGATAAACCCGAGGGCCAAGGTGACGGTGAAGCTGGTCAGCCAGTCCGGCGTCGGCACGATCGCCGCCGGGGTGGCGAAGGCGAAGGCGGATGTCATCCTGATTTCCGGCCACAATGGCGGAACCGGCGCCAGCCCGCAGACTTCCATCAAATACGCGGGTCTGCCGTGGGAGATGGGGCTGACCGAGGGCCATCAGGTTCTGGCGATGAACAAGCTGCGTGACCGGGTGACGCTGCGCACCGATGGCGGGCTGCGGACGGGCCGGGACATCGTTATCGCTGCCATGATGGGCGCCGAGGAATACGGTATCGGCACCGCCGCCCTGATCGCGATGGGCTGCATCATGGTGCGCCAGTGTCAGAGCAACACCTGCCCGGTGGGCGTGTGTACCCAGAAGGACGAGTTGCGGGCCAAGTTCACCGGCAACGCCGACAAGGTGGTAAACCTGATCACCTTCTACGCGCAGGAAGTGCGCGAGGTTCTGGCATCCATTGGTGCGCGCAGCCTCGACGATGTGATCGGGCGGGCCGACATGCTGACGCAGGTTAGCCGTGGCTCCGAACATCTCGACGACCTCGACCTCAACCCGCTGCTGATCTCTGTCGATGCGGCGGAGGCGATCCACTATGACCGCAACAAGCCGCGTCAGGTGGTGCCCGATACGCTGGATGCCCAGATCGTTGCGGATGCGGAGCCGTTCTTCAAGGATGGCGAGAAGATGCAGCTTTCCTATGCGGTGCAGAACACGCTGCGGACCATCGGCACGCGGGTTTCCAGCCACATCGTGCAGCGTTTCGGGATGCAGAACCGGCTACAGAAGGACCATCTGACGGTGAAGTTGCAGGGCTCCGCCGGGCAGAGCCTTGGAGCCTTCGGGGCTCCGGGGCTGAAGATCGAGGTCTCCGGCGATGCCAATGACTACGTGGGCAAAGGTCTGTCCGGTGCGCGTATCGTCGTGCGGCCGCCGCTTGGCAGCCCGCTGGTGCCGCATGAGAACACGATCATCGGCAACACGGTGCTCTACGGCGCGACGGCGGGGCAATTGTTCGCCTCGGGCCGTGCCGGCGAACGGTTCTGCGTGCGCAACTCCGGCGCCCACGTGGTGGTGGAGGGCTGCGGCTCCAACGGGTGCGAGTACATGACGGGTGGAGTTGCCGTGATCCTCGGTGCCATCGGCGACAATTTCGGCGCCGGGATGACGGGCGGCATGGCTTATCTGTACGATCCCAACGGTGAGATCGAGGAGCGGATGAACCCTGAGAGCATTATCTCCCAGACGGTACAATCCGCCCACTGGGAAAGCGTGCTGAGGGAGCTGATCGAGAGCCATGTGGCCGAGACGGGAAGCCCGCGCGGTGCAGATATCCTGCGCAACTGGGACGAGGAGCTTGGCAATTTCGTGCAGATCTGTCCGAAGGAGATGCTGAGCCGCCTGTCGCACCCGCTGTCCGACGAGGAAGCGGCGATACCAGCCGAGTGACTTGACACAATCCTCCCGCTAGGGTGGACCCGGCGGGGGGATTGAAAGGCAGCGCATGGCGAAGGCAAAACCGGCGAAGACCGCGAAGAAGCCTGCGAAATCAAAGGGCAAGAAGAAACCGGCACTGTGGCGGCGGCTGCTGCGGTGGACGGGGATGACGATTGTCGGCGTCTGCGTCTTCCTGCTGCTCTTCGTGGGCATGTTCCGCTTCGTCAATCCACCGATCAACTACTATCAGGCAGCCGAATGGGTGCGACACGGCGAGTTCCGGCGGGACTGGGTGCCGCTGGAGCGGATGTCGCGCCACCTGCCGCTGAGCGCGGCGGCGGCGGAGGATGCCAAGTTCTGCGATCACTACGGGTTTGATTTTGATGCCATTCAGGAGGCGCTGGAGGGCGGCGCGCGGCGTGGTGCCAGCACCATCAGCCAGCAGGTGTCGAAGAACGTGTTCCTGTGGCAGGGGCGAAGCTGGGTGCGCAAGGGGCTGGAGGCCGGGTTCACGGTGCTGATCGAGGGGCTGTGGGGCAAGCGGCGGATCATGGAGGTGTATCTGAACGTCGCGGAGTTCGATACCGGCGTGTTCGGGGTGGAGGCGGCGGCGCAGCACTACTTCGGGATGGCAGCGGCGGACCTGGGCCCGCAGCGTTCCTCGGCGTTGATGGCAGTGCTGCCCAACCCCAAGGATCGCTCCGCCAGCCAGCCGACCGCCGGGTTGCAGCGGCGGGCACGGAGTATTGCCGCCGGGGCGCGGACGCTGGAGGCGGAGGGGCGGGCGGCCTGTTTCCGCTTTGGCTGAGGGGAAGAGATGCACGGGGGGCCGCTCTGGCGTTTTGGCCCTGGGCACGCCGATTAGTGTATTGCGGGCGAGTCGGATTTCATCCTCGTCGTCATGGCAAAGGACATCCCCGGCTACGAGACTTTCACGCACAATTATTTATGCAGACAAGAATGTCCAAAAATTTCGGACTTCCATCATGGTTTCAACGGAGAAAGCGACTTTCGAGCTGCCAATCTCATAGCTGATATTCCAATCAGCTGACGAACGGTAGCAAAGCCCCGCGTTGTGATCACCGGTGAACACCGCAGCTAATTGCAACTACGAGCCCACTTTAACCATCTTCTGCTATGCAGCGAATGGCTGCTTGCGAGCGTCCCTGAAGGAATGTCGAAGGCCGCCTTATTGCGGGATACCGCCCGCTATGAGGTCGGCAATCGTTTCGACTTTGGAAAGAGGCAATTCGTGCCCTACACCATCCACGACGATCAACTCCGATCCTGCGATACCTGCGGCAAGTGCTTCACCGTTTTTAACTGGGAGGATTGGATCATCCGAACCGTGGAGGATCAGAACCGGAACGGTTATGTCGCGATAACGGCCTATCCAGTCTTGTCGTGTATCGAGTATCGCATGATTGAACATGCTGGCGGGGCTGGTCGTGCGCGCAAGTATCTGCCTGATGCGGCCGCGCATGTAGGTTTCGTCAAAAGCCTGGCCCGACCCGGCGCTCAGTCGTTCGCTGGTCAGCAGGAATTCTATTGTTGCCGTCTCGCTCGCCCAATCCAGAGACGCCAGAATCCCAAAATGATCGAGGAATTCTTGCGAGATGTGAGGCAGCGCGGGGCCGTCCCAGCCGAGGGGTTCCGAAGCAAGGAGCGTGAGCGATCGGACACGGCCGGGATGGGTCAGGGCAACGATCTGCGAGATATACCCACCTAAAGACATGCCCAGAATATGGGCGCTGTCTAGATTGTAGCCGTCCATAACCCCGATAACATCGGCTGCCAAGTCTTCCACCGCATAGCTTGCCTCGCCGGGCTGCACCGTTGTCGATTGCCCCGTGTCGCGATGATCAAACCGAATGACGTAAAACCCACGGTTCGCTAGTGCGGTACAAAATGCATCGGGCCACCCCAGCATCGAGGCCGTCGCGCCCATCACCAGAATCAGAGCCGGATCGTCAGGTACGCCGAATACTTGCGTGGCGATAAGGATGCCCTGAGACTTGATCATCCTCATATCTTGCTCCCCGTTCATTTGAGCTAAAGTGGTCTGCGGCAATGCCCCAAAAGCAACCAGCCCACCAAGAAATCCCCGACGGTACATCTCGAATCCCGAAATATATAACCTACATGTTGGTTATATATCGATTAAGTTAAAGCACGGTCAAGTCTTACGCGAGGTTGTCCACCGCCCAACGAAGCCTGCGAAGGACGAAATCGGACAATCCTTCGGATCCATCAGTGACAACCCACTGCATTGTGGCTCCGGCAATGATCGCGTGGAGGTGCTGCGACGTTTCAAACCGTTCCGCGTTGTTCGGAATCCGGGCAGCAATGGCCTTCTGGACAAGGGCATATCTTTGGGCAGCCAGTGATCGCAATTTGGCGTCGCGCGACTCGAAAGCTGCGATTTGAACACGTGCAGAAAAGCCATCTCCCTGTCCCATGCTGCTGACGATCATTTCGAGAAACTGCCAAAGCGCATCGTCGCCCTCGATAATCGGAAGTCCTTCAAGCCATAAACGGGTCGCTTCAACCTCTTGCTCGGCAATCCTGCGGAGGATCGAATCCCGATCACCGAACCTCTGGATCAATGTCGCCCGAGATAGACCCACATGCCGTGCGATGTCAGACAACGTGAAAATCATACCGCGGCTTGCCATGACATCCAAAGCTGCACCTAGAACTTCCTCATCAGATACGGTCTTGGGGCGGGGCATGATTTCTCCGAAAATACTGTTTGATGTCGATGTTGGCCGGCGACCGTGCAACCGACCCGCCCGGTAAATCTATCCGAGTTTTGCCAAAGGCTCCACGCCCCACCAAAGCATCCCTAAGCCCGAATAGATCAAAGCAGAATTTCGAGTGTTTGGATTTGCAGGCAGCTTTGTCCTCGACCAGATCCTTGGATTGGTCGCAGTCAAAGTCTGGTCTGGGTCAGAAATGCTTGACGTTTAGGTCTGTATTGCTTGACGCGCCCGACTGAAGATTCAGAAAAATGCGGCATCGTCTCAACGGTGCACAACGTTCCACACCCTATTTGACCGAAGCCGGGCACGACCGACGTTCCTGTCGGGTCGAAACATGACCGAAAGCCGTTTACGTATCGGGGCGCTTGTTCTGACCAAGAACTACTCAGAGCTTTCAAGAAGCCGAAGAAGAGTAGGAGGCGGAGACGCCAGCCTAATTTGTCCGTCTTTCCCTACGAACTTTCCGTCACGATCTGGCACATGCTGGGGAGAATGATAAACCGCGTGATAGCTTTTACCTTGTTGGAGCCTTTCCAACATCGCCGATCGAGTGTCGCGAACCAAACTATGTCCGCTCTGTGGAAGCGCGAAGTAACCGGCGTCTGTTTTGACGAGACCGCATTTGAATGTCGCCCAGTTGAATGCCGGTAACTTGGCAACAGGGTCGCCATAACCACTTTGGATTATCTCCCATGTGCAATTCGACATGACGTCAATCGGGGCGGTGACCACGAATGTTGTCGTATATCTGTCAAACCACCAATAGCTGGCTGCCGACCAAACAATGAGGGCCGCCGACGCCAGTACCGCGACTGGAAATACTACATACCGAACCAAATTTCGATTTGTTCTTGAGAATGAATTTTTTGTTTCGTGAGTCATTTGGCCAATCCACTGACGCGATTTCTGTCGAGCGCTCTCAAACCGCGCGTAATCAAATATCTCACTGCCAAGAAGAAAACGGCCTGAAAGCTGGGAACATGGTTTAACTGGTTTCCTTGCGATCCAACAGACCTTCCGAACTGGACACTGTTAGCCGACATTCGAGTTGTATCCGGGAAGGTCAGCAAAGTCCGCGACCAGATCCTTGGATTGGTCGCAGTCAAAGTCTGGTCTGGGTCAGAAATGCTTGACGTTTAGGTCAGTATTGCTTGACGCGCCCGACTGAAGATTCAGAAAATGCGGCACCGACTCAACGGTGCACAACGTTCCACACCCTATTTGACCGAAGCCGGGCGCGACCGACGTTCCTGTCGGGTCGAAACATCCGTCGAACGCGGACATTGCCAAAATTATGCTGTCGTCCTACGTTCAGCCCAGCAGGAGACCGGAAATGAAACTGACAACTGTCGTCGTGGTGAGCCAGAGGTGCATGGTCCGATAAGGGTTTCCATATCCATTACCATGCGCCCCCGACCGTGTTCGGGGGCTTTTTTGTTTCCAAGCCAAAGATTTCCGCCATGCCCCGAACCAAAACCCCGCCTCACCTTGCAACCCTCATTCTGCTGCCGGCGTTTTCGGTGCTGTCGCTCAATATGTTCTTGCCGTCACTTGCAAACATCTCTGCCGATCTGGGGGCTGACTATGGGCTGGTCAGTCTCGCGGTCGCGGGCTATCTCGCTGTAACCGCCATTGTTCAGCTTGTTGTCGGGCCACTGTCTGATCGCATAGGCAGGCGCCCCGTTCTGTTGGCTGCGCTCACCTCCTTTTTTGTCGCGTCGGTCGCCTGTTCGCTCGCTCAGGATGTCCGGACATTTCTGATTTTCCGAATGCTTCAGGGCGGCATCATTTCCGGCTATGCACTGTCCCTTGCGATAGTCAGAGATACCACTTCAGAGCGTGAAGCGGCCGGTCTTATTGGCTACATAAGCATGACCATGGCGATTGCCCCGATGGTGGGCCCGATGCTCGGCGGTCTGCTGGATACCGCTTTCGGTTGGCGCGCCAACTTCTATCTATACGCTGTTCTCGGTCTGGTTCTGCTGGTCATCTGTTGGATAGATCTGGGTGAAACAAGGCCTGCCCGGGCCGAGCACGGGTTCGCACCGCCGGAGCGCTTTCGGACCCTCCTCAGGGAACCGTTGTTTTGGGCTTACTCACTCTGCACGGCATTCTCCACGGGGGCCTTCTATATCTTCCTGACAGGTGCGCCACTTGTCGCTGCATCAGAGTTCGGCGTGAGCACGGCCCAACTGGGGTTCTTCATCGGAACGATCACGGCAGGCTTCATGTTTGGCAGTTTCCTGTCCAGACGCCTCGCGCCAAAGTACGAGCCAACAACAATGATGTTGACGGGCCGTCTCACTGCTTGCATCGGGCTTGCTGTCGGCCTCCTGGTGATGACGGCAGGATTCCTGACCCCGATCATTTTCTTTGGCAGTACAATCTTTGTGGGCCTCGGCAACGGCCTTACCATGCCAAGCAGCAACACGAGCGCGATGTCGGTTCGGCCCAGTCTCGCAGGCAGTGCCGCCGGTCTGAACGGTGCTTTGGTCGTTGCCAGTGGGGCAATACTGACAACCTTGACTGGCCTGGTGTTGCCCGAAGAAGGCGGTGGAGTGATCCTTCATTCGTTGATGCTGGCGGCTTCCGGTGCGGGATTGGTTTCGGTGCTTTGGGCGATGCGGATCAAAGCCGAAAACTCGGCCTGAACGCCGTCTGATCCGATTACTCGCGACCTGTCAGAAATGCCGAGGGTTTCCGGGCAATTTCAACGAAACCTCCGACAAACAGCAATCCTGTTGCCTGTTGCAGGCAGATCGTCGCACGGTGCAGCCGCTGCTTGGGGGTAACCCCATCACGCGATTTCGCAAGATCCGGCGTCGGCAATTGCCCTTACCGCAACCATACCCAATCCATAGGCGGAAAGTCACTCCGCAGCGGTGCTCAGCAGGGCGAAACCGGGGATGCGGTCGGCCTGTCCGACACCCTCTCCAAGGAAGAACTCGAGGTTGCTTCGCGCCAGTCGCGCATGCTCCCGTGCCAGCGCTTCCGCCCGCGCACTTTCCCGCGCCGCCACCGCCTCCACCATCGCCCGGTGCTGCGCCTGCGCAACTTGAAGGGAGCGCCGGAGTTCCGGTTGCTCCGCCTGTCCGCCAAGGAAGGAACTTGGCCCCGCCAGTGGCATCAAGGACACCCGTGTCACCTCCTCCGCCAGAACGGAGCTGGGGCAGAGCGCCAGCAACGCTGTGTGAAAAGCTTCGTTAGCGCGCGCGTAGCCATTGAAGTCAAAGGTGTTTTCAGACGCCTGCAGCAGCACGTCGATCCGATCGAGAATATCGGAGCAGCCCCGCAAACGCCCGGCGTCCACCCCTGCCTCCGCCGCCCGGCGCAGCGCCAGCCCCTCCAGCGTGCCCCGTAACTCGATGGTGTCGGCCACGTCGGCGCGTGTCATGCGCCGCACCCGTGTCCCCCCGCTCGGCATCCGTTCCAGCAGCCCTTCCTCAACCAGTTGCGCAATCGCTTCCCGCAGCGGCGTCCGCGATACGCCGATCGCCGAAGCGAGGCTCGTCTCCGAAAGTTTCTGCCCGGAATCGAATCGCCCCGCCATGACGTCGCAGCGCAGTTGCTCCAAAGCCCGCTGGAAGCTCCTCTTCTTGGACAATTCAGCCATTACGCACCCAAAATGTATACGTTTTTCCACTTCACGGCTTGAATCTAGCATTATTAACACGAAAATGTCGACAAAATTGAAAATCGGCGTAGAACGATTCCAACAAAGGATATCGGAGGAAATCATGGCCCTGGCCCCGCTGGACGAAACCATCACCATCGACCAACTGACGAACGATCCCTATCCGATCTACCGGCGCCTCCGCGCCGAGGCGCCCGTACTGCGGGTAAAATCCGTCGGCCGCACGCTTCTGACCAAGGCCGCCGATACCAAGTACGTGAAGGACAATCCGGTCCTCTTCAGTTCCGACGATCCCAACACGCCGATGCAACGCGCCTTCAACAGCCAGACGCTCATGCGCAAGGATGGCAAGGAGCACATGCGCGAACGCATGGCCATGGCACCGGCTTTTTCGCCGAAGGTGATCCAGAGCACGTGGATTCCCAAGTATCAGGAGGTTGCATCCGACTACCTCGACCGTCTGCCGAAAGGCGAGGTCGTCGACCTGTTCTCCGCCCTTGCCGCGCCTTATGCCGCCCGTGGTCTCGCGATCCTGCTCGGCACTGAAGAGGCAACGGACGAGGAAATGGAGCGCTGGAGCCAGACCCTCATCGACGGTGCCGGCAATTTCGGCTGGCAGCCGGAGCTTTTCGAGGCGACGGACAAGGCCAACGCCGAGATGGATGCGCTCTTCGACAAACTCGCGGAAAAATGGCGATCGGAACCGAACGAGAGTGCTCTTTCCGTCATGGTCAACGCCGATGATCCGATCCCGATGACGCAGATTTACGCCAACATCAAGATAGCCATCGGCGGTGGCATCAATGAGCCGCGCGATGCGCTCTGCACCATAATTTATGGCTTGCTGACCAACCCCGACCAGAAGGAAGAGGTCGTTGCCCGGCAGGATTGGCGTGCAGCTTTCGAGGAAGGTGTGCGGTGGGTGGCGCCGATACAGGCCTCGTCCCGTCTCGTTACCGAGGATACGGAAATCCGCGGTCATGAGATTCCGAAGGGCGACACGGTGATGACCATTCAGGCGTCCTCCAACCGGGATGAAGAACTCTTCGAGAACGGCGAGGAGTTTCAGGTTTATCGTCCCTCCAACCCCCATCAGGCCTTCGGCAACGGTCCGCATTTCTGTCAGGGCACCCACGTTGCGCGACGGGCGGTGGCCGACGTGATGCTGCCGATGATGTTCGAACGCTTCCCGAACATGCGCTTGCCGGAGCCTGAATCCGTGGTCTGGCGAGGCTTCGGTTTTCGCGGCCCCATAAACATGCCTGTGATCCTCGAGTGACGACCAGGCGGCTCAGGTTGCAGAATCCTAGACGCTGACAGACCCTGATGGCTGAAACCGGATAGCCCAATCGGAGGCTTGAACTTGCAAGACAGCGAAAATCTGGCTCTCTCGGAGCGTGAAGGATTGCCCGACGCCCTCCGCGTTCTGACTGCGGAGTTCGACAGGGACGCATGGGCCGATCATCCAAACTTCTCGGGCCTGATTTCCTTCTGGCTCGACAGACACCTCGGTTTCCGTTCGTTTCTGGAGGCGATCAGACAGGAAACCGAGGCGATGCTGGATGGCCGGAAGGAGTTTGATCGCTATCGTGCCGTCCTGTCCCGGCGCGGATCCGTCCTGCTTCAGGAGCTTCACGGCCACCACACCATTGAAGACCAGCATTATTTCCCGGTCTTGCAGAAACTGGATACCCGCCTGGAGCGCGGCTTTGACATCCTGGAGGCCGATCACCACGCGCTTGACCCGTTGCTGCAACGCTTTGCCGAGCGGGCAAACGGTGTGTTGCAAAGCGAGGATGCCAAGGCGGCAGACAAGCCGCTGGCCACATTTCTGGGTGAGGTTCGCGGTCTCGAAAGCCTGCTGGACAGGCACCTCGTGGACGAGGAAGACCTTGTCGTGCCGGTACTGCTCAAATATGCACCAGAGCAATTCGTCTGAAAATCTAGAACGGGAGCGCCAACATGTCAGACAGGAACCCTTGCATTATCTGCGTGGCCATCACGGGTTCTGTCCCGCGCAAGAAGGACAATCCGGCCGTTCCGGTGACGATTTCAGAGCAGGTGGAAAGTACCCAGGAGGCCTTCGAGGCCGGGGCCACCATCTGTCACGCGCATGTCCGCAACCCCGATGAAACACCAACGTCCGACCCGGAGAAGTTCGCGTTGCTGAAGGAAGGGCTGGAGAAACATTGTCCTGGAATGATCATCCAGTTTTCCACCGGTGGGCGCTCCGGAGCCGGGCAGGAGCGCGGCGGGATGCTGTCGCTCGCGCCGGATATGGCATCGCTCACTGTCGGCTCCAACAACTTTCCGACCCGCGTTTATGAAAACCCGCCCGATCTGGTGGAGTGGCTCGCCTCCGAAATGGTGACCTTCAATATCAAGCCCGAGATCGAGGCCTTCGATCTCAGCCACATATTTCGTGCGGCGGCAATGCATGCCGAAGGCAAGATCCGCGACATCCCCTACATCCAGTTTGTCATGGGCGTGAAGAACGCAATGCCTGCGGACAAGGAGGTGTTTGATTTCTATGTCCACACCACGAACCGCCTGCTGCCGGGCGCGCCGTGGTGTGCGGCGGGGATCGGTGCGAACCAGATCAAGGTCAACGAGTGGTCAATTGCGGCAGGGGGCCATGCCCGCACCGGTCTGGAGGACAACGTACGGCTGGATCGCGACAATCTTGCGCCATCGAATGCAGCTCTTGTGGCCCGGGCGGCGGACCTATGTGCGAAGTATGAACGTCCCGTGGCAACCGTCGCGCAGGCCCGGCAGATCCTCGGCCTCGCGGCCTGAACAGTATACCAAAGCACGCATGTACCGGATCGAATTCGGCATCGGCAAATGGTCGATGCCGGAATTGCAGCCAATTTCATAACCTAAGTTTCATTACGCATTAAGCTCGGATTATCGTCAAGAGCGCCGCTCTTAGGCGCGAATTTTTCGCCAAGATGCCCAAGGGTGCGAAACGATCAAATCTCTCTTTGACGACCAACGGTATACAAGTTATGCGTTTGGAAAAAGATAACAAAACATCAGGGGGGGACAGTGCGCGATTCTGCGGACTCCGGTAAGACGCACCAGTCGGAACGTGCCTTGCGCGCTCTGCGCTCCCGAATTCTGTCCGGTGAATTCCTCCCCGACCAGCACATCTCCGAAACTGCCGCCGCCGACCTTCTCGGTATCTCCCGAACGCCGATGCGCGAGGCGATGGCGCGGCTGGTCGAAGAGGGCCTGCTCTCCCGCACGGAGACCGGCCGTTGCACGGTTCGTCGGCACACCCGCCGCGACGTCGTTGATGCCATCGAAGTCCGCGGCGTGCTTGAAGGCACTTTGGTCCGCATTGCAGCGGAGCGCGGGCCGGAGCCGGCGGCCTTCGCCCGCTGCCAGGAAATCGCCGCTGAAATAGACGCGGCGCTCGGTACGAATGAAGCTGTCGCAGATTTCCAGCGCTACACCGAACTCAACGCACAGTTCCATGACACTCTCGCTGCTCTTTCCGGCTCCGAGACGCTGGAGCGTGAGGTGCTGCGATCCTACCGCCTGCCGCTCGCGTCGCCGAACGCGCTGTTGCATAGCCACTTCAACGTGCCGGATGTCCGCCGTTCCCTGTTTCGCGGGCAGGAGCAGCACAAGGACATACTTGCCGCGATCGCCAGCCGGGAGGGCGCGCGCGCAGAGGCCATAGCGCGGGAACACGCGCGTCTTGCCCGGATCAATCTCGATTACGTGATGCTCGACAATCAGGACTTGGCAGAAATGATTCCGGGCCTTTCCATGGTGACTGCCGCAGAATCCAACATGCGCAGCGACCGACCTGTTCAGCAAGGGAGAAGAGAATGAACATCAAGACAGTGGCACTAGCCCTCGGGGCGTCGCTGGTCATGACGACCAGTGCGCTGGCGCAGGAGTACACATTCAAGCTGCATCACATGCTCAGCGCCAAGGCGCCCTCGCATACGGAGATGCTGGAGCCGTGGGCCCGCGCCGTGGAGGAGAACTCCGGCGGCAAGGTGAAGATCGAAATCTTCCCGTCCATGACCCTCGGCGGCCGCCCGCCCGAACTCATTCAGCAGGCCCGCGATGGTGTTGTGGATCTGATCTGGACCGTGAACGGATACACACCCGGCCTGTTCCCCCGTACCGAAGTCTTTGAACTGCCCACCGTCTTCAAGAATGACCCGGTTGCGGCGAACCTTGCGATGTACGACATGTTCGAGGAGTCGCTGAAGGACGATTACAAGGGTCTGGAAGTCATGTTCCTGCACGTCCACGCGGGCCAGGCCATCCACATGCGTTCGGACGACGTTCGCAGCCCGGCGGATCTCGCAGGCAAGAAGCTCCGCATTCCGACGCGCACCGGCGCATGGGTGATCGAAGCACTCGGCGCCAGCCCGGTGGCCATGCCGGTACCTGAACTTCCGCCCGCGCTGCAGAAGGGCGTCGTAGATGGCGCCCTGATCCCCTGGGAAATCATCGCACCCCTGAAGATTCAGGAACAGACAGAGTTCCAGATCGAAGGCGCGGAAAAGGAACGCCTTGGCACCACCACGTTCCAGGTGTCCATGAACGGTGATCGCTGGGGAAGCCTGCCGCCGGAAATCCAGCAGGCATTCAAGGATGCATCCGGCCGCGAATGGTGGGGCGAAGTCGGCAACGTGTGGCGCGCGACCGATGACTTCGGCATCGAACTTGCCGTCAAATCCGGCAACACACACACCACTCTGTCGGAGGAGGAAACCGCAGCCTTCCGCGAAGCCCTGGCGCCCGTGGTCGACCGCTGGATCGACGATGTCTCATCCAAGGGCATCGATGGCGCCGGTCTTGTCGAAAAGGCTCGCGAACTGATCGCCACCAATGGCGGCGCGAGCTGACGTGACCGACTCCTTCGAAACCAGCCGCTCCGGGATTTCCGGGGCGGCAGCCAGCCTCATAACCCTCTGGGCGGTGCTCGGCGGGGCCCTGTTGCTGGTCGTTGTGATCATGAATGTGCTGTCCGTCATCGGCGCTGCCGTCTGGGTGCCGTTACCGGGCGATTTCGAGATGACGGAAATCGGCGTCGCCGTCGCCGTTTTCATGTTTCTGCCCTATTGCGAACTGACAGGCAGCAATGTCACGGCGGACATCTTCACAGCCCGTGCAGGACCGCGCACAATTGCGTTTTTCAAGCTGCTCGGCTCCATCGTCGCGGTGATATTCAGCCTTCTGCTGCTCTGGCGCAACTACGCCAACATGCAGAGCCAGAAGGAATACGAGTACACCACCGCGATCCTGCAATTTCCGACGTGGGTGGCCTTCATTCCCATCCTCGTCTCTCTCGCCCTTCTCGCCGTCGCCGCTTGCCTGACGCTGCTGGAGAACGGCGGGACCGTACTGGACGCTGACAGACAATGATCGATTCAATCCTGCTGGGCATAGGGTCGCTCGTCGCGCTGATTGTGCTCATCGGTATCCGCATGCCGATCGCCTACGCCATGATCCTTGTCGGCGGCATCGGTATCGCCGTGGTCAACGGACCGGGCCTTTTGCTGAACCAGCTCAAGACGCTCGCCTATGGCCAGTTCTCCACCTACGACCTCTCGGTCGTACCCATGTTCATACTGATGGGCGCACTGGCCTCGCACGCCGGTCTCTCCTCGGCACTTTTCCGGGGCGCAAACGCGTGGCTCGGCTGGCTGCGTGGCGGCACCGCGATGGCGGCCATTGCCGGCTGTGCCGGCTTCGGGGCGGTCTGCGGTTCCTCGCTCGCCACCGCCTCCACCATGGGCAAGGTCGCCTTGCCGGAACTGCGGCGCTACAACTATTCCGGTGCGCTGGCCACAGGGTCGCTGGCTGCCGGTGGCGTGCTGGGTATCCTGATCCCACCCTCGGTGGTGCTGATCATCTACGCGATCATTGTCGAGGCCAACATAGTCACCATGTTCGCGGCCGCTCTGCTCCCTGGCATCATGGCCGTGATCCTGTTCATAATCACCATCGCGCTTTACGTCACGTTGCGCCCTGACGCGGCCCCGCGCAGCGGCCACGTGGACAGGGAGGAATTCATCGCCGCCACTGCCGGCCTGATCCCGGTCATGCTGATCTTCGGTATCGTCCTCGGTGGCATCTATGCCGGTCTCTACAATCCGACGCCTGCTGCCGCCATCGGTGTCGCGCTCGTCTGGCTCTATGGCACGCTCCGTGGGGAAATCGGGTTTGCCATCCTGATCCAGTCGCTGAAGGAAACGGCAGGCACGACCGGCATGATCTACCTCATCCTGCTCGGCGCCGAACTGATGAAGATCTACATGAGCCGGATCGGCCTGCCGCAGGCCACCGCCGAGTGGATAATTGCCAGCGGGCTGGAGCCGATGACGGTCATGATCATCCTGCTGATCGCCCTGATCTTCCTCGGCTGTCTGATGGACAGCCTGTCGATGATCCTGCTTGTCATCCCGTTCTTCTGGCCGGTTCTGGTCGATCTCAACGGCGGTTTGTACGCGACGGCTGATACAGCGGGCTTCGGGATGAGCACGGAAGATCTCAAGATCTGGTTCGGCATCCTTGCACTGATCGTCGTGGAACTGGGGCTGATCACGCCGCCTGTCGGAATGAACGTCTTCGTCATTTCCGCCTTGGCCAAGGACACGCCAATGATCGAGACCTTCAAGGGCGTTGCGCCATTCTTCGGCGCCGAGCTTGTCCGTGTCGTCGTACTGCTGGCGTTCCCAGCGATAACACTTTGGTTGCCGGGAGTGCTGGCGGGATGACGGATGCAAACGAACAGATGACGGCCGGCGGAGCCATCTTCCCACGCCTGAAGGCGCTGGGCGTCGATTATGTCTTCGCCAATTCCGGCACCGATTTTCCGCCGATTATCGAGGGGCTGGCCGAGGCAGGGGCGCGTGGGCAGGAGCTGCCGCAGGCGCTGGTGATCCCGCACGAGCATGCCGCGATGGGCATGGCCCACGGCTACTACCTGATGACAGGACGCGCGCAGGCGGTGATGTTGCACACGAATGTCGGTCTGGCCAACGGGGCCATCGGCGCGATCAACGCTGCATGCGAACATATTCCCATGCTGCTGATGTCGGGGCGGACGCCGGTGACGGAGGCGGGTCGACTCGGCTCCCGCACCGTGCCGATCGGTTGGGGTCAGGAAATGTTCGACCAGGCGGCGCTGGTGCGCGAGGCCTGCAAGTGGGAAAACGAACTCCGTTTCCCCGAACAGATGGCCCCACTGCTCGATCGTGCACATGCGATTGCCAACTCAACCCCGAAAGGGCCCGTCTATCTGTCACTGCCACGCGAAGTTCTGTGTGAGCAGATCGATACCCAAGGCCTGTTCGCACCGCCTGCGATCCAGCCATCAGAAACCATGGCCAGCCCGGCATCCATCCGCGCTGCGGCGGAGATGATTGCGGATGCGAAACGCCCCATCGTCTTCGCGCAGCGCGGTCTCGGATCCGACGAGGCATTCACGGCCTTCGGCGCATGGTTGGAGGACTGGGCCATCGCCTATCCAAGCTGGTGGATCACCCAGCTGGCCCTGCCAACCGATCATCCCTGCCACATTGGCCCGGAACCCGGCCACTGGCTGGAAGAGGCGGATGTCGTAGTGGTCATCAATGCCCTCGCACCGTGGTGGCCTGACAAGCACTCGGTAAACCCGGATGCCAAAGTCATTCATATCGGTCCAGACCCGCTGTTCAGCCGTTTCCCCACCCGGACCTTCCGATCGGATCTTACGCTGACCGGAGAGGTAGCTCCGATTATGGAGGCGCTGATGGCGGAGATGTCGGACATGCCGCGTGGCGCGGAACTGCCCACCCGCCGCACTGCCTTGGCAAAGGCCGCTGCCGCCGAGCGTAAAGTCCGCCACGAACTGGCCACCGCCAGCACCGCCAAGGGCATCACCAAAGCCTATGTCAGCCATTGTCTGGGCGAGGTTCTGGCAGGCGAAACGTCCACCGTTCTGTCGGAACTTGGCACGATCCTGGGCCCGTTGGAACGGCGAGAGCATCTCAGTTGGCTGGTGGAGCCGCATTCCGGCGGCCTAGGCTGGTCCTTCCCGGCAGCGCTCGGCGCGAAACTTGCCGATCCAACGCGCACGGTCGTCGCCACGATGGGCGACGGCTCCTACATGTTCGCCAACCCAACAGTCTGCCACCAGATCGCCGAGGCACTCGAACTCGGCATCCTGGTCATAGTTCTCAACAACGAGGAATGGGGCGCCGTGCGGCACTCCGTCACCGGCGTCTATCCAGACGGTTTCGCCTCCCGCGCCAACCGCATGCCGCTGACGGCATTGAAACCCTCTCCGGATTTCACGAAAACAGCAGAGGCGAGCCGGGCGTGGACACGCACCGTCCGGGAACCCGCAGATGTTATCCCGGCGCTGGAAAAGGCGCTGGCCGCAACCGCCAAGGGCAGGCTCGCTTTGCTGGATATCCGCATCCTTCCGGATTGAACGAGGTCAAGGCAAGGCTGTCCGACGCGCCACGATTGCAGGTCACGAGGGCTTGATCGTGATCCATATGGCATTTCCTTGCGTATTTCTGGACAAATGACCGGACGCGCATTCTAGTTCAATCATGTCAAAATCGTTCCTGACGGTTCTGTTTCTCTCCCTGGCCTCGGCTTTCGCCGGTGCCGCCGCGGCCGAGCCGGACAAGGAAGCGTTTCTCAGCCTCGCCCAGAAAGGCTGGGTCTACGAACTTCGGTCCTCGGTCCTTCGGCGCGATGCCTCCATGCCGCCGGTGCGCCTGGACAGCAAGAAAATCGCGCAGGGCTCTGTCTGCCTGATCGGCGAGAAACCCCACAACGAAACCCGCGCCACACTGGCAACTTTCGACCGCCTTCTGCGGAACATCTTCAACCGCAGCGAAGGCTTTCTGAGCAGTGGTGCCGACGCATCGGCATGCGGACCGGCGCAAACCTACATCCGCCTTTACAGCGGCCGCCCGCCGTTCATCGCCTATAACCGGGATCTGCGCTGGATCGACGAGACATTCGACATCGGCTTGCCGAAGGATCGTGATCACCGCATATTTTCTCCCGCGCAGGCCATCACCTACTTCGGCCGGAAGGGCACTGCCGTCTATCTATTGGTAAAACAGCCGCGTGGCCCTGAGCCAAGTGAACTTGAGCGGCGCTTCTACCGCTCCATCCTGACAGAGGAACTGTTCCAGGCCTTTTCCTTTGGCGTCGACATACTCGTGTTCGAGCCCACCGGCCCTTTCCTGTCCAAGATCCAGGAAACCCCGGTCAACCTCCGCCATATGAACTGGAACGATCCTCGCTACATGGAAGGTATGCTCAGCAGCAACCCGGGCGGTTTGTGCGAGTTCGATCTCTTCATGCTGCACGCCCTCGCCCGAACCCGCCTCACCTCATCCAATTCGCCTGCATTCCTACAATACATCTCTGACCGTTTCACCGATCTGGAGGAGATGGCGCACAGGACACTGGCGGATGGAATCGCCGACGAAATCGTCGACCCGGAATGCGGCCACATGCCGGGCTTTGCCGGACTCGACACACGAAAATAAAGACGAAAAGCTGTATGGTGCTGGTGGCGCGGGAATCGCACACTCGCACCAACAAACCGATAAGCCCGCTAACGGGCGGGGGAGGGAATGATGCCGGAAACCGGTTCTGCGCTGCACGCGCAGAAGATTGCCAGCCTTGGTGAAACGCTCACCGCCGGGCTTATTGGCCATGACGTCCTGATCGAACGCCTGCTGATTGCCATCCTCGCTGGCGGCCACGTGCTGGTGGAAGGCGCACCCGGCCTTGCCAAGACACGCGCGGTCAAGCTGCTGGCCGCCGCACAGGGCGGCAGTTTTGCCCGTATCCAGTGCACACCGGATCTGCTGCCTTCGGACGCGACCGGCACACACGTCTACCGCCCGGAGACGGGCTCCTTCGAGTTTTCGCCCGGCCCGGTGTTCCACAACCTGCTGCTGGTCGATGAGATCAATCGCGCACCTCCGAAGGTGCAATCCGCCCTGCTGGAGGCGATGGCAGAACAGCAGGTCACCAGTGGCGGCGAAACCCATCCGCTGCCCGACCCCTTTACCGTCGTCGCCACCCAGAATCCGATAGAGCATGAAGGCACCTTTCCCTTGCCGGAGGCCCAACTCGACCGGTTTCTCCTCCACATCATGCTCGAACTGCCAGACGCCGTGGCGGAACGGCAAATCCTCGATCTTGTGGAAGCGGAGCAATCCGGCACAGGCGGGGCGATCAGCAGTCTCGATCTCGGTGACATCACTGCCGCCCGATCAGAGGCGATGGCGGTGCATCTGTCACCGGCGTTGCGGGATTTCATCGTCCGCCTGGTCATGGCCACGCGGGACGAACCGTTCCGATCCGAAATCGACCATCCCGTCTCTCCCCGTGGGTCGCTTGCCCTTGCGGCCTGTGCAAAGGCCCGTGCCTACCTTCGCGGCCGCGACCATGCGCTTCCGGAAGACGTGGAAGCCGTTGCCGGCGATGCTCTCTCTCACCGGTTGGTGCTCAGTTGGCGGGCGACAGCCGACGGCCGCACGGCCCGTGGCATCATCGCCGACATCCTGTCGGCAACGGAAGCCCTGTGAAGCCGCAGCCCGCATCGGCATTCAGTCACCCCGGAACCCATGTTGATCCGGCGGTGCTGATTGCCTTGCGGGCGGACATGCTCGGCGCTGAAAACCGCGACGCTGGACCCGTGTCCGCAATGCCGGGCGGTTTTGTCATCAAGCGGCGCGGCAATGGCCAGGAAGTCGCCGACAACCGCATATATGCCGAGGGCGACGACCTTCGCCACATCGACCGGGGCGCGACGGCACGCACTGGCCATCTCTATATTCGCCGCTTCCACGAGGAACGCGACAGGGTGACACTGCTGGTCGCTGATTTCCGACCCTCCATGCTCTGGGGAATGCAAAGGGCCTTTCGCTCCGTCGCCGCCGCCGAGGCGCTGGCAATCACCGGCTGGCGGGCAGTGGAGGCGGGTGAGCGTGTGGCCCTGCTCGCCCTCACGGCAGATGGCTCCTTCGCCGTATCGCCACGCGGGCGGAGCCGGGGAATGCTCGCCGTCATTGGCGGTCTGGCGCGGGCGCACGAGGCCGCGCTGGCCGGTCCTTCGGGCGCGCGAGCAGATCCGCCGCTCGATCAGGCACTGACCGGCATTTCCCGCATCACACCCAGCGGTGCGGAGATCGTGCTGGCCTCGGGCCTCGACACCCCGGGCGATGGGCTGGCCGACGTCCTTGGCGATCTTTCGCGCCGCCGCAACCCGCGGGTGCTGATGATCGGCGACAGTATCCTCGGCAATCTGCCCGCAGGTCAGTACCCTATGGCGGTCGGCGGCCGCCGCATGCGGGCCCGCGTTTCCGGGCGGGGCGCGACCGAACCGCGCGGGGCCACCCTGCCCGCCGATATCCCATGCATCACCCTCGACGCCGGTGGTTCCACCGAGGCCATGATCCGGACGCTGGGGGGCTGAAATGTCGGAGCGGGGGCTGACACGGGATGACATGATCGCCGCCATGCAGGATATCCGCCTGCCCGCCGAAGCGCCGGGCGGCCTCATTGCTGATCTGGCCGTTGCCATCGGTCTCGGATTGCTGGTCGCCTTGCTGTTCAGCGCTGTCCTGCCGCTCGTCACCCGCCGACAGCAACCGCCACGTCCGCCCACGGCGGAGGAAAGCATGGGCCGTCTTGACGGCCTGCCGGAGGACATGCGCGTCATTGGCCTCCTGCATATCCTGCGGTCGCATGATCCCGCGCGCGCCCGCGAATTTACCGAAGAACTGTACCGTAAAGGCCCGCTGCCGGATGCTGAGCGGCTCGTGGCCAGTATCAGGGGGATCAGCAATGCCTGACACAACGACGCTTCGCCTCGCAATTGCTGCTCTCGTGCTGCTGCCGCTGACGCTGTTCCGCCGGGTTATGCCCGCTACCAACACCGGCAAACCTGCCCGAACCGGCGAGCCAGTGGACGCCCGCATAGTCAGTCTCGTCCGCACCTTGCAAGAGGCAGAGGACGGGGCCCGCAAGGCCAAATCGGCCAAGCCCGATTACGACGATCTTGAAGCCATGGTCAACGGAGCGCGCAATGCCTGAACTGGCGGACCCCTGGGCGCTGCTTCTGCTGCCCTTGCCGCTACTTGCCTGGTTTCTGCTTGCCCCGCGCCCCGCCGAAGGAGCCCTTCTTACCGTCCCCGAAGGCGTCGCCCGTTCGATCCTCGGGCAGTCCCGGGCTGAAGGCCGAGCCCGCTCCGCCAATCTGTTGCTACCCATCGCGATCTGGGTGTTGCTGGTCACGGCCATTTCCGGCCCGCGCTTGCTGCAACCTTCCGGTGCCCTGCCGATGTCCGGCCGTGATCTCGTCATCGCGCTGGACCTGTCCGGTTCGATGGTGCGCGAGGATTTCGAGCTCGATGGCGAGACTGCCAGCCGTCTCGACGTTGTCCGAACAGTTGGCGCCGACTTCATCCGCCGCCGTGGCGGTGACCGTGTGGGCCTCGTCGTCTTCGGGTCGGAAGCCTATTTCGCCTCGCCCCTGACTTTTGATGTGGAATCCGTCGCCCGAACGGTGGAGGAAGCCGTGATCGGCGTTTCCGGTCGCGCCACCAACATTTCCGACGCGCTGGGCATCGCCCTCAAACGCCTGTCTGTTTCCGAGGCCGAAAGCCGCGTCGTCATCCTTCTCTCCGATGGTGCCAGCAACGCCGGCGCCGCAACGCCGCGGGATGTCGCCAAGCTGGCCGCCGAACTGGGAGTACGCGTGCACACCATCGCGTTCGGCCCAAAATCGGTGGAGGAAAGCCCGAACGAACGCGGTGTTGTCGATGCCACCACGCTCCAGTCCATGGCCGATCTTTCCGGTGGAACGATGTTTCGCGTCCGCACCTCCGATGACCTTGTCGCCGTGACGCAGGATCTCGACCGGCTGGAATCGACCGAAAGCGCCGGTCTCTCGGCGGCCATCTACCATGACCTTTGGATTTATCCGGCAATCCTCGCCGGTCTCGGCTGCCTGCTGCTGGGGTGGAGGGAGCGGGCATGACACTGGCGGTCTTTTCCCTCCTTCGCCCGTTCTGGCTGCTGGCGATCGTGGCCATAGCCATTCTTGCTGTCCGCCTCTACCGACGTCGCAACCGCATCGGCGATTGGGAAAGCGTGATCGACCCGGACCTTATGGCGGCAATGCGGGCGCTCGGCCGGGTGGAAACTTCGCCGCGCCACTCCGCCAACCACCTGCCGTTGCTGGCCGCCGCACTTACGGCCCTTGCGCTGACCGGCCCGGCGCTGGAACGGCGCGATGCGTTGTCATTCCGCAACCTCGATGGCGTAATTTTCGTGATGGACGTCTCCCCCTCGATGACCGGCAGTGCACTCTGGCCCGCGACCGTCACCATGGGCCGCGTCGGGGTGAACGCTCTGTCCACGAAGCCGGGGGCCCTGATCGTCTATGCGGGCGATGCCTACCTCGCCGCACCATTGACGGCCGACACCCGCAATCTGGGTTTCACAATGACGCTGCTCAACGATGAAACCGTACCGGACACCGGAACGCGACCGGCGCTCGGTCTCTCCCGTGCGGCGGAGCTTTTGCGCGAGGCCCGCATTCTGGCCGGCGATGTCGTGCTGATGACAGACGGTGCCGGGCTTGGCCCCGAAGCGCTGGCACAGGCTGCGGAGATCGCGGATATCGGCGGCCGGCTTTCTGTCGTCTACGCGCCGACGGAGCGGGCCCGTGAAACGGGCGAGATGCGCGCTCAGGCAGAAACGCTTGCCAGTCTCGGCGGCGGCCGACTCTATGAGTTGAACGAAGCCAATGCGCTGGCTGCCGATCTCAGCAATGATGCCACCTCGCGACTGGAACAGCAGAGCTACCAACTTCTGGTCTGGCGAGATTTCGGTCGTTACCTTCTGCTTCTGGCCCTGCTTCCCGCCCTCGGCTTTTTCCGAAGGCAAAGCGCATGAACCGCCTTATCCTCTTCACTCTCGCCGTTATCAGCCTCCTTGCCGCCTACCTGCTCGGCGGAACCGCGCCGTTTGGTCGTCTCGCGCTCTCGCTGGGTCTGCCGGGGCTGGCGGCGCACGCTTTCGACGATCCGGCGTGGCAGGGTGTTGCCCAGTACCGCGCTGGTTACTTCGCGCAGGCGGACGAGAGTTTCAGAACCGGTGGCATGGCCACGGCTTTCAATCGCGGCAATGCTGCCGCGATGGAAGGGCGCTACGCAGCCGCGCTGGAGGCTTATGACATTGCCCTGCTCGCCAATCCGGCGGACGAGGAGGCCCAGGCCAACTTCGACCTCGTCCGTGCCTTCTACGCCGGAACGGCCGTATCGGCAGAGGCCCCGGTCAAATGGTTCGAGGATAAGGAGGGCGACGAGGTGGTCGCAGCTGATGTCGCTCAGGGCACGGCAAGAGCGGCGGGTGGCGGCGACGGCATCACCAACGCCGCACCGCTGCTTGGCCTGCCCGAATTGCAGAGCACCGGCGAGGCCCGCGTTCGCAAGGTGTTCGATGACAAGTTCGTTGTCGCCAACGAACGCTGGCTCGCAACGCTGGAAGACGTGCCCGGCACCTATCTGGCGGAGCGGATCAAGCATGAATACAAGCGGCGCAAGGCGGCGGGAATCGGTCAGCCGGAAGCGGAGGAACCATGGTGAGAGTCTTTGCCGCCCTCCTTTTTCTCCTCCTGCCCGGCATCGCTCTCGCCCAGACGGAGGTGGACCCGGAAGATTTCAGCCTGACGGTGACGCTGGACCAGCAGAACGTCACGCCCTTTCAGCAGGAAATGGTGCTGATCACCATTCACGGCACCTATCGCCGCCACATCACCCGTGAAAAGCTGGTGATGCCGGACCTTGCGGGCTTCAACTGGATGCAACTCGGTTCCGATCACTGGTATGAGAGCATGGTCGATGGTTTGCCGGTTAAAAACATGCGACGGCGCATGGCCCTCTTTCCCGACGAGGAAGGCAAGATCGAGATCGGCAGCTTCACCCACCACCTCACCCTTCTGGACGACAACAACAACTGGTTCGAATACGACATCCATTCCGAACCGGTCCAACTCGATGTCGCGCCCGCACCGGCCGTGGAGGACTGGTGGTTTCCGGTACGCAGGTTGCAGATTTCAGATTCATGGTCCAATGCACCGGACCAGTTGGGCGAAGGCGACGGCGTGTTGCGGATCATCACGGTCATAGCCGTCGGTGCCTCGCCGGACATGATCCCGCCGATGCCGGAATTGCGCAGCCCCAGCGCTCATATCTTTCCCCATCCTGAAAAACGGCTGGTGGAACTTTCGCCACATGGCCCCGTGTCCCGCGCCTTCTGGCGATGGACCATCCGGCCTGCGAACCCGCCTTCAGCGATCCTTGAGCCAATCACCTTCTCCTATTTTGATACCGAAAACCGGCTGATGCGGGACGTCGTCATCTCCTCTCAGCGCGTAGCCTACGCGGAAGGCGAGTTGCCGCCACCCGGTGCCGTCGCCTCGGCCGAACCCGTCAATCTCGCCGCACTGCCGGTTCGGGCAGCACTGTTTCTTGCGGTCATCGGGGGTTTTCTGTTGGTATTGGGCCAGGGTCGCGTCCTCTCCTTCGCCGCGCCCCGGCAAATGGCCGCTGACTGCCATCGCCAATTGGCTTATCGCCGTGCCGTAGCCGCCGGTAACCTCCCGTCGTTGCGCCGTGCGGCCCGCGAACTCTCTGCGCGTCGTCCGGCGAACGAGGAACGGTTCGAACTCCTCCGGAAGCTTGACAGCGCCCTGTTCGCCGAGCGCGATACCGGCTTCGACCTTAAGGCCTTCGACAAGTCGTTCAGGGCGTCACTTGCCGGCGGAGAGAGTGCAAAAGCCTTTGATTTCCGTGATTTTCCACGCAGCAAAACCAAGTCTTTTGGCTGAGTTGCCTAATACCAATGGTTGAGAGACCATTCGCGCACGACCAACAAGAACCAATAATTTATAGGGAGCGAACAATGGGTCTCTTCGACAGCCTGTTTGGTGGCGGCGCAAAACCGCCTGCGAACCAATATGCATCTGTGAAAATCCACCCCGCCGTAGACAAAGGGGTGAAACCCGGATCAAGCAGTTTTTCCGGCGGAACTATCAAATGCAAATGCGCGACCGATCCCGTGATTGTGGAAATCTCCGCGCAGACAGCACACAACCATGCCTGCGGGTGTTCCAAGTGCTGGAAGCCGGACGGCGCAATCTTTTCCGTCGTCGCAGTTGTCGGTCGTGACCACGTGAAGGTTACCGCCAACGAAGACAAGCTGGAGGTTGTAGACCCAACCGCCGCGATCCAGCGCCATGCCTGCAAGGGCTGCGGAGTCCATATGTATGGCCGCATCGAGAACACCGGCCACCCGTTCCACGGCCTCGACTTCGTTCACACGGAATTGTCGGACCAGTCCGGCTGGTCCCAGCCCGAGTTCGCGGCCTTCGTGTCCTCGATCATCGAAACCGGTGTGGACCCGTCGCGGATGGATGGTGTGCGCGGCCGCCTGCGGGAACTGGGGCTGGAGCCCTATGATTGCCTCTCGCCGCCCCTGATGGATGCGATCGCAACCCACGTGGCCAAGTCCCGCACCTGACATCCACAGCCCCGCATGGTCGCTTGGGCCTTTCCTGCAAGGTGGGAAAGGCCGCGATCGAGTTGACTCCCCCGGGGCGCGATGTCTTAATTCTCCATAGCCTAGGGAGGGCCCGCGTGATGATTTCTGAAAAGGAAACGCACACCAAAGTCATTATCCAGTCGGTTCTCGTGATCGACGATCATCCGCTCTACTGTGACGCTCTCGCGTCGAGTCTGGAGCGGATTTACGATGCGCGCTCGATCAAGAAGGCCAACTCGCTCAACGAGGGGCTGAAACTGGTCGGCGCACGCTTCTCGCCCGATCTCGTGATCCTGGATCTGCGTTTGCCGGACGTCACTGGCCTCTCGGGCTTTCTGAAGATCAAGGACAAGTTGCCCGATGTGCCGGTTCTGGTGATCTCGGCGGAGTCCTCGACCGAGGCGATTCAGGCGATGATGTCCGCAGGCGCAGCCGGTTTCGTCACCAAGGACTCCTCGCACAAGGTGCTTCAGGAAGCTCTCATGACGATCCGGGAAGGGCGCAAGTACCTGCCGGCGCAATATTCTTCCTCTGCCCGACCCACGCCCGAGGAAATGTCGGCGCAGGAAATCGCCCAGCGCATCGCAGATCTGACTCCGCAGCAGAGCCGCATCATGCGCCTGATCTGCGCGGGCAAGCCGAACAAGCAGATCGCCTATGAACTCTCGCTGGCGGAAGCGACGGTAAAGGCACACATCACAGCCCTGCTGCGCCGCCTGGGTGTAAACAACCGCACACAGGCCGCCGTTCTGGTCCGCAGTGCCAGCTTCGACGAGAATTCCAGCCTTTCCGAAGCGGATGCCCGCGCGCTGCTGAGCTAGCCAGTGATGGACGCAGCGGTGCACCAGACACAACCCAGCCCGTCACTCGTCGGGGTGGGCGTTTCCCATGCGCGGGATCCCGTGGCCGCCGTACGCGAGGCGCTGGCATCCCTGCGCGAAACCGGCTCCTGCTTCGTCCTCGCCTTCGTGCCGGATGCGCTTGATCCGCACATCGTCGTCAGCGAAATGGGCCGATTGTTGCCTTCCACGCCGGTCTTCGGCTGCACCACCGCAGGCCAGATCACCAACAGCGGATATCAGGATGACGCGTTGCTGCTCATCGCCTTTCCCAAGGATCATTTCCGCTGTGCTTCCACACTGATCAAGCCGCTGAAGCCAGTGTCCATAGAGCAGACGGCGACAGAGGCACGCCGCCTTTCCACCCGCTTCCAAAGGACGGCCAACTGGAACCGTCTCGCCCTCATCTTCGCCGATGGCCTTTCCAAGCAGGAGGACGTTCTGGTGGCCGCGCTGGAGGCAGGGCTGGAAGATGTCCCTGTCTGCGGCGGTTCCGCCGGCCATGGCCTCGCCTTTGACGAGACTTTCGTACTTCATGGCGGCCAGGCCCACGGCAATGCCGCGCTGCTCGTGCTGCTGGAGACCGATCTCTCCTTCCTCGAACTCGGATTCGATCATTTTCTTCCCACAGAAAAACGCATGGTCGTTACCCGTGCGGTACCGGAGGAACGGCTTGTGCTGGAGATCAACGGCTCCCCGGCGGCGCAGGAATACGCCCGCCTCATCGAACGCGACATCGCCGATCTTTCGCCGCAGGTCTTTGCCGAGAACCCGGTGCTCGTGCGCAATCACAATGCCTGGCATGTCCGCGCGATCCAGCAGGTCGTCGGCGATAACGCCCTCTCCTTCTTTTCCGCCATCGACGACGGTCTCCTGCTCACCCTTGGCCGTGGCCAGGAGATACTGCGGACCATGGATACCTGTCTTTCCCTGCCGGATCGCGCGGGGGCGAAGCCCGATTTCATCCTCGGCTTCGATTGCTTCCTGCGCCGGCTGGAGATCGAGCAGAACGGGCTGACGAAGCCGGCTTCTGAACTGCTGAAATCCCACCGTGTCCTCGGCTTCAACACCTATGGGGAGCAGCACCGGGGCGTCCACGTGAACCAGACATTCGTGGGTATCGCCTTTTTCCCGACGACCGAGAGGCTGCCGTTTTGATCGACCCGCGAGACCCGCTGGAGGTTCAGGTAAGGAAGCAGTCCAAGATCATCGATGCGCTGATCTCCCGCGCGAACAGAGAGCACGACATCGGCGGCTCCGCCTACTCGCTGTTCCAGTCGGCCATCGCCCTGCAAGGCGAGGTCTCGGAGAAAACCCGCGACCTTGAACGTGCCCTCGACACCCTTGGCCGCGCTTCCTACCAGCTGGAAACTGCGGAAACTGCCCGCGAACAGATGCAGCGCAACCTCGGCGATGCGCTGGATTCCATGGAAGGCGGGTTCGCCCTTTTTACCGACGGGCACCTGAGAATCTTCAACGACCTGTTCAAGAAACTGATCCCTGACATATCCGAGACCATTCAGCCGGGTCTGGCCTTCGATGATTTCTTCAGTGCGCTGGAATCCAGCCCTTCAGTCAAGATCAGCAGAGAGGGCAACCGCAGGCCCTCCGTCAACCGCAAGCCCTCTCACGCAGCACCATTCGTCATCGCGCTGCGCAACGATCGCTGGTTTCAGGTCTCGCACAAGCAGACCAGTTCCGAGAACAATGTGGTCCTGCTGACGGAAATCACCTCCGTCGTTCGCCGCAACAGGCTGGAAAAGGACAGGTTGATCGACGAGCAGGCGCATTTCCTGCAGGCGGCCTTCGATCACATGGCGCAGGGCGTGTGCACGTTCTCGGCCGAAGGCACGCTCCTGATCAACAATGCAAGGTTCGGAGAGATCCTCGGCCTGCCCTTCGCCCTGACCCGCGAGGGCACCGCCATCGTCCAGATCCTCGAATTCGTCAAGAAGAACCAGCTTATCGCCACCGCCGATCCTGATCAGGGAATAGAGCGATGGGCGGAGATTTTGCGGGTCAAGGGCACGCTGGCCAGCCGCATCCGCCATGCCAACGGCGCCATCCTCGACATTCAGGTCCACGGGCTGCCGGATGGCGGTTTCATTGTCAACGTGATGGACGTGACGGTCGAATACCAGACAACCGAGATGCTGGAGAAGCGTGTGCAGGACCGCACCGCCGAGTTGACGGAAGCAAACGCCCGCCTGCGTGAACAGCATCAGCAACAGGCCAAGGTGGAAGAGCAGTTGCGGCTCGCCAAGGAAGAGGCCGAGGCCGCCGTCTCCTCCAAGACGCGCTTCCTCGCCGCCGCCAGCCACGACCTCCTGCAACCGATCAACGCCGCCAAGCTTCTGATCTCCAATCTTCTGGAGTTCAACGGCGATGAGAAACTCTCGGAGACGGTGAACCGTCTCGAAGGCTCTTTCCGCTCCATAGAACAGTTGCTGCACGCGTTGCTGGATGTGTCCCGGCTGGACTCCACGGGAACCGAACTTACCGTCAACGACTTCCCAGTGGAGGATATACTGCGCACGATCCGGGAAGACTTTTCCCAGATGGCCGAGGAAAAGGACCTGATGCTCTCCATCTTGCCGTCTTCCCTCTGGGTGCGAAGTGATCAGCGCTATCTGCTGCGCTCGCTCCAGAACCTCGTCGTCAACGCGATCCAGTATACCGAAAAAGGTCGTATCGTCGTCGGGTGTCGGCGTCGGGGCGACACAGTGGCGCTGGAGGTCTGGGATACAGGCATCGGCATTTCCAAGAAAGATCAGCATCGGATATTTACGGAGTTCACCCGCATAGGCCCCAGCAAGTCCGGTTATGGAATGGGTCTCGGTCTCTCGATCGTGGAACGGGCGTGCCGCCACCTCGGCCATAAGGTCCGGGTCCGCTCGAAACCGGGTGTCGGCTCCGTCTTTTCAATTGAGTTGCCGGTCGTTCAGGCAGGTCTCGGCAGGAGTGAACAGAAAGCGCCAGCCCCCAGTCCGCGCAATCAGGACATGGATCTGATCGTCCTGATCATAGAGAATGACCCCAACGTCCTCTTCGCCACCACCCAGATGCTGGAAAGCTGGGGCGCCAGCGTGCTTGGTGCAGATTCCACGGAGGCCGCCCTGAAACTGGTCGATGAGATCGGCATGGCGCCCGACATCATCCTTGCGGACTACCAGCTTGATGACGACGACAACGGCATGAAGTCGATCCGGGCGATCCGCTCCGGCACCGGCACCGACATACCGGCCATCATGATCACCGCCAACCGGGAGGAGAGCCTGCTCACCGCCGGCAGCATCCACCGCTTCTCGGTCCTCACCAAGCCCGTGCAACCTTCACGCCTGCGCTCGCTGATAGACTGGAAAACCCGCGCTGCCGGCGTAAGTTAAAAGACGAAAGTATCCGGTGACACGAACCTGCCGCAGAGTATGGTCGCACCAGACAGGAGAGAGAAATGCATCGCTTCACCCGCACTCTGGCAATCCTGGCGATTGCCTTCGCCCTGCCTGCACAATCAGCAGAGACCTATGACCTGCTGTTCAAGGAAGGCACGCTCGATGAATTGAGCCGCGAAACCACCCTCACCTACGCCAAGACGACGGAAATCGCCGCCGACGCCGGTCAGGCCGAAAATGCCACCGGCTCCGTGCAACTCGCCATCACCGATGAGAACATGGCCGACCTTTCCTTTCACAAGGATGACCGCAGCCGCCGGATCGGCAGCTTCCCCGCAAGTGTCGGCAACCCGATGATCATGTATTTTTACGAATCCGTCATCCGCGATGTAGCCCAGCAGGCCGGCGGCAGCCCGTTTTATATCCGCAACCGCGTGAAGGACTCGCTGGTGCAGCCATCGGAGGTGCGCGAGGCCGTGCAGCCGTTTGGCGACGAGGAAATCCCGACCCGTAGCATTACGCTGAGACCGTTCGAAGGCGACCCGAACGTGGACAGAATGAAGGGCTATGGCGATCTGGCACTGACCGTAGTGATGTCGGATGCCGTTCCGGGCTGGTATCATTCCCTCACGGCCTCCGTTCCCGGTGACGAAGGCGAGGAGCCGATCTATTTCCAGACTCTCGTCCTGATGCCGCAGGAGGCCGAATGATGCGTTGCCTGACAATCATCGCCGCCGCGTTTTTCGCCACTGCCGCCGGTGCTCAGAGCATCGAGGAACAGTTGAACGACTATCCCACTGCCGCCCGCGCCGATTATGTCTTTGGTTGCATGGCAGCCAACGGGCAGGGGCAGGATGTGCTCATCAGATGCTCATGCTCGATCGACACCATCGCGTCGATCCTGCCTTATGAGAAATACGTGGAGGCGGAGACCGTTCTCTCCATGCAGCAGGTGGGAGGGGAGCGCATGGCGATCTTCCGCTCCGCACCGGCTGCGCAACTGCCCGTGGCAGACCTGCGCCGGGCGCAGGCCGAAGCCGAAATCGTCTGTTTCTGAAGTGGCGGTACTGCCCGGTCCGTCAGGTCCGGGCGTCTTTCGCAAGTTCCTGCTCGAACACGTTGCCTTCCGTGTCCTCGGCCCGGATGCGCAACGTCGGTGCGCCATTGTCGGTGTAGGTGAACCGGAACACCGGATTCTCGCTGATCGAGATGCCACCTTCCATCGTGAACAGCAGGTCATCACCCTGGTAGACTTCCAGATCGCTGATGAAATGCGCTTCCATGAACAACTGCGTGATCTGGTCGCGCTGCATTCCCGAATAGTTCGGATGGCGGATCATGATCTGCGCTTCCCGTTTCTGGCCACTGGCCATCGGTGCATCGCCAAATTGCCGCAGCTTCATCTGGCCCATCGAGGCCAGCGCCAGCGCTGCGTCTTTCGTCGCCGGGGCAGAGCATCCGCCGGAGGCTTTCACGAACCGGCCGTCCATGAACACGCCATCCGGTGTTTCCGCCACGACCCGCAGGTTGGAATACATGTCCACCCGCACCCGCAGCTCGAAATCCAGCGGCAGCATCGCCTCGCCAACCGTGAAATGACCGGCCATCGGCGCCGGGTTCTCGTCAACGATCACCTTGAAGTTGTTGATCGGCACATCGCCAGTCTGGTGGATCGTCACCGGCACCGTCGCGGCATCATGCGCACGGTAAGGGGCCTCAACTTCGAACACGGCTGCGCCGTCTTGTGCCACCGCGTCACCGATCATCTCTTCGCGCAGATACTCCCAACTGCCCTCGTCTGTCAGCGGATTGCGGACAGTCGTGTCGGCGGCCAGCGCCGATTGAGCCATCAGGGCGAGAAGGGAGGCGGCGAGAAGAGACTTCATGGCTAAAACTCCGGAAAACGCTATAAACCGGTCGCAACATTAGCATTGAATGTGAAAAAAATAAATCTCGCCTTTAGGCTCGGCGTTCACAAGCCCGGCACCGGTGGGGATGGGGGGATAGATGTTCGAAGCAATCGTCACGCTCTGCCTGCTTGCGCAGCCGGAAGTCTGCCGCGCGGTCCTCGTGCCCGGGCATGAGGCGGACTCACAGGCCGAATGCGGAGTTCCTTTCGTCTTGTACCCTCCGCTTGGCCATTCCGTGGAAGGAACGGAATGCCGCCCGACGGGGCCCGTCGCCGAGGTGACGGAGGCCGCCCCCGGTGTCTTCGTCCACCACGGCCATATCGCAGATGCAGAGCCGGAAACCTACGGCGACATCTCCAACAGTGGTTTCATTATCGGTGCGCGTTCGGTCGCCGTGATCGACTCGGGCGGTTCCGCCCGCGCGGGCGAGGAACTCTACCGCGCCATTCGCGCCCGCACCCAGTTGCCGATCTCCCACCTGATTCTGACCCATATGCACCCGGACCATATCTTCGGCGCACCGGTCTTCGTCGACGCAGGGGCGGAAATCGTCGGTCATCACGCGCTGGAGAATGCGCTGCGCGACCGTCAACAGACCTATCTCTCCAATTATATCGGCCGCCTCGATCCCGCGGACACACTGCCGGCGAGTGTGGCCGTACCGACGATTACCGTCGAAGACAGTATGGAAATCGACCTCGGCGACCGCATGATTTCGCTGCGCACCTGGCCGCTCTCGCATACCGGCACCGACCTGACGGTGCTGGATGAGACCTCTGGCACGCTCTTCACCGGCGATCTGATCTTCCATGTCCATACGCCGGCACTGGATGGATCGCTGGGTGGTTGGCAATCGGTCCTGGAGGAACTGGCAGCAATCCCGGCCGCCCGCGTCGTTCCGGGCCACGGGGGGCCGGTGCTGGACTGGCCTGCCGCCGCCGCCCCGGTTCGCCACTATCTCGACGTTCTTGAAGGCGACGCCCGCCGGGAGGTTGCGGCCGGTGCCAGCCTTGCACAGGCGGCGGAGCGGATCGGTCAGGGCGAAGCCGCCAACTGGCAACTCTTCGACCTGTTCAACCCGCGCAACGCCACCGTCGCCTTTACCGAACTGGAATGGGAATAGCCCTCAGCTACCGGCGTGTTCCAGAAGTGTCTGCGCCAGTGAATACGCGCGTTTCTCCAGCAAAACCGGGGTTTCACACACATAAGTCAGCGATTTCTGCCGGTCCGTGTAGATCCGCTCATCCCAGTCCAAGGCTTCTTCCAGCGCGTCGACCCTGTCGAAATCCGGTTCTGCGGCTTCCATCAGCTTGGCCATCTCGGCCCGCGTCCCGTCGATCTTCTCCGCCAGTTGAATCTGCTTCAGCGAGTATTCACCGATACCGTTGATCAACCGTTTGCGGTCCGCGTTCAGCTTCTCGAACGCCTTCCTGAACGTCGCGCCCAGCACGTCCGGCCCGGCATCGGGATGGCTGGCAACGAACTCCGAGATCAGTTGCTCGGCCTCTTCGAGACTGACGCGTCGCAGCGCCAGCTTGGCGGCGAGGTCTTCCGCGTCCCCGTCCAGTTCCACCTCTTCGGGCAGCGGCAGCGGCCACATCAGCCCCAGCGACAGGGATTCGACCTTGCGCTGGATGCAGGGCCAGGTCGGATCGGAAAAGTCGGCGGCATGGGCCGGCGCCCAAGCGAACAGCGCGGCCAGCACGGCCCCCGGAATGCAAGGCTTTTTCATGGCTAGTCCTCCCATGCGGGAGCCTAGCCCATCCGCCGATCTTGTCCATCCGGCAAAACACACACCAAGGTCTTAGTTGTGGGATGGCCCTCGCTATTTGTACTTTTTGGCAAAGCCGCCAAGAGCATACAATTGAAGACAGGGAGAGATGCCGATGCGCACGCGCGCTGCTGTTGCCTTTGAGGCAGACAAGCCATTGGAAATCGTTGAGGTGAACCTTGAGGGCCCGCGTGCGGGCGAGGTTCTTGTGGAGGTGAAGGCGACGGGCCTGTGCCACACCGACGAGTTCACCCGTTCGGGTGCGGACCCCGAGGGCATCTTCCCGGCGATCCTGGGCCACGAGGGCGCGGGCGTCGTGGTCGAGGTGGGCGAGGGTGTCACCTCGCTGAAGCCCGGCGACCATGTGATCCCGCTCTACACGCCGGAATGCCGCGAGTGCGAGTACTGCCTCAACCCGAAAACCAACCTCTGCCAGAAGGTCCGGGCCACCCAGGGGCAGGGCCTGATGCCCGACGGCACCAGCCGGTTCACGACGCTCGATGGCGACCCGATCTTCCACTACATGGGCTGCTCGACCTTCGCCAACCACACGGTTGTGCCCGAGATCGCGCTGGCGAAGGTGCGCGAGGACGCGCCGTTCGACAAGATCTGCTACATCGGCTGTGGCGTCACCACCGGCATCGGCGCGGTGATCAACACCGCGAAGGTGGAGATCGGCTCCCGCGCGATCGTGTTCGGGCTGGGTGGCATCGGGCTGAACGTGATCCAGGGGCTGCGGCTGGCGGGCGCGGACCAGATCGTCGGCGTCGACCTCAACGCCGGCAAGGTGGAGATGGCGACGCGGTTCGGGATGACCGATTTCGTGAACCCCAAGGAGGTCGACGGCGACCTCGTGGCGTATCTGGTGAACCTCACCAAGGGCGGGGCGGACTACACGTTCGACGCGACCGGCAACGTGGGCGTGATGCGCACGGCACTGGAGGCGGCGCACAAGGGCTGGGGCGAGAGCATCATCATCGGCGTGGCGCCGGCGGGTGCGGAGATTTCCACCCGGCCGTTCCAGCTGGTGACGGGGCGCTCGTGGCGCGGCACGGCCTTCGGCGGCGCGCGCGGCCGGACGGATGTGCCCAAGATCGTGGACTGGTACATGGACGGCAAGATCGAGATCGACCCGATGATCACCCACAACCTCAAGCTCGAGGAAATCAACCACGGCTTCGACCTCATGCACGAAGGCAAATCAATCCGCGCCGTCGTGGAGTATTGACGAATATGGAACCTGTCTCATCCAACCGATGCTTCGGCGGCGAACAGAACGTCTACACTCACGCGTCAGAAGTGTGCGGCACGGATATGACCTTTGCAGTCTTCCTGCCGGAAGAAGCGAAAAAGAAGTCCGTACCGGTGCTCTGGTACCTGTCCGGTCTGACCTGCACCCACGAAAATGCGATGACCAAGGGCGGCTTCCAGCAGGCCGCTGCCGAGCACGGCATCGCTCTCGTCTTCCCCGACACCTCACCCCGCGGTGAGGGCGTTGCCGACGACGACGCCTATGATCTGGGGATGGGCGCGGGGTTCTATGTAAACGCGACCCAGGATCCGTGGAAGCCGCACTTCCGCATGTACGACTACATCGTGCAGGAATTGCGCGGCATCGTTCAGGGTATCGTGCCGTCCAACGGTCTTCACGGCATCACCGGGCATTCGATGGGCGGCCACGGCGCCCTGACCATCGCCATGAAGAACCCCGATCTGTTCACCTCGCTGTCCGCCTTCGCACCGATCGTCAACCCGTCACAGTCGGATTGGGGACGCAAGCAGTTCAGCGCCTATCTCGGCGATGACGAAAGCACATGGGCGGATTACGACGCCACGATCCTCCTGAAGGAACGGGGCTGGAAAGGCGATATCCTGATCGACCAGGGCGCATCCGACCAGTTTCTTGACCTGCTGAAACCGGAATCCTTCGCCGAGGCAGTGGCCGCGCGCCGTCAGCCGGCGGTAATCCGCATGCAGGAAGGTTACGATCACAGTTACTTCTTTGTCTCGACTTTCGCTGCCGATCACGTTGCCTGGCACGCGGAACGGCTTCAGAGCACGGGAAATTGAAGATGTATCGCGCGGCTTGCACAGGTAATGCCACGCGCGGGCTTGAAGCCCGGAAGACCACACTGTTGAATTACAAAACCAAGAAACGACTCGCTCAAGAGTTGTCGAGAAGCAGAGTTCAATCCCACGGCGCCCTCGTGGCAAAACCGGGATAACGAGCGGTACGCATTCGGTCAAAGCTGCAAAACAGCCGGGTGTGAACCAAAACTGTAAACACCGTAGGGAGGTGCACATGAAGAAGCTACTTGCGCTTACATCAGCAGTAGCGATTTGCTCGGGCGGAGTTGCCCTGGCAAACGACGAACTGCAGGGTCTGATCGACGATTCGACCCAATGGGCGATCCAGACAGGCGACTACAAGAACCAGCGGTTCTCGCAGCTTGAAGAGATCAACAAGGACAATGTCGGCGATCTTCAGGTCGCATGGACCTTCTCCACCGGCGTTCTGCGCGGCCACGAAGGCTCGCCGCTCGTTATCGGCAACGTCATGTATGTCCATACACCGTTCCCGAACATCGTCTATGCGCTCGACCTCGCGGACGAGGGCCGGATCATCTGGAAGTATGAGCCGAAGCAGGATCCGGACGTTATCCCGGTGATGTGCTGTGACACCGTGAACCGCGGTGTGGCCTATGCCGACAACAAGATCTTCCTCCATCAGGCGGATACGACGCTGGTTGCGCTGAACGCGGAAACCGGTGCCGTCGAATGGTCGGTACAGAACGGCGATCCGGCGATCGGTGAAACCAACACCGCAACCGTCCTGCCCGTCAACGACAAGGTCATCGTCGGTATCTCCGGTGGTGAGTTCGGTGTTCGCGGCTCGGTGACAGCGTACAACATCGCTGACGGCAGCCAGGCATGGCGCGCCTATTCCATGGGTCCGGATGAGGACATCCTCGTCGATCCCGAAAACACGACCCACCTGGGCGAGCCTGTCGGCGAAAACTCCGGCACGAACACCTGGGAAGGCGATCAGTGGAAGATCGGTGGCGGCACCACATGGGGCTGGTATTCGTATGACGCCGAGGAAAACCTCGTCTACTACGGCACCGGTAACCCCTCCACATGGAACCCGGCACAGCGCCCGGGCGACAACCGCTGGTCCATGACGGTCATGGCCCGCGATGTGGATACAGGTATGGCCAAGTGGTTCTACCAGATGACCCCGCACGACGAGTGGGATTATGACGGCATCAACGAAATGATCCTCACGGAGCAGGAAATTGATGGCGAGGAGCGCAAGCTTCTGACCCACTTCGACCGCAACGGCCTCGGCTACACGATGGACCGTGTCACTGGTGAGCTTCTCGTTGCCGAGAAGTACGACCCCGCCGTCAACTGGACGACAGGCGTCGACATGGACCCGAATTCGGATACATACGGTCGTCCGGCCGTTGTCGCCGAATACTCGACCGAACAGAACGGTGAAGACGTGAACTCCACCGGCATCTGCCCGGCCGCTCTCGGTTCCAAGGACCAGCAGCCCGCTGCCTACTCTCCGGAAACGGAACTGTTCTACGTGCCGACAAACCACGTCTGCATGGATTATGAGCCGTTCCGCGTCGCCTACACGGCAGGTCAGCCCTACGTGGGTGCGACACTTGCCATGTATCCGGCTCCGGACAGCCATGGCGGCATGGGTAACTTCATCGCGTGGGACAACCTCGCGGGTGAGATCAAATGGTCGATCCCCGAGCAGTTCTCCGTATGGTCCGGTGCTCTGGCCACGGCCGGTGACATCGTGTTCTACGGCACGCTGGAAGGTTACCTGAAAGCTGTCGATGCCGAAACGGGCGACGAACTCTACAAGTTCAAGACTCCGTCCGGCATCATCGGGAACGTGATGACATACGAGTTCGAAGGCAAACAGTATGTCGGCATCCTCTCCGGTGTCGGTGGCTGGGCGGGTATCGGCCTCGCGGCTGGTCTCACCAACCCCAATGACGGTCTCGGCGCCGTGGGTGGCTACGCTGCCCTCAGCGACTACACGAACCTCGGCGGACAGCTGACCGTGTTCGCACTGCCGGACTGATATCCGGTACTGTAAGAAAGAGTGCCGGCGCCGCGATGCGCCGGCACTCGCAAGGGAGAAACAGCAAAACAAAGGAATGCTGAAAGATGATAACTGATCGACGTTTCCTATTGCGTGCCGGCCTGGCCGCAGCCGTTATGCCCACCGGCATCGGTTCTTCTGTATTCGCGCAGGAAACTCACGTAGTGATGGCGAAGGGTGTGCGTTTCGATCCGTTGTTCATCTACATCGAGCCCGGCGATATAGTCAGTTTCGAAAACATGCCGACCCACAACATCGAGACGCTTGAAGGTCTGTGCCCGGAGGGCCAGGAAAAGATCAAGTCCGAGATCGGTCAGAACTTTACCCAGACTTTCGATACCGTCGGCATCGTTACCTACAAATGCACGCCGCATTGGGGCAATCGCATGGGTGGCTTCATTGTTGTCGGCCAGCCCGAAAATCCGGGTGAGATTCTCGACGCCTACTTGGCGACCACCGATGAAGAGAAAGAATACCTGCCCGCACGCGGCCTGATCAAGAAGCTCCGCGCGGACATGGAGAAACAGGGTCTCGTCTGAGATGCCAACACTTCCGCAACGAAGTCTGCGACTGGCCTTTGGGCGGATGCAGACACGCAGCGCAGATTGTGCCGGGTCCGGGCCGGGTAAGGGTAACCTGATCCGCTCCGGCCTCGTTGCGTTTGCGGCACTGGTCATGGCCTTCCAGCCCATGACGGCGGAAAGTGTCAGCGCGCAGACGTCCGACCTCGTGTCAAAGACTGCATTCCGCGTCTGCGCCGATCCGGCCAACGCACCAATGTCCAGCGAAGACGGCAGCGGCTACGAGAACAAGCTGGCGGATCTCATAGCCTCCAAGCTTGAACTGCCGGTCGAATACACCTGGTTTCCGATGGCAACCGGCTTCATTCGCCAGACCCTGCGCGCCAACAAATGCGATGTGGTCATGGGCTATGCCCAGGGGCATGAACTGGTTCTGAACACCAACCACTACATGGTTTCCGCCTACACCCTCGTCACTCGCAAGGACAGTGACCTTGCCGGCGTTGAAACATTTTCCGACCCGGCGCTGCAGGGTAAGACACTCGGCATCATCGCCGGCTCGCCGCCCGCCACCCACATGGTCCGCAACGGCCTTCTGGCCGGCGCGCGCGCCTACAACCTCGTTGTCGATCGTCGCGTGGAGTCCCCCGCCGTCGACATGCTGCGGGATATGGAGGCAGGCGAAATCGATGCTGCTGTGCTCTGGGGTCCGATCGCCGGCCCGCTCGTCAAGGAAAGCTACCCGGATTTTCAGGTGACGCCGATGCTGAAGGAGGAGTTTCCGCCCCGCCTGTTCTTCCGCATCACCATGGGGGTCCGTATGGGAGAAAAGGTGTGGGAGCGTAAGTTGAACTCGCTGATCCGCCGCAACCAGCAGGAAATCAATGCCCTGCTGGAAGAGGCAGGCGTTCCATTGATGAACGACATGGGCACCGCCCCGCTCGAGGCCGTGAATTGATCCGTGCGGCATGCCTTGCCGCACTTCTCATCACCGGCCCAGCCTTCGCCGAACCCGTTCCCGAACCATCCGATTACCGGGAGGATGAATACCGGGCCCCGGTGCCGGATACGCTCGCCGGTGCAACCGTCGTCGATGCGGTCGAGGCGCATGATCTCTGGCAGAGCGGCAATGTCGTCTTTGTCGATGTTCTTCCCCGCCCGCCGAAACCGAAAAACCTGCCGGAGGGCACGATCTGGCGCGAACGCCCGCGCCTATCCATTCCCGGCTCCATCTGGTTGCCCAACGTTGGCTACGGGCGCATTGCCGAAGTCACCGACCAGTGGTTCCGCGATGGTCTCACCAATGCCACCGGGGAAGACACGTCCCGGCCGGTACTGTTCTTCTGCCTCGCGAATTGCTGGATGAGCTGGAACGCCGCGAAACGCGCGCTCGAATACGGCTACACCGATGTCTACTGGTTGCCCGGCGGCACCGACACTTGGGAATTTGAGGAATTCCCCTTGGCCGAAATCACCGCCCAACCGGAGCCGTAGGGCACCTCCGCGTGCCGGTTTCGATCAGCAATAACGCTCCACTGCCGGGATCTGCTCATCCGCATAGCGATCCCCATAGGCGAAGCCCACCGGCAGAATGGCCTCTATCTCGGCGATTTCTTCAGGCGAAAGGGTAACCTCGCTGGCATTTATCCACTCCCGCAGATGTTCCGCCGTGCGCGTTCCGGGAATGGGGATCAGGTGTTCACCCCGGCTCAGCACCCATGCCAATGCCAGCTCCGCCACTTTCTGCCCGCGCTCCCGCGCATGGGTCTTGAAACGGTCGATGATCGCCTTGTTCTTCGGATAGAATTCGTTCGAAAATCTTGGCATCGGCAAGCGGAAGTCGCCTTCCGCCATCGCTGCCGTGTCCGGATAGGTCTCCGACAGCACCCCGCGTGCCAGCGGCGAGAACGGTACGAAGGCCACCCCAAGCTCCGCACAGGTCTGCAACAGCCCCAGTTCCGGCAGCCGCGTCCACAGGGAATACTCGCTCTGCACCGCCGTGCAGGGCCGGATCGCGTGGGCTTCGCGCACCGTATAAGGTCCCACTTCGGAAAGCCCGTATCCGCCGATCAATCCCTCGTCGATCATTTCGCCTAGCACACCGACCACATCGGCCAGCGGCACGGTATGGTCGCGCCGGTGAACGTAGTACAGATCGACCCGATCCACTCCAAGCCGCTTCAGAGATCCCTGCAACTCGCGGCGCAGGTAGTCCGGCTCATTGTTCGCGCGCCGCCCCGGCTCCCTGGAAATGCCGCCCTTCGTCGCCAGCACCACCTCCGGCTTGCGTGACGCCAGCCACGTGGCCAGCACGCTCTCGGAGCGCCCGGCGCCATAGACGTTGGCCGTATCGAGAAAGTTCAATCCCCGTTCATACGCTTCGTCGAGGCAGCGCAGGCTGGTCGCTTCGTCCGTTTCGCCGAAAGCCCCGGCAAAGCTCATGCATCCAAGACCGATGGCCGAAACCTCCGGTCCATTCGCGCCCAGTTTCCGTGTTCGCATCGTCGTCTCCCTGCAACCCGCCACAGTCGTGCCCCAGCTTCTTGGCAAGGTCAAACGCGAAGGATGCAGGGGGTGGGCAGGGCGCGCAGGTGCCGCCCCGCCTGCCCGCTTTTCAGGCGAGAGTGGCCAGGTCGCTGGCCGAGAATCCCCGCAGTTCGCCGGTTGCGCCACGTCTGACCTTGTCGGCCCAGGCCGCATCGCTCAACAACGCCCGACCGACGGCGATCAGATCGAATTCGCCGCGTTCCATCCTCCGTACCAGCCCGTCGAGCTCTGCCGACCCGGAGCTTTCGCCACCGAAAGCGCCGAAGAAATCGCCGTCCAGCCCTACGGAACCGACAGAGACACTTGGCTTGCCTGTGACCTTCTTGGCCCAGCCTGCGAAGTTGAGCCCCTCTTCACCGTCGATCTCCGGGAACTCGGGTTCCCAGAACCGTCGCTGCGAAGCATGGAAAACATCCACCCCGGCATCTGCAAGCGGTCCCAGCCACGCCTCCAGCGCCTGAGGGTCCGCTGCCAGCTTCACCGCGTAATCCTGCTGTTTCCACTGGCTAAGCCGCAAGAACAGCGGGAAGTCCGGCCCCACGGCCGCCCGCGACGCCTTCACGACCTCCACGGCAAATCGTGATCGCTCTGCCAGCGTGTCACCGCCCCAGCGGTCCGTGCGGAGGTTGGTTCCGTTCCAGAAAAACTGGTCGATCAGGTAACCATGTGCGCCGTGAATTTCGGCCATGTCGAACCCAAGGTTCTTCGCGTGTTCCGCGCTGCGGGCGAAGGCATCGATCGCGTCGGCAATGTCCTCCTCGCTCATGGCGCCGCCGCGCGCCGTATCCGGAGCAAACAGGCCAGAGGGGCTCTCGGTACCATCGGGGGATTCCCATCCGCTCTGTCCGGGGGCGGAGCCGACATGCCAGATCTGCGGACCCATCCGGCCGCCCGCCTCATGAACGGCGTCGATCACACCCTTCCAGCCTGCCAAGGCCTGTTCGCCGAAGAAGAACGGGATACCCGCCTCGTTACGCGACCCGGGACGGTCGATCACCGTTCCTTCGGAAAGGATCAGCCCGACGTCGCCCTCTGCACGCTTTCGGTAGTACGCGGCGTTGGTCGGGCCCGGAATGCCATCGGGCGCCATCGCACGCGTCATCGGTGCCATCACGATCCGGTTCTTCAGCTCCAGCGGGCCGATCTTGAGGGGTTCGAACAACGCGGAAACATCCGTCTTGGTAGTATCGAAAGACATGCAGCAACTCCTTTTGCCTTGGGGTTGCTTCACAGGTATAATTTGGATACTTGGTGTCAATAACGCACCAGAACGCAACCAAGTCACCTGAAGGTAACTCCGATGTCCAGCGTCCAGAAGTTCAGCGCCGATTGCCCCTGTCGCACCCTGTTCGCAGAAATCGCGGACAAGTGGTCCATGATGGTCCTCACCATTCTCGACGGAGAGCCGCGCCGGTTCAACGACATCAAACGTCGCCTCGAAGGCGTCTCGCAGAAATCCCTTACCCAGACCCTGCGCAGGCTGGAACGCAACGGCATCGTCACCCGCCGGGTAATGGACACGTCGCCCGTTGCGGTTGAATACGAGATGTCGGAACTGGGCCAGACACTGCTGCCGCCCTTCCGCGCCCTCTATTGTTGGACACACACGAACTTCGAACAGGTGGAAAAGGCCCGCAGCGCCTTTGACAACAAGGCGGAGACGAAGGCCGCCTGATCCCCGGTCAGAACCCTGGCAACACCTTCTCGATCCGCGCCACCGTGCCGTCCGTATCGGTCATCGTCACGCCGACGGTCTCCGTTTCCCGAGGCACAGACAGGCTGATTTGCGGGTTTTCGCTAACGGAGATGCTGCCCGTCACATCCACGTATCCCGCTCCGTCGAGGTCGATCTCCACCGTTTCGACATAACGCATCGGAATGAAAAGCAGCGAGATCTGGTTCATCTGCATACCCGAATGGCTGGGATGCTTGATGTCGAGGTCCAGACGACGATCTTCCGCCACCGTCACCCCGGTAAGTTTCTCTCCCAGTTCGCGCGCCCGGATCAATTCCGATACAGTGATCGTCATCTCGCCCAGGTTTGCCAACGCCTCCTTGGGGTCCGTCCCCGGCGGGGCGGAGCAGGCACCCTGTCCCGAGGTCTTCACGTAACCCTCGGCGATCAGCAACTGGCCTTCAACCGTCCTGGCCACCACATGTACCGGCGTTGGCCCGTTGACCCGCATTGTCACGTCGAAGAAGAAGCGTGGCACCGGCCGATCGAATTCGAATACGGCGGATACCGGCATCGGGTTTTCGTCCAGCACCACCGTCACGCTCTCCAGCATACGCCCGGCGGGCGCGGCCACGTTCGCCGCTATCCGGGTACGGGCGTCGTCGTCGGTGCGGTAGGGCACATCGAGGGTGATCAGGTCCCCCGCCGGAACCAGGAACTGGTCGCCATAAAGTTCCTTCTCCAGCATCGGCCAACTCGGTTCCGGACCGGCAGCAAAGGCCGGGCTCGCAGCCAGCAGTGCGATCAAGGCAAGGGTCTTCATACTCATTTCCTCCCCGAAGCCGCACTCAGGAACTTCCCGAATGCACGCGGACCATCACCCGCTTCCATCTCGCCGGTCACTGTGAGTGTTTCGGCGTCGATCAGGCTGACGGTATTCGAAAACCAGTTGGCGACAAGTATGGTCGCCCCGTCCGAAGTCGTGTCTATGCCTTCGGGGTATTCCCCGACATATATCAATTCTACCACCTCAAGCGTTTCCAGGTCAAAGACGGAAACGCTGTCGGCGTATTGATTGGTTACGAATCCACGACCTTGCGCAAAGGCGACACCATAGGGCCGCTCCCCCACGGCCACACTCCCCGTTACCTCACCCGCCACCGGTTCGATAACCGTGACAGAATTGGAGCCGACATCGGCCGTGTAGAACCGTCCGTCCGGCCCTTCGGAGATGCCGAATGGACGCACGCCCACAGCCAGCCGCGCATGCAGAGACAAACTATCCAGCTCGAAAATGGAAACCTGGTGGCTGTCTCGGTCAGCGGAGCCGAGCCACTGCCCGTCCGCGCTCACCACCAGCCCTGCGGGCGCGCTTCCCGTCTCCAGTTCGCCGACCACCGCCATGTCGCCGGCGTCGATCACCCAGATGCGCGCATTGTACCAGTCCGAAACAAAAATCCGCGCCCCGTCCGGCTGCACCGCAATCCCGATCGGTCCACCGTCCAGCACCACCGAAGCCAGTTCCGCGCCCGTTTCCAACGCAAATTTGCGCACGGTCTTGCTCTCCGGGCTGACGGTATAGAACACGCCCGTCCCGTCATGCACGGCCACGCCCGCCGGTTGCCCCGGCACGTCTATCCGCTGCACTTCCTCGCGCGTTGCCACGTCCAGCACGCTGACATCGCTGCTGTTCTGGTTGGTCACGAAAGCAAAATCCCCCGCGCCGGCACAAGCCGCCGCGAGGGACAGGACAACTGCGACAGGGAGAAAGGCCTCAGTTGCCCGCAAACCGCGCCGCCAGTGCATCCAGCCCGGCCTGATAAACCGCGCTTACACCGGCAATAGCCGCTTCGTCATTCAGCTCTTCAGGAGGATCGTTGTTGGGATAGCCGCGATAGAATGCCCCGCGCCATTCCACCAGTGAGCCGCCGCCATCCACGGGTTTCACCGTCAGGTGGCTGGAATAGTTCGTCACCGGCAACACGGCCACATCCACTTCGTTGATCCGGTAGGAATAGGTCATTTTCTCGGCGTCGTATTTATAGAGCACCTCGTCGATCGTCGGCCCGCCTTCCTCGGAAAGCGTCAGCAACCGCGTCGCGTCGATCTCGTTGCCACCCTCGCCGGTCGTCGAGAACACGGCCGGATGCCAGCTCATGTCTTGGAAATCGCCGATCACGGCCCACACATCCTCCGGCGCTGCCGGCAGTTCCACGGTCAGGGTCACCTTCTGCCGTGTCGGCCCGTGCGCCAGTGCCATCGCCGGCACCAGCAGGGCGAAAAGCACCGCCAGGTATCTCAGGATTCTCATTTCTTCCTCTCCAGTTCGTTTATTCTTTGAAGAACGCGGTCTTCATGATGTACCGCATGCCGCGCAGCCAAGAATCATCGGTGTTGGACCGGATATCGACGGACCGCGCGTGCGTCACATCCTTGGTTTCCACATCCTTCATCACCAGGTTCATGGACAGGATCAGGTTGGAAACCTTCTGCACCACGCCCACCAGAACGTATTCGGCACCAAGCTTCTCCGCCATCCGGAAGTCGCATCCATAGCAATCGGCGGGGTTGACCGTGTTTTCCAGCTCCTCCGCAATCGGGCCAAGGTCCAGCAAGTCGTAACCTTCCGCCAAGAACCTTTTCCGGACTTCCTCTTCCAGCAACTCCAGCCGCTGCGCCTCATCTTCCCGAATACCGTTGTAGTCACCCTCGGTGGATGTATCGAGAAACACGAGACCGAGGAAAGCGACCTTGCCGGTTCCTTCAGCGGCCGCAGCCGAAAGGCTGCTTGCCAGAAGCATCAGGCACGCGGCGGAGAGCAAACGTTTCATCCAGTCAGACTACCCCGCACCCTATGCGCCGCAATACGCCAAAAGTATTGGTTTCGCAGGCATCGCACGCTCTGGCACACTTGCGGAAAAAGCCTTTGGGAGGAGGCTTCCACAATGTCAGCGATCCGACTGGTACTGGTGGCCCTTGTGGCCACTCTCGCATTTGTCGCGCCCGCGTCGGCGCTGGATATTCGCATGGGCGTTCTGCGCATCGACTATCCCAGACTTCTGCCCATATCGCGCTATGACGAAAGACCGGACGATCTCGGCTTCGCGGGCGGCAAGCTGGGCGAGGAGGACAACCAGACGACAGGTGCCTTCCTCGGCATGAATTTCACCGTCGACTACACCGCCACACCGCCCGAAGGCGCCGACGCTGCCCTCCAGGCCTTTCTGGAGGACGGTGTGGCCCTCCTCGTGGTGGTTGCCGAAGGCCCGGATGTCCTGCGCCTCGCCGATGCGGCGGGCGAGGGTGCGCTCGTTCTCAATGCCAGCGCCCGCGACGTCAGCCTCCGCGATGACGCGTGCCGCGCCAATCTGCTGCACACCGGCCCCAGCCACGCGATGATCGCTGATGCCGTCACCCAGTTCGCGATCTGGAAGAAATGGCCGGACTGGTTCCTGATCGAGGGTTCGAACCCCAAAGACACCGCCCTTGCCGAAGCCTACCGCCGTTCCGCAAAGAAATTCGGCGCGAAGATCGTCGAGAGCCGGGTGTTTGAGGATACCGGCGGCTCGCGCCGTACCGACACCGGCCATGTTCTCGTTCAGCGCCAGATACCCGTATTCACCCAGGGCGCGAAGGATCACGACGTCATCATCGGCGCCGACGAATCCGATGTCTTCGCACTGCATCTGCCCTATCACACATGGGAACCGCGCCCCGTCATGGGCTCCGGCGGCCTCCGCCCCGTCACCTTCCACGCCGCGCACGAGGCATGGGGTGCGACCCAGTTTCAGCGCCGGTTCGAGGAACTGACAGGCCGTTACGTACAGGAAAAGGACTACGATGTCTGGCTCGCCATCCGCGCCATCGGTGAGGCGGTGATCCGCACCAATACCGCAGATCCCGTTGCCCTGCGCGACTACATGCTCACCGACCAGTTCGAGCTTGCCGCCTTCAAGGGCCGCGCGGTTTCCTTCCGCCCGTGGAACGGCCAGTTGCGCCAGCCCATCATCATGACGGATGACAAGACAACGGTCACCGTCTCGCCGCAGGAAGGCTACCTGCATCAGGTCACCACCCTGGATACGCTCGGGCTCGACCAGCCCGAATCCGCCTGCACGGCATTCACCGAATGAGGAACGCAATGAAACTCGCACCGGCCCTGCTCGCCGCTTCGCTGGCCCTGCCGCTACCGGCACTTGCCAACAAGGCATTCGTTTCCAACGAAAAGGGCAACGATGTCACCGTTGTTGATACCGAGAGCTGGGAGGTGATCGACACTTTCGGCGGCGGCAACCGCCCGCGCGGCATCACCGTCTCGCCGGATGGCAAACTCCTTTACGTTTGCGCCTCCGATGACGATCTCGTCCGCGTCTACGACACCGAAACCTACGAGGAACTCTACACCCTGCCGTCCGGCCCGGATCCCGAACTTTTTGTGCTGCATCCATCGGGCAATCCTCTCTATATCGCCAACGAGGATGACAATCTGGTCACCGTCGTCGATACCGAGAGCCACACGGTGCTCGCCGAAGTCCCAGTCGGTGTGGAGCCGGAAGGCATGGCCATCAGTCCGGACAGCAAGTGGGTGATCAACACGTCGGAAACGACGAACATGGCCCATTTCATCGACACGTCGGACTACGCCATCAAGCACAATATCCTCGTGGACCAGCGTCCGCGCTACGCTGTCTTTACCGATGACGGTTCCAAGCTTTTCGTCACTTCGGAAATCGGCGGTACCGTCTCGGTGATCGACATGACCGGAGAAGTTCCGGAACTGGTGCACAAGATCAGCTTCGAGGTAACGGGTGTGGAGCCTGAATGGCTTCAACCGGTGGGCGCCAAGGTGACATCCGACGGCAAGACCCTGTTCGTGGCGCTGGGCCCGGCCAACCGCGTCGCCGTCATCGATGTCGAGAGCCACGAGGTGAAGGATTATATCCTTGTCGGCCAACGCGTCTGGCAGATGGACTTCACACCCGACCAGAAATACCTGCTGACGACCAACGGAAACTCCAACGATATAACGGTCATCGACGTTGCCGCGGAAAAGGCGATCAAGTCCATCCAGGTAGGTCAGCAACCCTGGGGCGTGGTGGTGACACCGGACTGAACCGTGCCGCCTCCGGGCCTCGCTTTCCGGCCCGATACGCTTACATGTAAGGCAAACAAGATTATCTCAGGGAGAGAGACGTGAAACACACTTTGAAAGCCACGTTCACGGCCGCGCTCGCACTCTGCGCCGCCGGAATGGCCACCGCCGCCGACATGCCCACCATCCGTGCCGCTGTTCTCAAGATCGGCACGGTCAACTGGGAACTCGACACCATAATCAATAACGGTTTCGACGAAGCCCACGGCTTCAACCTCGAAATGCAGCCCTTCGCCGACAACGGCGCTACCCGCGTCGCCCTTGAAGGGGGCGAGGCGGACTTGGCCGTGGCGGACTGGATCTGGGTTGCCCGCCAGCGTGCCGCCGGCAAGGATTACGTGTTCGTCCCCTACTCAAAGGCCGTTGGCGGCCTCGTCGTGCCGGCTGACAGCGAGGCGACGACCCTGCAGGATCTCGCTGGCAAGAAGATCGGCATCGCCGGTGGTCCGCTGGACAAAAGCTGGCTGATACTTCAGGCCTATGCCGAACAGGAATACGGAATGGATCTCGCCGGCGAGACCGAGCAGGTCTTCGGTGCGCCCCCGCTGGTCTTCAAGACGGCACTGCAGGGAGAGACGGACGGCGCCATCAATTTCTGGCATTTCATGGCCAAGATGAAGGCCGGTGGAATGCGCGAACTCATCTCCGTCTCCGCCGCCTCCGAATCGCTCGGGCTGGACCCGGAAACTCCGCTTCTGGGCTATGTACTCAAGGAAAGCTTCATCGCCGAGAATCCCGGCATAGCCAAGGCGCTCTATGCCGCCAGCCGCGACGCGAAGGAACTGCTGAAGTCGGACGATTCTGCCTGGGAGGCGATCCGCGGCAACATGAACGCCAGCAACGATGAACAGTTCATCGCCCTGCGGGATGATTTCCGTGCCGGCATGCCCGCACCCGGCAATGTCGATCTCGATGGCGCTGACCGCTTCCTGCAACTGATGGCGGAGCTTGGCGGCGAGAAGCTGGTGGGTCAGGCCACTACCCTGCCGGAAGGGTTGTTCCCGGACGTCGAATAACTCCGCTTCAAGGCCGGCAATGGTCCGCCTCCTGTCCCTCCTCTCGCTGCTCGCCCTCTGGGTTGTGGCAGCGGCCCTCACGGCGGACCCGCAGGTCCTGCCGATGCCGCAGGCATTGGTAGGGCCGTTTCGGGCAGAACTGGCTTCCGGCGAACTCGTCTACCATCTTGGCGTCACCGCTATCCGGGTGCTCTGGGCCTTTGCGCTGGCCATGTCCATCGGCCTCGCGCTCGGCCTCGTCATGGGGCGGTACCCGGCCATCGACAAATGGCTGGATCCATGGCTCGTCGTTTTTCTCAACCTGCCCGCGCTGGTGCTGATTGTCCTCTGCTATCTCTGGATCGGCCTGAATGAAACGGCGGCGATCATAGCCGTCACCCTCAACAAGATCCCAAATGTCACGACCATAATCCGCGAAGGCGCCCGCGCGATGGATCCGAACCTGCGCGCGATGGCTCAGGTGTTCCACATGTCGCGCCGCACCTACCTGCGCCACGTCATCCTGCCGCAGATGGCCCCTTACATCACCGGTGCCGCCCGCTCCGGCATCGCCGTCATCTGGAAGATCGTTCTCGTCGTGGAATTCCTCGGACGCTCCAACGGCGTCGGCTTCCAGATCCACCTCTACTTCCAGCTTTTCGATGTTGCCCACGTCCTGGTCTACTCGCTTTCCTTCATCGCCCTGATGCTGCTGGTCGAATGGCTCGTCCTCCAGCCATGGGAACGGCGCGTCCGCCGGTGGAGGCAGGAATGATCCGCGTAGACGTCAGATCCAAGGCCTTCGGCGGCACGGAAATCCTCCGCGACATCTCCTTCACGCTGGACAAGGGCGAAACTCTCGCCCTGCTCGGCCCGTCCGGCATCGGCAAGTCCACGCTCCTCCGGCTGGTCGCCGGGATCGACAGCAACTTTAGCGGCACGATAGAGCGACCCGACAACATGGCTATCGTCTTCCAGGAGCCGACGCTCCTGCCGTGGCGCTCCGTCCTCGCCAATATTACCCTGATCCATCCGCAACTGCCGGTGGCGGAGGCAAGGGAGGCCCTCGACCGCGTCGGCATCGCCGACAAGGCCGCGCTCTTTCCCGGCCAGCTATCCCTCGGCCAGCAACGCCGCCTCGCCCTCGCCCGTGCCTTCGCCGGCCAACCGGACCTGCTGATCATGGACGAACCCTTCGTCTCCCTGGATGCCGACAAAGCCGACGAGATGATGACCCTCACCGAAACCCTGATCCGAGAGGCCAATCCGGCCACCATCTTCGTCACCCACGCGCGCGAAGAGGCGGAGCGCCTCGCAACCCGAATTCTCAGGCTCGGTGGCGAACCCGCTACACTCCAGCCCGAAACTGGGGCAGGCTAGGGCCATGCCAGCACTCAGCGTTCAGAACGTCTCCTACAGCTACGGCCCCAAAAAGGCGCTGGACGACGTGTCTTTCGACCTGGAGGCCGGGCGCTTCTGCGCCCTGCTCGGTCCCAACGGCGCCGGTAAATCGACGCTGTTTTCGCTGCTTACCCGGCTGTTCGTCACCCGCCACGGCGCCATATCGGTCGCCGGTCACGACCTTGCCGAGAATCCCCGCGCCGCCCTCGCCCGCATCGGCGTCGTCTTCCAGCAGCAGACGCTGGATCTCGACATGACGGTCGCCCGCAACCTGTCCTACTTCGCCGCGCTCCAGGGCCTGTCCGGCAAACAGGCGCGCACCAGCACGGAGGCAGCACTGGACCGGCTCGGCATGCGCGAACGCAGCGGCGAGAAGGTCCGCGCTCTCAACGGCGGCCACCGCCGCCGCATGGAGATTGCCCGCGCCCTGATCCACGGCCCCGAGGTGCTGCTCCTCGATGAGGCCACCGTCGGTCTCGACACCGCCAGCCGCCAGTCGATCACCGCCCATGTCCACGATCTCGCCGAAAGCGGCCTCACCGTCTTCTGGGCGACGCATCTGGTTGACGAGATTCAGCCGACAGACGAAGTGGTCATCCTCCACAAGGGCCGGAAACTGGCACAGGATACCGCCGCCGGCATCGCCGGTCCGGGGGGCACCCTGCTCGACGCCTTCGTCGCCATGACAGGGCTGGAGGAACCAGCGCAATGATGCCGTATCTCACCGCCATGTGGGCCATCGTCATGCGTGAAAGCCTGCGCTTCATCCACCAGCGCGGCCGCTTTCTCGCGGCCCTCGTCCGCCCGCTCGTCTGGCTTGTGGTCTTCGCCGCCGGGTTCCGGGCCGCGCTGGGCCTCTCGATCATCCCGCCTTACCAGACCTACATCACCTACGAGGTTTACATCGTCCCCGGTCTCTGCGGCATGATCCAGCTCTTCAACGGCATGCAGTCCTCGCTCTCGCTGGTATACGATCAGGAAATGGGCTCGATGCGTCTCTTGCTCACCAGCCCGCTTCCACGCTGGTGGCTCCTGTTTTCCAAACTCGTGGCCGGTGTCGCCGTCTCCATCCTTCAGGTCTACGTCTTCCTCGCCATCGCCGCCGGTTTCGGCATCACCATGCCGCCGATGGGCTACCTCTACGCCTTCCCCGCTCTCATCCTTTCCGGCCTGATGCTCGGTGCACTCGGTCTCGTGATCTCCTCCACCATCCGCCAGCTGGAAAATTTCGCCGGCGTCATGAACTTCGTCATCTTTCCGATGTTCTTCATGTCCACCGCTCTCTATCCGCTTTGGAAAATGGCGGAGAGTTCCGAACTGCTGCGCGACATCTGCGCCGTCAATCCCTTCACCCATGCCGTCGAGCTCGTCCGTTTCGCTCTGTACGAGAGTTTCAATGGCTGGGCACTCCTCTGGGTGCTGCTGTCGCTCACGGTGTTTCTCGGCGGCGCGGTCATCGGCTACGATCCTGCCCGCGGCATGATGCGCCGAAAACGCCCCGCTTGAAGCGTGGCGGTTTCCGTCTAGACTTGCCCCGTTCCGGGCGCGCTGCCGCCCGCCGTTCCGAGTTTGCCCTTCAGTCACACCGTCTTTTCAGGCGGCCGACACAAAACTGAGACAGGGCGGTGTCACATCCTTGGCAGAACAGCATGACCAACAGGGGGAACAGTCATGGCAAGAACTCCGCGCGCATTCATCTTCGGCACCAATCAGGATGACATCCTCGACGGCACAAGCCTGTCGGACAGGGTATTCGGTTATGCCGGGGACGATCTCATTTTCTCCGAAGGCGGTGACGACAGGATCGTCGCGGGCCGCGGCAACGATGTCCTGATCGGCGGTACCGGCAACGACAATCTGATCGGTGGCTCAGGCTTCGACACCGCGATCTATGCCGGTGGCATCGATGATTACGCGATCCGGGAGATGTCGGGCGGGCGCATCCGCATTCGCGACCTGACGGGCGACGAGGGCCGCGATACCCTGCGCGGCGTCGAGGCGATCTATTTCGACACCGATGGCTACACACTCTATCTCGACGGCACCAACAACGCCGTGTTGGCCGGAGATGATTCTGTCGCCACCGGCGAAAACGCACCGCTTGCCATCGATGTCGCCACTCTTCTGTCGAATGACCGCGAGTTTGATGGCGACACGATCGACATCACCGCCGTTTCCGCAACTGCTGCCAGCGGTGCGGCCGTCACCCTCTCCGGTGGCACCGTTTCATACGATCCCGGCGACCTGTTCGATTATCTGGCCGAGGGTGAGACCGTAACGGACACCTTCACCTACACCGTGGATGACGGCAACGGCGGCACCGACACCGCCACCGTGACGGTGACGATCACCGGCACCAACGACGATCCCGAGCTTGTGGCCGACACCGCCGTGACCATCGACGAAAACACCACCGATATTCCCGCCAGCATCGCGGCGACGGACGTGGACAGCGACACCCTCGCCTTCTCGATCACCGGCGGCGACGACGCGCTCTTCTTCGCCATCGACCCCGAAACCGGCACCCTCTCCTTCGTCGTCGCCCCCGATTTCGAGACCCCGCTCGATCTCGATGGAGACAATATCTACGAGGTTACGGTCACCGTGTCCGATGGCGATGGCGGCAGCGCCTCCGAGACCATTTCCGTCACCGTCGCGGATGTCACCGAAACCCCGGTCATCGCCCCCCGCATCAACGAGATCCACTACGATAACGACGGCGGCGATGTCGGCGAATTCGTCGAGATCCGCACCGCCGCAGGGGCCGACATCACCGGCATGCTGCTCGAATTCTACAACGGTTCCAACAGCGCCGTGTACGACACCGAGGCCGTCGAGGCCGCCGATTTCGCCTCCAGCGATGGCACCTACGATTACTACGTGGTCGAAGTCTCGGGCATCCAGAACGGCAGCCCCGATGGCATCGCCCTTTCGCAAGATGGCACGCTGATCGAATTCCTCTCCTACGAAGGCACGCTCACCGGCTCCGGCGGTGCGGCCGATGGCGTCCTCTCCACCGATATCGGCGTATCTGAGCCCGGCGACACGCCCATCGGCTTCTCCGTCCAGCGCGGCGAGGACGACGATTGGGATGGCCCCCGCGCCGAAACCCGCGGCGAGGACAACGCGCCCCAGCCCCTGATCATCAACGAGCTTGCCGTCTCCACCACCGGCACGGATTGGGAATTCGTCGAACTCTTCGGGCAGGCCGGCACCTCGCTTGACGGCTACTCCCTCGTCCAGATCGGCGGCTCCACCGCCTTCAACCCCGGCGAGGTTCTCTCGGTGATCGACTTCACCGGCGGCGTGATCGGCGACAACGGCTTCTTCCTCGCCACCTCGCCCGGCGCCGAAGCCACCTTCCCGGTAACGGGCGACCTGAACTTCGCCGACAACACCTTCACCAACGGCGCCTCCACCTTCCTGCTGGTCGAAGGCTTCACCGGCGCCGAGGGCGACGACCTCGACGCCGACGATGACGGCACCCTCGACAGCCCGCCATTCACGGCCGTGCAGGACGAAGTGGCGCTCACCGATGCCTCCAGCCCGATCCTCTATTCGGATGTCGTTGTCGGCCCCGATGGCACCTTCCTCGCCGCAGGCGCACAGCGCAGCGAAGATGGCGGCGGCGAATTCGTCATCACCGAATTCGGCAGCAGCACCGGCTACACCCCCACCGCGGGCGGCACCGGCACCGGCACGGGCGGCACCCCCGTCCTCATCTCCGAAATCCAGGGCGCAGGCGATACCTCGGCCCTCGTCGGCCAGCAGGTGCAGGTCACGGCCATCGTCACCTACGTCGATGAAAACGGCTACTTCCTGCAAGAAGAAGACGCCGACGCCGACGGAAACGCCGCCACCTCCGAAGGCATCTTCGTCTTCACCGGCGCCAGCGGCCTCGGCACCATCGCGATCGGCCAGCAGGTCACCATCGAGGGCACGGTCGATGAATTCGGCGGCGAGACGCAGATCTCCGGCGTCACCTCCACCACCCTCATCGCCTCCGATCAGGAGATGCCTACAGCCGCCTCCGTCCTCATCTCGCCCGACACCACGCAGGCCGATTACGAGGCGGTCGAGGGCATGCGCGTCTCCGTCACTTCCGGCACGAGCGAGGCTTTGACGGTGATCGAGAACTTCGAACTCGCCCGCTACGGTCAGGTCGCCATCAGCGCCGGCACCCAGACCCAGCCGACCCAGCTTTTCGATGCCCAGACGGAAGCCGCCGCCATCGAGGAGTTGATGGAGGACAACGCCAACAACCGCCTGATCCTCGAAGATGGCGTCTCCGCCCAGAACCCGGACGGCTTCGAATACATCCCTGCGGCACAGGGCGATAACGGCAACGGCTATCTCGACGCGGGCGACACCTTCACCGCCGAGGGGCCCACGCTGCGCCTCGGCACCCAGATCGTCGAGGCCGTCGAAGGCGTCATGACCTTCACCTCCAACGGCTTCGGCGCGCCCGCCGAATTTCAGGTGATCGTGCAGGAACAACTGGTGCTGGACGAGAGCACCAACGCCGACGCCCGCCCCGACACGCCCGACGATGTGGGCGGCGATATTCAGGTCGCCTCCGCCAACGTGCTGAACTTCTTCACCACGCTCGATGACGGTTCCGGCGGCGGCTCTGGCCCCGATGATCTGGAGCCGCGCGGCGCCACCTCCGCCTCCGATCTCGAACGCCAGACCGATGCGCTCGTCGATATGCTGCTCGGCACCGGGGCCGAGGTGCTGGCCCTGCAGGAGCTTGAAAACAACGGCTTCGGCACGACCTCCGCCATCGCCACGCTGGTCGCGGCGCTGAACGCCGAGGCATCATTGCGCGGCCTCTCGGCCAACTTCGAGTTCGTCGATCCCACCGGTGGCGACCCGGATGGCTTCATCGGCACCGATGCCATCACCACCGGCATCATCTTTGACGCCAACGCCGTCACCCCCGTCTACGCCGACTACCTCGAGTTCGAGGAAGCCTCGGCGGCCGACACCTTCGCGCTCGCCGATGTCCTCAACCAGGTCGCCTCGTCGGACGACCAGCTTGGCGATTTCCAGCGCTCCCGCCCCGCCGTCGCCGCCACCTTCGTCGACAACACGACGGGCGACACCTTCACCGTCGTCTCCAACCACTTCAAGTCGAAGGGCGACAGCAACCTCGAGGACGTGGTGGCCGACGCCGTCGCGGCCCTCGCGGGCGGCAGCACCGCGATCACACAGGCCGATATCGACGCCGTGCTCGCCGATCCGAACTACGATCAGGGCAACGGGCAGGGCTTCTGGAACGCCGTGCGCACGGATGCCGCCAACGAGCTTTCGGCATGGCTCCCCGGCGCCTACCTCGCCGCCGCACAGGCCGCCAATCCGGGCCTTGCGCTGGGCGAGGATTTCCTCGTGCTCGGCGATTTCAACGCCTATGCCGAGGAAGACCCGACGCAGGCCTTCCGCGACCAGACAGCCGACTACATCGACCTGATCGACAGCTTCCTTCCCGGCGGCCAGGACGAAGCCTTCAGCTTCATCTTCGACGGGCAGGGCGGCACGCTCGACCAGGCCTTCGGCTCCACCTCGCTCGCGGGCAACATCACCGGCGTCACCGAGTGGCACATCAACGCGCAGGAGCCGGGCCTGCTGAACTACTCCAGCGAGTTCACCAACCCCGCCTTCTTCGAAGACGGCGTCTTCGCCGCCTCCGACCACGACCCCCTGATCATCGGCCTCGACCTCGACGACCCGCTGGCCGTGGTCTGACACATGCGCGGCGCGGCAAGCCAGTGCCGTCCAAACGCCTATTCGGCCCGGAGCAAGGCGCGAAGCGCCGCCGGGCCAGCGCCGGCCCGTCCGCGCGGGCTGGCGCTTGGCTTGTGTCGGTGCAGACATCAAAGGTCAGAGACATGTAGCTGGCATAAATCGCATAGCGTCGAGTTCACGTGCGCCACCCCACGGGCCAGCGCTGGCCCACTGTTGCGCATTACCCCGTAGAGTTGGTGTTAACCCACCGCCCCACTTTTCCCCTTGCCAAACCCTCCGCCCCTTGCCCCGATACCGGCAACAGGAGCGACCATGCCAGCACACCCCACCGAACCCGCCCGTACCTCCTACGATGTCGTCATCATCGGTGGCGCGATGGTCGGTTCGGCCATCGCGTGGTTCCTCGCCGACAGCCCCGATTTCACCGGCTCCGTGCTGGTGGTCGAGCGTGACCCGAGCTTCGAGCATTCCTCCACCGCCCACACCAACAGCTGCATGCGCCAGCAGTTCACCACCAAGATCAACATCCGCATCAGCCAGTTCGCTGCCGACTACGTGAAGTCCTTCCGGCAGCGCATGGGCGGCGACGAGCGCATCCCAGAGATCGCCTTCGACCGCTTCGGCTACATGTACCTCGCCGCCACGCCCGAGGCCGCCGCCGGCCTCCGCACCGCTCAAGCGTTGCAGGCATCCTGCGGCGCGGGCACCCGCCATCTCTCGCCGGACCAGGTCGCGGCCGAGTACCCGTTCTACAACCTCGCCGACATCCTCGCCGCCAATCACAACACGCAGGACGAAGGCTATTTCGACGGCACCACCCTTTTTGACTGGTGGCGCCGCAAGGCGGGCGAGCGGGGGGTGGAGCGGATCGCGGGCGAGGTCACGGCCATCGGCCGCGCAGGCAACCGCGTCACCGGCGTCACCCTCTCCTCCGGCACCACCATCGCCGCGGGCCACATCGTCAACGCCACCGGCCCCCGCGCCGCCCGCACCGCCTCGATGGCCGGCCTCGTCCTGCCGGTCGAGCCGCGCAAGCGCTACACCTTCGTCTTCTCCGCCGAGGCGCCCTTGCCGCGCCCGCTCCCCCTCACCATCGACCCCTCGGGCATCCACGTCCGTTCCGATGGCGCGCTCTACATGGCCGGCTGCCCCGCCCGGCCTGACCCGGCGGTAGAGCCTGACGACTTCACGCAGGATTTCACCCTGTGGGAGGAGCATGTCTGGCCCGCACTCGCCCACCGCATCCCGGACTTCGAGCGCATCCGCCTCGTCCGCTCATGGGTTGGCCACTACGCCTTCAATACCGTCGACCAGAACGCCATCCTCGGGTCCCACCCGCAGGCCACGAACTTCATCCTCGCCAACGGCTTTTCCGGCCACGGCTTCCAGCAGGCCCCTGCGGTCGGCCGCGGCATGGCGGAATGGATCGCACACGGGCACTACCGCACGCTCGATCTCTCATCCCTTCACCTGGAGCGTATCGAGGCCCGGCGCCACCTCACCGAGGCGGCGATCATCTGAGCCTTCAGGCAGGCACGAAGGTCAGCCTCGTCACGCCACCCTCGAAAGCATCGGTGGAGACCAGCCGCAGCGCCGGCGGCACTTGCGCAAAGAAGGGCGTGCCTTTCCCCAGCACGACGGGGTGGTAGTAGAGCCGGTACTCGTCGATCAGCCCCAGCGCCGAAAGGCTCCCCGCCAGCACCGGGCCGCCCACGTCGATCTCACCTTCCCGTTCCGCTTTCAGCCGCCCCACCGCCGTGGCGAGGTCGCCCTCCACCAGTGTCGCATTCGGCCCCACCTCTTGCAGGCTGGCAGAGACGACCCACTTATCCTGTGCGCGCCACGCTTCTGCGAAGGCTCGCTCGTTCGCGCCCCAGCCCGGTTGTTCCTCGTCCCAATAGCGCATGATCTCGTAGAGCCTGCGACCGTAGAGACTGCCCCCAGCCTCCCGCACGCAGTCCGTCCAGTGCTTGAAAAGCTCGGGACCCGGCGCAAAGCCATCATGGTCGACATATCCGTCGAGCGACACGTTCATAGCGAACACGAGTCTTGCCATCTCACGCCTCCACGTCAGCCTGCAAAATGGTTAGCTGCGGGTCCCGTACACGGCAACAGGTATCTTTCTGGCGTCCCCGCGCGTCGCCAGACGGTCATCGCCTTGGCACAAGGCGCGCGTGTCACCCCGCGTCCGAAGTCTGATTCCCGACGTTGATCCACCCCGCATCGCCAACCTCATAGCTGTAGGTCTGGCCCCGGATGAACGCGAATTCGCCCTCTGGCACCGAGAGCCGCTCGATCGTCACCCGCTCGGCCGACACGTCGAGGATCGCACAATCATTAGGCTCGCCCCTCAGCCGGGTCGACAGGCCGGTGCCGCAGTGAACCTGCAACGTCATGGATTTGTTCTTCCGGGTCACGAACGGCTCCACCGTCCACTTGTGCAAATGCCCTGTCAGCACGATGTGCGGGCCGGCATCGGCCCAACTTTCCAGCGCACGCGGGGCGTTCAGCATCAGCCTTTTTTCGATTTCGCTGGATTGATGGAACGGATGATGCGCAAGGATCACCACGGCCCGCTCCGTCGCATTCGCCCGGATTTCTTCGGCCACCCGCCTGATCTGCCCGCGCCGCACGATCCCGCGCTGATGATGCCACCGGTGCGTCGTATCGACCCCCACGATCACCGCATCATCCGACGCCACGCGCGGTTCGGTCTCGGTCGCGATCCAGTGGCGATATGCGGCCCTCGGTGCCAGCACCCGCTGCGGGAGGTTATAGAGCGGAATGTCGTGATTGCCCGGCACCGCGTCCCAGGGCACCGGCAGGCGCTCCAGAAATTCGCAGGCAGGTCTGAAATGCGATGCCCGCGCCCGCTGTACGAAGTCACCGGCAATCACGACACGGTCAGGCGCGGCTTCCTCGATGGTGGCCAGCAACGGGGCGACGAGGTCCGGGTTGGCGCGACCGAAATGCAGGTCTGACAACAGGAACAGTCGCATCAAGCCTCGTTTTCTTCGGGGTGCGGCACGCGAATCGGTATCGCATTCTCCTTCAGGCGAAAGCGGTAGGGCCCCGCCATCCGCTCCCGCTCGCCATCCCGCGCGAACCGACGGGCGGCACTGGTTTCGATATCGATCTCCTTACCCGAGAGTAGCACGTAATCCTGCCCCTTGCGCGCGCCGCGAAAGAAGATGCGCATCGCCCTCCACAACAGCATCCAGCGGCCGGAGTCACGGGCCGCCAGCAGCGCCATCTTGCCGTCCTCGATCTCCTCGACGCCCTCGAGATCGAACTCCGCCAGTTGATAGGCCCGGATGGCGACGAACGCCACCGGCGAACGCATCTGGTGAACCTTGCCATCAACCGTGATCTTCATCTTGAGCGAACGGTAAAGCGTCGCCATGGCAACGATGACGGACCAATAGGCCGCCAACCGGGAGCGGCCCCAATTCTTGTAGATATCCTCCCGCACCTCCAGCACGGCGGCATAGGCACCGATGCTGGCGTTGTTCAGGAAAACCTTGCCGTTGATCTCGCCGAACGAAAGCGTCGAGTCAGCCCCGTTCAACGCGACATCCAGCGCCTTCTCGGCATCCTCGGGCAGGCCGAGGCTGCGTGCGAAATAGTTGAACGTGCCCAGCGGCAGAACTCCCAGCCGCGGCCCCTTGCCTCGCAATGCTTCCGTGACGCCGCAGATCGTCCCGTCGCCGCCAGCGGCGATGATCGGGTCAAACCCCTTGGCGACCGCCTCATCAACGGCCTTCGCCATGTCGGCCGGTTTTTTCAGCAGGATCGCCTCGACACCGCGATCCTCCAGCAGCTTCAGTGTTTGGGCAAAACTCTCCTCGTCGCTGCCGCGACCGGATTTTCTGTTGATGATCGCGCAGGCCTTGTTGCCCATGGTGCCTCTCTCGAACTGGCGTGTGTCCATGGTAAAGCCGCGTGGGGCAAACCGGTTCCACCACCGGTGACACCCATTTCGCGCCGAGAAATGCTGCATTGCACCCGCAAAAGCGGTAAACCGGTCCGGAACACCCAAACGAATGTCAGGTCATCGCCTCATGCCACTTTCCCTCGAAGACCGTATCGCCACCGCCAGCGGCGAAATTCCTGCCGAGATCGTCCTGCGCGGCGGTCGCGTCTTCGACACGATCACCGGCGCATTCCTCGAAGGCGATGTCGCCATCGCTGGCGGCACCATCGCCGGCGTCGGCACCTACGACGCCGCCGAGATCATCGACGTTTCCGGCAAGATCCTCACACCCGGCTTCATCGACACGCACCTGCACATCGAATCCTCGCTCGTCACCCCGTTCGAGTTCGATCGCTGCGTCGGACCGCGCGGCATCACCACCGCCATCTGCGACCCGCACGAAATCGCCAACGTGATCGGCGTGCCCGGCATCGAGTATTTTCTGGATGCCGCCACCCGCACCTGCATGGACATCCGCGTGCAACTCTCCTCCTGCGTGCCATCCTCGCACATGGAAACCGCCGGGGCCGAGATCGGGGCGGAGGAACTGGCCGCCCTTCACGGCCACCCCCAGGGCATCGGCCTTGCCGAATTCATGAACTTTCCCGGCGTCATCCACCGCGATCCCGGCTGCATGGCCAAGCTGCACGCTTTCGCGGGCCAGCATATCGACGGCCACGCGCCGCTGCTGCGGGGGCAGGATCTCAACGCCTATATCGCCGCCGGCATCCGCACCGAGCATGAGGCGACCACCGCCGAAGAAGCGCTGGAAAAGCTGCAGAAGGGCCTCCGCATCCTGATCCGTGAAGGCTCCGTCTCCAAGGATCTTCAAGCCCTGATGCCGCTGATCACGGAGCGCAATTCCCCCTACATCGCCTTCTGCACGGATGACCGGAACCCCCTCGACATCGCCGAGCAGGGTCATCTCGACCACATGATCCGCACCGCCATCGCCGCCGGCTGCGAGCCGCTGGCCGTTTACCGCGCCGCCACCCTCTCGGCGGCCGAGGCGTTCGGCCTGAAGGATCGCGGCCACATCGCGCCGGGCAAGCGCGCCGATATCGTAGTGATGGAAAGCCTCGCCGAGTGCCGCGCCGAAATCGTCTTCTCCGGCGGCATCCGCCTCACGCCGGAAGCCTACGCCGCCCGCCAAACCATCCCGCCCGTGGGCCGCGCAAGCGTCAAGGCCCCCGCGATCACGCCCGCCAGCTTCCGCACCACCTCCAACCGCGCGGAGACGGACGTGATCGGCATCCTCCCCGGCAAGATCATCACCGAGCACCTGCACGAAACCATCCCGGTGGAGGACGGTGACAAACGCCCCGACCCGTCTCGCGACCTCATCAAGATCGCCGTCATCGAACGCCACGGCCGCAACGGCAACATCGCCACCGCCTTCGTGAAGGGCTTCGGCCTGCAAAAGGGCGCCATTGCCTCCACCGTCTGCCATGACCACCACAACATCGCCGTGGTCGGCGCGAGTTACGAAGACATGGCCCTCGCCGCAACCCGCCTGACGGAAATCGAGGGCGGTTTCACCGTGGCCTGTGATGGTCAGATCCTCGCCGAACTGCCCCTCCCTGTCGCCGGCCTGATGAGCGAAGCACCTTTCGAAGAGGTTGAGCAAACCCTCCGCACCCTCCGCGCCGCCGCCCTCTCCCTCGGTGTCACGCTCGAGGAACCCTTCCTCCAACTTGCCTTCCTCGCGCTACCCGTCATTCCCAACCTCAAGATCACGGACAGGGGGCTGGTGGACGTGATGAAGTTCGAGATCATCGGCTGAGCCGGTGCCACCTGCTGTTCGCCGGATACAGAGGGATGAGGAGACAGACGAAAGCAAGTCAGCAAAACTGACTTACGTTTCTGGTAATGCTCTTCTTACCTCAAAGGTAATCAGTTTCATTACCTTTCTCTGCAAACCCGTACCGCGCCGCAAAAGTCGACTTCCCCGCGACGGCTTGCCATACCAAACCCATACGCGGGTTTCACTGGCGCCGCAGGATCGTGATTTCGGTGTCGCCATAGCGCCTTTGATCGGCGATTCTCAGCCTCTCCGGCGGGGTGATCCGGGCGCTTTCCTCCCACACGATCACCGCCTCCGCAGCCAACCAGTCACCGGCCAGCGCAGCCGTCAGCGCCCGCTCTCCCAACCCCTTGCCATAGGGCGGATCGAGGAAGATCAGGTCGTAGGGTGCCCCGGCGTTGCCGCCCAGTTTGAGGGCGGATCGGCGTTGCAGTTTTGCAATGTCAGCACATTGTAATCGCTCGATATTCTGCCGAATTAACGCGCCGCTCTTCGCCCCGTCATCGATCATCAGCGCCTCTGCGGCGCCCCGGCTGAGCGCCTCCAACGCCAGTGCACCGGTGCCCGCGAAAAGGTCCAACACGCGCAGCCCATCGAGCGCCGGATATCCCCCGTGTTCCAGCACATTGAACAGGCTTTCCCGTACCTTGTCGGAGGTCGGCCGCAGATGCGCGGCGGCGTCGCCTTTGCCCAGCGCCGCCAGTCCCGTCCCCCGCCACCTGCCGCCGACGATTCTCATCCTCTAAGCCGTTGGAATCTCTTTGAAATCGGCGCCAGCCGCCAGCGATTCCACTTCCGGAGAAACCCCCGCTTCGATCCAGCGTTTGCCAGTCATATAAGCCTTCGGGTCGTTCATCGCGTCCACCGCCAGAAGTTCCAACCCTTTGAAATACCAGCAGGAATATGATCCTTCCCGCGCGCCACTACGTGTCACGACCCGCTCGAAACCGGTGTTCAGCCCGGCAATCTGCAGTTTTACGTCATACTGGTCGGACCAGAACCACGGCTTGGCGACGTATTCCACCTCACCATTCAGCATGTTCTTCGCAATTACTTCTGAAAAATCAATGGCATGCGGAACCGACTCCAGCCGTATCCGCCCGCCGCGATAGGGAAAGGAACAGCAATCCCCACTGGCAAATATCGCTGGATCCGACGTCCGCCCATATCCGTCCACCGCGATCCCGTTCTCCAACCGCAGCCCCGCCGCCTCCGCCAGCCATGTCGAAGGTTCGATCCCAACGCCGACAACTGCGAAATCCACATCGAGCCGCGTACCATCCGTCAGCAGTGCAGCAGTGACCCGCGCGTCGCCCTCGAGTTTTTCAAGTCCAATTCCCTCAACGATTTCAACGCCATGAGAAGAATGAAGTTTGCGGAAGTATTCGGCGGTCTCGGCAGAGGCCACCCGCTTCAGGATCCGGTCTGCCATCTCGATCAGCGTCACCCGTAGCCCCTTGGCCGCCGCCACTGCCGCAGCCTCCAACCCGATGTACCCGCCGCCGACGATCAGAACATGTCGCCCAGGCACCACTTCCGCCGCCATCGCATCCACATCCGCCAGATCGCGCACCGTATACACTCCGCCGAGTGTCCCGCCGATCCTCTCAGGCAGTCGCCGCGCATGTGATCCGGTTGTCAGCGCAAGTTGATCGTATGCCAGTTTGTCGCCACCTTCAAAATGCACTTCACGGGTGTCCCGATCTATGCCACGCACTCGCGTTCCGAGCCGTAACGCGATGTTTTCATTGTCATAATAACTCTGTGGTCGCAGGTGCAGACGTTCGACTTCCAATTCGCCCAGCAGGTACTTCTTGGAAAGTGGAGGGCGTTGGTATGGCAAATGTTGCTCAGCTCCCACCAGCGTCACCGGCCCGTCGTAGCCCTCCTTGCGCAGTGTCTCCACCAGCGTCGCACCGGCCTGCCCGGCCCCGACAACCACGATTCCCGCCATATTGCCTTTTCCTCCAAACGGGGCTCTCTACCCCTGTCGAAACTGAGCCGCACCCTATAGGATCGTGAGTCAGAAGCGCAATCAAGGAGCCGCCAAATGACCATTTCCGTCGGAGACGAACTGCCAGAGGCCACCTTCATCGAGATCGGCCCCGAAGGACCGAAGGCCGTTCCTCTCGCCGAGATTCTGGGCTCGGGTAAAACGGTTATCTTCGGTGTGCCTGGTGCCTATACGCCCACTTGTTCTTCCGCCCACATGCCGAGCTTCATTCGCACTAAAAAACAATTGGAAAGCAAGGGTGTAGACTCCATCGCTTGTGTGTCCGTAAACGATCCGTTCGTCATGAAGGCTTGGGGCGAGTCGACTGGTGCCAGCGAGGCGGGCATAAGGATGCTGGCTGATCCGGCTTCTGACTTCGCCAAGGCGCTCGGACTGGAATTCAGCGCACCGCCAGCCGGCCTGCTCTCCCGGTCCCGACGCTTCTCCCTTGTCGCGGAAGGTGGCAAGGTCACTCATCTGAACATCGAGGAAAGCCCGGGAGTGTGTGAACTTTCCGGTGGAGAGAGCCTTCTCGATCAGTTGTAGTAGTCAGCCAGCGAGCTTGTCCATCCGGCGTGCAAGCTTCAGATCAAGTTCCGTCAGACCTTCCGCATCATGAGTCGTCAGGGTGACGCTGACGTTGTTGTATACGTTCGACCATTCGGGATGATGGTTCATCTTCTCTGCCACCATTGCGACTTGGCTCATCCAGCCGAAGGCACTGACAAAGTTGGAGAATTTGAACTCCTTGCTGATGGCGTCGCGATCGGCGTCCAAACTCCATCCGGTCTCCTGTAACTCAGATAACGCCGTCTCGCGTTCCGTCTCACTCAGTTTCTCCGCCATGCGCAGCACCTCCTTCATTTTCGCTCATCACCTTGCGAAACGGGCCGTAGTTGGTGACGATCTCGATTTCCTCGTCAATCGCTTCACGCTCCGCCTCAAGATATTGGCTGATTGCCTTCGCGAACCCTTCGTCGGCCACCCAGTGGAGTGAGTAAGTTGGAACAGGTAGGTATCCGCGAGCCAGTTTGTGACTTCCCTGTGCCCCGGCTTCCACGCGTTCGAGGTTATTTTCAATAGCGAAATCAATGGCCTGATAATAACACATTTCGAAATGCAGGCATGGGACCTCATACCTGCAACCCCAATAGCGTCCATAAAGCACGTTTTGGCCCAGAAAGTTCAGAGCGCCGGCGACGGGCTGTCCGTCCATCTCCGCAAAGAAAAGCAGGATGTCATTCCGCAGGTGAGCGTGAGCCTCTTCAAAGAACTCCCGTGTCAAATAGGGAGTGCCCCATTTTCTGTCGCCTGTATCCTGATAAAACTCCCAAAAGGCATCCCAGTGATGGGGCTTGATATCGTCTCCTGTAAGCCCGCTAACGGTGACACCACTGGCCATTGCCGTTCGCCGTTCCTTGCGGATCGCCTTGCGCTTTCGTGACGAAAGGTCCGCAAGAAATGCCTCGAAATCAGAGTATTGGCGATTATTCCAATGAAATTGCTGGCTGGTGCGCTGCAACAGCCCGGCGTTGCCGCCCGCATCAAACTCGGCCTCAGTGCAGAAAGTGATGTGGATCGAAGAGACACCGTTTCCTTGCGCAAGCTGAATTGCACCATCGGTCAAGGCGGCACGGCCAATACCATCCCAACCTGGACGAGTGAGAAACCGGCGACCGGTGGCAGGGGTAAACGGTATTGCCGATTGCAGTTTCGGATAATAGCGCCCGCCCGCTCTTTCATAGGCGTGGGCCCAGTTGTGGTCGAAGATATACTCACCCTGGCTATGGGACTTTCCGTACAGTGGCATCACGGCTATGACTTCGCCCTGCGCACGTGCCACGAGATGCCGAGGCTGCCAACCGGTTCCTTTCCCAACGGAGCCGCTGTCTTCCAAAGCTTTTAGAAAACGGTGCGTGGTGAAAGGGTTATCGGAACGCGCCGCGTTTTCCGGATCAGCACAAGCATCCCAATCCTTTGCTGGCAGATCTTCAATTGCGGCCAGAACGTCAATCTCGATGGTTGGAGAGTCATCCATTGGCAGCGTCCGGTTTCGGGGGTTTCATCTGCCTACACTTGGGGGTGATTGCGCTGGCGTCAATGCTTCGGCAAGTAACCTTCGAAGGTGATGTTGTCGGCAACTGCCCGAGCCGCAGTTTCTTCCAGAGCGGAACGTACCGTCCAGCAAAGCACTGGAAGATCGTTCTCCCTTTGCCGACGGACGGCGGCATCCGACAAAAACAGGTGATTGTGGCTGATGAAATCGAGCTTCAGCCTGTCAACGGCTTCCATCCGGCTCAAGGAACGCCGCGCATCCGTAGGCAAAAGGTTCCATTCGCTTTGGTCATAATTGTCAGTCGTCAGACCGTTAGCCACCGATGGCTGGGCTTCGCGGAATAGTTCGACAGCATGCGGATTAAACGACATAACGGCAATCGGGCCGATGTAGTTCTCAAGCTCACTCGCAACGGCTCTTTCCAGTTCGCCGTCCGTTGGACCCATTCTGCCGCTCTGATCCTTGATTTCGATCAGCAATGGAACCCGACCCGCGACGATCTCGAGAATTTCCGCCAGTGTGGGGATGGTTTCTTCGCTGCCGGTCAATGGCGTTTCACCTAGTTCAGCAGCAGGAAACGTTTTTACCTGTCCCTTCCGGGTAGTCAGACGATCCAGCAGGTCATCGTGAAAAACCATCGCCTGGCCGTCCGCTGATTGTTGGACATCCACTTCGATGCCGAAACCGGCGGAAACCGCCGCAATGCATGCGGCGCGTGAGTTCTCGACGACCCCGATGGTGCGATCATGCAGGCCTCGATGGGCGAGCGGGCAGCGCAGAAAGGCTAGGTCAAGCAATCTCGAAAACGCCTTCAACTTCGACAGATACGTTGAATGGCAGCGACCCCGCGCCGACTGCTGCGCGCGAATGGGAGCCTTTGGCCCCGAATACTTCCGCCATAAGGTCAGAAGCTCCATTGACCACGGCCGGATGATCGCCGAACTCCGGAGTTGCGTTGACGAAGCCGGTTAGCTTCACGACGCGCTGAACCTTGTCGAGATCGCCATCACAGGCGGCCTTCAGCTGCGCGATCAGGGCGATGCCGCATTGGCGCGCGGCCTGCTGGGCAGTGGCCACATCCGTTTCGCTGCCGACTTTGCCTTTCATCAGGCCATCCGGGCCTGAAGGAAGCTGGCCGGAAACAAAGACCAGATTGCCGCTACGGACATATGGTACGTAATTGGCTGCAGGCGCCGGAGCGTCAGGCAGGGTGATGTCGAGAGATTTGAGTTTCGCGTCGATGGCACCGGCCATTGCAACCTCATTTGTCGGGGAAATTTTTGGCCTCAGCTTTCGCGGAAGGCTTTGTTGAAGTAGTCGGCAAGTGGCTTGACGAGATAGTTGAGGGCCGTTCTTTCGCCAGTTTTTATGAAGCTTTCCACAGGCATGCCGGGTACAAGTGTGATGTCACCCAGTCTCTCTACCTCGCCCTCTTTCGGCAGGATCTCGGCCTGATAATAAGTATAGCCGGTGTTTTCATCGACAAAGGCATCGCCCGACACCTTGCTGACGTATCCGTAGATTTCCGGTGATGTGCGCTGATCGAATGCCGAAAAGCGCAACGCTGCTTCCTGACCGACAGCCACCTCGTCGATGTTGATGGAATCGATGCGGGTGGAAATGACGAGCGGAATGTCCTGGGGTACGATATACATGATCACGTCGGCCGGTCGAATGACCGCACCTATCGTATTGATCTGGCGGCCGTAGATCACACCCGCGACCGGGGCCTTGACGTCGAGGCGCGAAAGCGTCTCCCGCGAGGAAAGGCGGCGCTCCTTCAATTCGATTTCGCGATACTGGATGTCCCGCAACTCGCTGATTGCCTGCTCCCTCAGGCTGGTATCTAGCTTCAGGATTCCAATCTCGATCTCGGTCGTCCGGGCGGCAAGCCCGGCCGCCTGTGACGTCAATTCGCCCACAAGGCCCCCGAGACGGGACTTCTCGCGTTGAAGAGAAAGAACGCGCGTTGCCTGCGTCAGGCCTTTTTCCAGAAGGCTTCTCTGGTCGGTCAGTTCTTCTTCAATAAAGGCGAGCTGATCCTTCAGCGCTGCAAGTTGCGCTTGGCTTCCCTCGATCTGGTTGCCGATCTGCACCTTCTGTTCGGAAAGTTGCTCCACTTCCTTTTGACGTGAATCCTGCCGGGCGCGGAACAGCCGTTCCTGGCCTAACATCAGCTCGAGGATTTCGGTGCGCGTATTGGCCAGTTCAATCAGTTCCGGATCGAAACGCAGAACATCGGCGCCATCCCGCTCCGCCTCCAGTCGTGCGCGACGGGCCATGATTTCGAAGAGCTGACTTTCGATAATCGCCAACTCCGAGCGGACCATGCGTCCGTCGAGCCGAAGCAGAAGATCCCCGGATTCAACGCTTTGGCCTTCTTCCACGAGGATTTCACCGACCACACCGCCCTCGGGATGCTGAACCGCCTGACGGTTGCCTTCGACGATTATCATTCCGGACGAAACGATTGCGCCCGATATATTGGCCAATGCCGACCAGGCGCCAAGGCCGAAGATCAGTACGAACAGGGCGACAAACCCTATGGCCAGTGGCACGATCGGGTTCCATTTCTTGGTTCCGTCGGTCATTTTTTGCCCTCCGCCCCGATGGAGCCAGCGATCTGGTTGTAATTCTTGATCTGCTCTCGCAGCACTTCGTCACGCGGGCCGAACGCCTTCAGCATCCCGTTCTCGATCACGAGCAGAAGGTCGCATTCCGTTATGCCGCTGGGTCGGTGCGCCATGATGATGACCGACTTACCTGCTTCCTTCATCGTGCGGATCGCCTGGTTAAGTGCGTTGCCGCCTTCGCTGTCGAGGTTGGAGTTCGGTTCGTCGAGGATCAAGATTGCCGGATCGCCATACATCGCGCGGGCAAGCCCGATCCGTTGCTTCTGACCACCGGACAACCTTCCGCCGCCGGACATAAGCACTGTATCGTAACCGTTGGACAGATTGAGGATCATCTCATGCGCACCCGCCTTTTTGGCGGCTTCCACAACCTTCGCCGGGTCCGGCTCAGCGGCCAGTCGGGCGATGTTCTCGGTGACAGTCGCATTGAAAAGGGCGACATCCTGCGGGAGGTAGCCGATCTGCGCGCCGAGCGCTTCGGGCGAATACTGGTCAAGCGTTGCTCCGTCCAGACGGACCTTGCCGGAGGCTGCTGGCCAGATTCCGGTGAGCACACGGGCAAGGGTAGATTTGCCGGAACCGGACGGACCGATGACGCCGAGTGCCTGCCCGGGTTCCAGCCGGAAGCTGAGCATCCTCAGTGTCGCAACCTTCTCACCCGGCGGAACGACGGTTACCTGCTGTGCTTCAAGGATGGAGCGCGCCGCCGGGAGCGGCGTGTGTTCCGGTTCCGGGGCAGTGGAGTTCAATAACTCCTCCAGAGAAGACCAGCCCTGCCGTGCCCGTTGAAAGAGGGACCACCCGCCAATGGCCTGATCGACCGGTGCCAGAGCACGACCCATCAGAATCGAACCGGCAATCATCGCACCGGGTGAAAGCTGGCCCTTCAGCACCAGATATGCGCCTAAGGCAAGCATCGCCGATTGCAGGAAGAAGCGGAAGGTCTTTGACAGGGTGGTAAAGATGCCTGTCTGGTCGCTCGCCTGGATCTGGGAACCGAGCGCTGCATCCCGGTTTTCTTTCCACCGATGCAATACGGCATTCCGCATGCCCAGTCCCTGAACCAGTTCGCCTTGTTCTCTCAGACCTTCAGCAAACGCCTCACTGCGGTTCGACGCCATCTGGGCGTCGAGTTGCGGTTTTTTCGTCAGCATTTGGTTGAGAATGGTAACCGTGATCAGAATCAGCCCGCCAACGATTGCCAGCCACCCCATGAGCGGGTGAAATATGAATATCGCGAGAATGAATATCGGGGTCCACGGGATGTCGAAGATCGCAAACACCACTGGCGCGGACATGAAACGTTGGACTGACTCGAGATCACGTAGTCCGGTGGCCGGCTTGGCGCGCTCAGACGGGATGACAGATCGGCGGAGAATGGCGTCAAACACCCTGGCGTCGAGAGTGTTCTGAAAATCGGCGCCGATGCGAGCCGCGACGCGGCCGCGCGCATAGTCAAGGACCCCCATTATGGCGTAGAGGGCGGCCACGAGCAGAAAAAGCGCTGTCAGTGTCGCCATCGACCGGCTGGCGAGCACACGGTCATAGACCTGCAACATGAACAGCGGTCCCGTCAGCATCAGCAGGTTCACGAAAACGCTGAAAATTCCGAGGGACCAGAACAATCCCTTGCCTTTGACCAAAGCCTGCCGCAACTCTCCCTTCGCATTGGCCGGCCGAAAGGCAGACTTGAGCTTTTGCATCTGCATCACTTGTCCTCATCGCGGCCAAAAAACACCGGGTTGGCCTTGTAAAATCACTTCCGTGCGGGAATTTCTGTGCTGATCACGTTACATGTCTCTGTGCAAGAGATAGATCACAATTGAAACCGCCGCTCTGGCACAGGAATTGTATAATGCTATATGGGCACAAAGTTAACGGGGCTGATAATGCTTTCTGAAAGATTTGGACGTATCGCGAGGCTGTCTCTCGCCATCGTGGCGCTCGGGGTGGCGGGGTGTACCGATACTTCCGAACTTAGTTCGGGCAACCAGGACCCGTACGAAGATACCAACCGCAAGGTTCATGCCTTCAATAAGGGTCTGGACAAAAACCTTCTCAAACCTACGTCGGAGGCCTACGGCGGCGTCGTTCCTCAGCCCGTCCGCAAGGGAATAAGTAATGCTGTCACCAACATAAATGAGCCGCTGGCTTTCATAAACCACGCGCTGCAAGGAGATTTCGACGACGCCGGTGCCACGTTTGCGCGTTTCGCCGTCAATACCGTGTTCGGTTTCGGAGGCTTGCTCGATATCGGCACCGATGCCGGCATTTACGAGCGGCCGACCGATTTCGGAGAGACGATGGCCGTATGGGGTGTTCGCGAGGGCGCCTATGTAGAGTTGCCGGTCTTTGGTCCGTCCAGCGAGCGGGATGTTGCCGGTCGCGTTGTCGATTTCGCGATGAATCCCACTACATATGTACTGACTCCGACGCAGCAGCAGGTACTCGCAGGCGCAACGGTGGCTGACATCGTGAACCAGAGGTACGAGTTTGCAAGCGTCATAAATGCGTTGCTGTACGAGTCGGCGGACAGTTACTCCGCTGCGAGAATTGCGTATTTGCAAAACAAGGCGCAGGCACTCAGTGGTGGTGTCAGCGAGGACGATCTGGAGGATCCATATGCCTTTGAATGAAAATCAAATCTCCCGCCGGTCCGTGATGGCTGGTATCGCTGCGGCGGGCGGTCTTGCAGTCGTGCCGCACGGCGCCGCTGCGGCAACGACCGATCAGGCGATCGGCCTCGTCAACAAGATTGTTGCCGAACTGTTGCAGGTCGTGAAGAGCAGCCAGTCGACGGCGCAGGCTCTCAGTCGCTTTGAGCAGATTTTTGTTACGTATGGCGACGTTCCAGTCATTGCCCGCTCGGTCCTCGGTCCGGCCTGGAGGCAGACCTCGGGAGCGCAGCAGTCAGCCTTTATTTCGGCGTTTCGTGGCTATCTTGCCCGCAAGTACGGCAAACAGTTCCGTGAGTTCCGCGATGCGACTGTCGAAGTGACGCGGGCGGTTGACCGCGGCGACAAGGGGATCGTGGTTTCTTCGGTCCTGAAATACAGCGGGAGTGCGCCGATTGCCGTGGACTGGCAGGTAAGTGATCGATCCGGCAGCCTGAAGATGTTCAACCTCTTCATCGAGGGAGTTTCAATGCTGTCGACCGAGCGCAACGAAGTTGGCGCATTGCTGGAAGCCAATCGTAACAGCGTCGATGCGTTGATTGCCGATCTTAACCAGCGGGGCTGAGGCCTTAGTTCCCGCTGCCGAAGATCGAGTTTAGAACACTCTCCATCACGGAGTTTGCAACCGGGTCGTCCGTACCCGGTTGCACTGCCCTCTCAACGACCTGTGGGGCAGCGGGGATCAGCATCGGTAATGGCCGCGGCGGCAAGCCTTGGTGAACACGCGTCATCACTTCGTTCCAGATCTCCGCAGGCAGGCCGCTGCCGGTGACACCCTTCAGCGGCGTATTGTCATCATAACCCATCCAGACGCCTGCCACGTAATCAGCCGTGAAACCTATGAACCACGCGTCGCGTGCTGCCTGAGTCGTGCCGGTCTTGCCGGCAGCCTGCCTGTCCGCAAGTTTCGCGCGCGCGCCGGAGCCGTTCTCGATGACCTGGTTGAGCATGTAGATCAGGAAACCGTCAGCCGTTTCGTTGAGGACCCTGAAATTCGCCTCGCGATCGGCCCCCATTAACGTGGTATTGTCGCCTTTCAGTTTGATGGACGTCAAACCGTAGGGCTTGGATCGGCGACCGCCGTTAAGAATACCAGCGTAGGCACCCGTCAGTTCAAGAAGCGTCATTTCGGAAACGCCCAGTGCCAGTGACGGTCCCTTGGCTATTGGGGACGAAATGCCAAAATCCTGCGCGATGGCGCGCACGTGTTCACGTCCCACCCGCTCCGACACCTTCACTGCGACAGTGTTGATGGAGTGCTGCAGAGCCTGCGTCAATGTGATCTCGCCACGAAACTTGCGGTCGTAATTCTGCGGTGACCAGGATTTGGAACCAGGTACTTCGAGTGTGATCGGCGCGTCAAAAAATGTATCGGTCGGCAACATACCGGATTCCAGACCTGCCGCGTAAACCAAGGGTTTGAAGGCGGAACCGGGTTGACGCAGGGCCATTGTCGCGCGGTTGAATTGCCCGGCCACGGGGCCAGAGGTTTTTCGCCCGCCGACCATGGCGCGCACCGCGCCGTCCGGAGACATGATTACGACGGCAGCCTGAGCTTTCGAGCCCTCGCTGACCTTTTCCGCAAATATCTTGGCAATCGCGGCCTCCGCCGCCTGTTGAATCCGTGGGTCGAAGGTCGTCTCTATCACTACGTCCTCTGTCGTACCCTGCGTCAGGTAACTGGGTCCGGCAGACATGATCCAGTCTGCGAAATAGCCGCCAGCGCGGGCTTCCGCCGCCGGTGACAGTGAGGCCGGTTGTGCCCGAGCCAGTTCTGCCTCGATGCGCGTCAGGTGTCCCTGTTCCTGCATGAGATCTATGATGACATTGGCCCGTCCCTGCGCCGCATCGATATTGCGGGTCGGTGCATAGCGCGAAGGAGCCTTCAACAGGCCAGCCAGCATCGCCGCCTCGGCCGGGTCAACTTCCCTTGCGGATTTGCCGAAATATCTTTGTGAAGCGGCTTCGAAACCTTGCGCACCAGCACCCAGGTAGGCACGGTTTAGGTAAATCGAAAGAATGTCGTTCTTGGTGTATTTCAACTCCATCGCCAGAACGATTGGTATCTGCTTGATATGGCGTTCGAGGCTGCGGGTGTTGCCGAAGAACAGGATCTTTGCCACCTGCTGGGTAATTGTGGATCCACCCTGCACGACCCGACCTGCCTTGAAGTTGGCAGTCATCGCCCGCGCGATGCCCTTCGGGTCTAATCCGAAATGGTGGAAGAAACGCTTGTCTTCTGTCGCAACCACGGCGTTTACGAGGTGGGGGGATGCAGTTTCCGTGCGGGTCGTCTGATACTGCTCACCACGCCACGCAAAAATCTGGTTGCTGCGGTCGCGCAAGGTTACTGATCCGCGATCCCTGCCATCCAGCAACTCTTCCATCGGCGGCAGCGTGGCATAGAAATAGAGCGTCGTCGCGCCTATGACGATTGCCAGGGCAATCCCGACACGGAGGCCCAACCACCAGAAAATTCCGAAGAAAAACCGCAAAATGCGGCGCAGCGCCCGTTCTATCAGGCCGGGTCCGCGCTTGGTTGTCCGCGCACGTCGCCTCGGGCGGCTGCGCTTCTGTCTTTTGCCTGTACCGGCCATGGCTTTTTGCCTTTTGTGGTCCGCTCGTGATTTCACCATAATCGTTCTGCTGGGCTTTGTGGAGCCAAAACGAGAGCATTATCGGGTGCACAAAAAATACGCAGTTTCCCCAGCAATTGCCTCACAGAGACACTTTTCCGTCATTTTCCGGAAAATTGACGGCGTTGATCGGATCGTTTTTCTGGCATCCGCAACCGCCTCGTCGCTTTCGTGGTGCCTGAGCGCGTGAGTTGAGACTCTGCGCACTCCCAGAGGTCAAGAGGGAAAAACATGAAACTGGTTATTGCCGTGATCAAGCCGTTCAAGCTCGAGGAAGTCCGCGAAGCGCTGACTTCCATTGGCGTGCAGGGACTTATGGTCACAGAAGTTAAGGGGTATGGGCGGCAGGCCGGCCACACCGAGATCTATCGCGGTGCCGAGTATGTCGTGAACTTCGTTCCGAAGATCCGGCTGGAAATTGTCGTGTCTGACGCGCTCGTCGCCCAAACGGTCGAGACACTCGCCTCGACGGCGAAGACGGGCAAGATCGGCGACGGCAAGGTTTTCGTGCTGGATGTCGAGCAAGCCCTACGTGTGCGCACCGGCGAGACCGGCGAAGACGCACTTTGAGCCCTTCAACTCACAATCAAATGTCGAGAGAAAACATGTCTAACAAACTCAAGTATTTCGGGCTCTCCGCAGCGGCGCTGCTGGCAGCTTCGCCCGTCCTGGCGCAGGAGGCCACGGGTGAAACCGCAGCCCAGACGCAGTGGATCCTAACAACTCTCCTCTTCCTCGTCGGCGGCTTCCTCGTCTTCTGGATGGCAGCCGGCTTCGCGATGCTGGAAGCAGGTCTCGTCCGCTCCAAGAATGTCACTACCCAGCTTACCAAGAACATTGCGCTCTTCTCGATCGCATCCATCATGTACTACCTGATCGGGTACAACCTGATGTACCCGCTCGGCAGCTGGTCCATCGGATCGGATGAGACAGGTGGCTACCTGGGTATTCTTTTCGCCCCGGCGCTTCTGGAAGCCGTGGGCGTTGCGTCCGATGCCGTTGATGACGCGGGCTACGCATCTACTGGATCGGACTACTTCTTCCAGCTTATGTTCTGCGCTACAACCGCCTCTATCGTTTCCGGTACGCTGGCGGAGCGCATCAAACTCTGGCCGTTCCTGATCTTTACCGTGATCCTGACGGGTATCCTCTACCCGATCCAAGCTTCATGGAAATGGGGCGGCGGTTTCCTTGATAGTCAGTGGGGTTTCCTGGACTTCGCTGGTTCGACTGTTGTGCACTCAGTCGGTGGCTGGGCCGCGCTCGCCGGTGCGATCCTTCTTGGTGCGCGCGTTGGCAAATACCGTGACGGCGGCGTCGTGCCGATGCTTGGTTCCAGCATGCCGCTGGCGACGCTCGGTACATTCATTCTCTGGCTCGGGTGGTTCGGCTTCAACGGCGGTTCCCAGCTGGCAATGGGTACAATGAGCGATGCCGCAGACGTTTCCCGTATTTTCGCCAACACCAACACGGCTGCGGCTGGTGGGGCAATTGCTGCACTGATCCTGACGCAGGTAATGTACGGCAAGGTCGATCTGACCATGGTACTCAACGGTGCTCTCGCCGGGCTTGTTTCCATTACCGCCGAACCGCTGACGCCCGGCCTTGGCATGGCAACGCTGATTGGTGCGATCGGTGGTGTGATCGTTGTCTTCGGTGTGCCGTTCCTCGACAAGATCAAGATCGACGACGTTGTCGGTGCGATCCCTGTTCACCTCTTCGCAGGTATCTGGGGTACGCTGGCAGTGTTGCTCACGAACTCTGACGCAACATTCATGGGCCAGCTGGTTCCGATCATCATCGTCGGCGTGTTCGTCTTCGTCGTTTCCTTCGCGGTGTGGTTCATCCTCAAGGCAACAATGGGGATCCGTGTCAGCGAAGAGGCAGAAATCGAAGGCCTCGATACATCCGAGCTTGGTATGGAAGCATACCCTGAGTTCACCAACTGAATCTCCCCGCCGGGGCGGTAGCGCCCCGGTCGCGACTTGCCCGGGCCTTTCGGCCCGGGTTTTTTTATGCGAGGTGGATTCAATGAGCAGGAGGCAGAAGACAATGGGCGATAAGGACACGGTGCTGGCAAGAGTTTTGGCCCTGACTGAGGGTGAGGACGACGTGGTGGCCAAGATGGCAACAGTGGCCTGTGAATTGTTTAACTCCGATTCTCGATTCGATTGGGTGGGCTTCTACCGGGTGACAGAACCGAACTTGCTGAAGATCGGACCTTACCAAGGCGGTCACGGCTGCCTGGCGATTCCATTTGCAAAGGGAGTCTGCGGTGCCGCTGCCGTTTCCGGTGAAACCCAACTGGTCGATGATGTAGATGCGTTTCCAGGGCACATAGCCTGCTCATCGACCACTCGTTCGGAGATCGTGGTGCCGGTGTTCTCTTCAGAGGGTGAGTTGCTGGGAGTACTCGATATAGACAGCGATCAGCCTGCCGCCTTCTCCGGAGAAGACAAGGTAATGCTCGAAAAGCTTATGAAAATGACTTTTGGGTAAAGAAAAAGGCGGACCGAAGCCCGCCTTTCAGTACAGCCAGATGGCTGAACTCAGTCCTGGTTTGCAGCCACAGCAGCGCCGATGATGGCGATGCCGATCAGCGGGACAAGCCATGCAGCGTTGGAACCACCGACGGGCTCGTCAACAGCTACGGGCTCGGGGGCCACGAACGGCTCAACGTTACCGGCGAATGCGGGGGCTGCGAGCAGCGCGATGGCCGCAACAGTTGCAGTGAGTTTCATTTTGGTCTCCATTTGGCCAAATATTTCGGTTGCGTACCTATGGTTAACAGGCAGTGCGGTTTCATCGGTATGGAGAAAGCCCGGAATTTGCAATCCTGCGACATGATATAGCCTCAGTTTCCCTCTTGCTGTGCCTTGATTGCAATAACTCGTGGCTTTCATGCCGCAAATCAGATGAGAAGCACCTGAGTCCCAACTTTCGCCCAGCCAAAAAGTTCCGCGATTTGTTCGTTATAAAGGCCAATACAACCGTTCGAGGATTTTCGGCCGATCTTGCGCGTGTCGTTGGTACCGTGAATGCGATAGTAGCGCCACGATAGATAGAGTGCGTGGGTGCCCAACGGATTTTGCGGCCCGGGGCCAACATATTCCGGAAGGTCCGGGTTGCGTCGCAACATGTTGGGAGTCGGCCGCCAATCCGGTCCCTCACGTTTCTGAACGACGGCCGTCCGACCCGTGCGCGTGAGTTCAGGTGTCAGCGGAACCGAAGTGGGATAGATCTTGTAGATCGTTCCTTCCTCGTTCCAGTAGTGAAGCACGCGCACCTTGGTATCGACAAGAATTACGCCGTTGCGCCGGGAGGGGAAGAAATCCTGCCAATCACGGCTCAGAAATCCTGAAACACGCCGCTTCAACTTCGGTTCGGGTACCGGTCCATCAATCGGAAAGCCGTTTGAATCCACTCCGGGCGGAACTTGGGCAAATGCGCCGGGAGCGGAAATGCCGACTGCTGCTCCTGCCACGGCCAGCCCGGTGAAGCTGCGCCGTGTCATTGAGCTTCCGGTGTGCGAGGGGGATTGTTCGTTCATCATCTTTCCTTCGGGCAGAATCGTCGGATCACGGGAGTTTAGGCAGAACAGCAGCTTGCATCAATTCAGTGGCGAAAGCCGCGCATCGCCTGTGCTTTGCGAACAACCAATTGTACCTACCCGGGAATATAGGTAGAGAACGGGGAAGTTCTTCGGCAACAGGGTTCACCATGCTATTCCGTGTCTTCCTTCTTCTGTCTTCGATCCTGCTGGTTACGGCCTGTACCCCGGTCGGGACATCAAGCTCTGGGGTCGATTTCATCTCCAGCGCGGAGACGAGCGCCGTACGTGCACGCCACGTTGATACGGTCAACGCATTGAGAGCCGAAAGAGGGCTTGCCCCGGTTCAGCTCTCTGCACGCCTTACAGCCGCCGCACTGACGCACGCTCGCGACATGAGTGTGCAGGAGAGGGCGTGGCATTTCGGTTCCGACGGTACTTCCCCGAACGATAGGGCGGCACGGGCCGGTTTCCAGGGGCAGGTTTTTGGCGAGAATATCTCGGAGAGTTTCGACGACGAAGTGTCGTTGTTTCAGTCGTGGCTCGATGACCCGACGACGCGACGTGTGATGCTGGCCCCGCAGGCAACGTCCATTGGTTTTGGCTGGTTTCAGGAATCGAATGGTAAGTTGTGGTGGGTCCAGGTCATTGGCGGGCCATCCTGATTCCGTTTGCTGCCTGACGCTCTCCGACCAGCTGTCGTGATGACGATGATTCCTGCATGGGAGAACGGTGAACTGAAGCCGGTGGACAAGCTGGAGGTCCACAGGCGAGGCCTTCGACATCCTGCTGTCTCGGTTTTTGTCATGAACGGGATGCGCACGCTTCTGCAGCGCAGGGCTTTGATAAAATATCATACTCCTGGACTGTGGGCCAACGCATGCTGCACCCACCCGTACTGGGGTGAAGCGGCCGCAGACTGTGCCACGCGACGATTGCAGCAGGAACTGGGTCTTGCGCAGGTTGAGGTGGAATCCTTCGGCGAACTCGAATACCGGGCCGAAGTCGGCCAAAGTCTGATCGAGCATGAGTGCGTACATATTTTTGTGGCCAGAGGAGATTGGCTGCCGAACCCAAATCCGGACGAAGTGATGGCGACTCGTTGGGTCACATTGGATGGACTGCGCGAGGAAATCGGCCAGAGCCCGCATCGGTTCACGCCTTGGCTCCGGATCTATATGGAGCAATATGCCGAAGCCATTTTTAGCCAACGCTGACGGATCATTCTGAGAAAAATCCCGGTCCGGCGCGTTCCCGCAAGAGAGCTGCTGCCTCCATGCCCATTGCGGCGCCATCGGTTTCGCTGCCTGTGATTTCATGCGTCAGCATTTCCGAACCATCAGGGCGAATGATTTCTCCACGCAGATGAAGCCTTCCCTGAGAAAGTTCTGCCAGACCACCGATCGGTGTCTGGCAGGAACCGTCCAGCCCGCGGAGAAATGTCCGCTCAGCCGCAAGGCGCAGGCCGGTTGCAGGATCGTGGATCGCGGACAGCAGGGTTTCTATGGCCTCGTCTCCGATACGCCATTCGATCCCGATGGCACCTTGCGCAATAGCTGGTAGCATCGAGGTCGCCGGTATTGGTGTGTACGGCACATCTTCCATCGCCAGCCGGTTCAGTCCGGCCATGGCGAGGAAAGTGGCGCTGGCGACACCGTCAGCGAGCTTTCGTAGCCGTGTTTGCACATTGCCGCGAAATTCCACCACCTGCAGGTCCGGCCGGCGATATTTTAGTTGAGCCCGCCGCCGCATCGAGGAGGTGCCGACAACCGAGCCCTCCGGGAGGTCCTCGATGGAGCCGTATTTCAATGATACGAACGCATCCCTGACGTCTTCCCTTGGCAGGTAGCAGCCGAGTGTCAGGCCATCCGGTTGGTCAACCGGCATGTCCTTCATTGAATGTACTGCTATGTCGATCCGCCCGCCAAGCAAGGATTCTTCTATCTCGCGGGTAAACAGGCCCTTTCCGCCAATTTCGCTCAGAGATCTGTTCTGGATTGCGTCGCCGGTCGTGCGGATCGGCTCAATGTGAAAGGCATTTTCCGGCAAGCCGTGAGCCTTCATCAAGCGGTCTTTCGTTTCATGCGCCTGAGCCAAGGCCAGAGGAGACCCACGTGTTCCGATACGCAGGGGCGTTTGCGGGCTGGGGTATCTTTCGTCCATGTCTCAAGCGCCTCCGGTGGCCGTGGGGACGACCGTGCAGAACAATGGCTTTTCCTTATCAAGGGCGGAATGTAAGGTCCACCGGACCTGTCAGAGGACAAAAAATGAAGAGTGAAGACAAACGGTTGCTGAGGGCTCTGGCTGGAGAAGCGCTGGACCCGCCGCCCGCATGGATGATGCGTCAGGCGGGGCGCTACCTGCCCGAGTATAGGCAGACACGAGAGAAGGCGGGCAGTTTTCTTGAGTTGTGCTATTCACCTGAGCTGGCGGCGGAAGTAACGCTACAGCCTCTGCGGAGGTATGACTTTGACGCTGCCATTCTGTTTGCCGATATTCTGCTCGTCCCTCAGGCCCTTGGCGCAGATCTCTGGTTCGTGACAGGAGAGGGGCCTCGGCTCTCGACCATCGCATCTTCCGCCGATCTGCAACGGCTCAAACCTGTTGACGCTATTCATGATACACTTGGTCCGGTATACGAGACCCTGCGTATCCTTCGCGAAAGCTTGCCGGAAGAGACGGCACTGATCGGCTTTGCAGGTGCGCCGTGGACGGTTGCCACGTATATGATCGCCGGTCAGGGAACGAAGGATCAGGCGCCGGCACGGCAGCTGATGTACAGCGATCCGAAGACTTTCGATGCATTGATGAACCTTATCACCGACGCGACGGCACAATACCTGTGCCGCCAGATCGAAGCCGGGGCAGAGGTGATCAAGCTCTTTGACAGCTGGGCCGGAGCGCTGCCGGGAGCATTGTTCGACAAATACGCGACGGCACCGGCAAAGCGCATTCTGGATATTGTGAGGGCCCGGTATCCGGGAGTGCCGGCAATCGGCTTCCCCAGACAGGCCGGTGAAAAGCTTCTGGATTTCGTGGATGCTACTGGTGTGGCAGGTTGCGCCATCGATACCAGTGTTCGTCCCGAATGGGCGGCACGGGAGCTTTCGCCCCGGACCTGTGTGCAGGGCAATCTCGATCCTGCATTGCTGGTGACGGGCGGTGACATGTTGTTGAAAAGCGTGGACAATTTGAAAAACGCATTCGCGGGACAACCCTACATCTTTAACCTTGGGCACGGCATTACCCCGGATGCCGACCCTGCGAACGTTAATCTGATGCTGAAGGCGCTGCGTGGTCGCTGACGACGATTTCGCGTAGTGCCGCGACGATCGACGAGTCGAGTTGGTCAGCCATTTCCGTGTTCAAGATGTTGAACACACTCGCATCCGGCAGGGCCGCCCGGTATGGCCGGGCATGGGACAGAGCGTCATAGACGTCGGCCACAGTCACGATCCGGGTCAAAAGGTCGATATCCTTGCAGCCCAATCCCTGCGGATAACCGCTGCCGTCGCATTTTTCGTGGTGGCGACCGACGATTTCGGCCTCTTCGCACAGACCGGGGATGCACTTTACGATAGACCTGCCCGTGTCCGCATGGGTTCGCAATTCCTCCCTTTCCTCGAATGTAAGGTTTCCTGCTTTGGAAAGAAGGGCCTCAGGCAGGGTGATCTTGCCGACATCATGGAGGAGAGCAGCACGTGCAAGTGTATCCCGCTGTCCGGTGGTCAGGCCACCCTCGGCTGAGAGCGCCATGGCCAGACGGGTGACCCTTTGACAATGGACGGCGGTGTGCGGGCTTTTGAGCCTAAGGATGTACCAGAGCAGGATAACCGCCGCGTCCGGATCGTCTCCATGGTCTATGGTTCGAGTGTCGGGTGGGCTGGAAAGGATGGCGAAAATTTTTGAGGCCATACTACTGGACGGCCAGCTTTTATCAATGAAATCAAAGTCTTGATTGGTAGCAATTTCATTGGCCAATGCGGAAATATCCGGACAGCCTTCTGAAGTCGGGACGGCCATCAGGTCCCGGGCGGCAACGATCACTTCCGAAGAAAAGGGGGGATGGGTCAGGGCTTTGTCGGCCATGATTTCCAGCGAGTGCCTAGGCAATGGCGTTGCGGCGTGCGGGGTTCCGAACCGAGAATCATGGCGCATCTCATCGCAGTGATTTCTGATCCCGAGAGCGGCGAGCAGATGGTGCAGGGCTATGATTTCGTTGTAAATTTCGGAACTGTTGTCAGGTTTGCCGGCTAGGACCCGGGTGATGGCGATTGCCCGCGCGGCAATTGAGAAACGGTGCGGAGAAACCTGCCGCAGGACCGCCATGCATATCCGGATTCTCGCTTGTCGGTGACCGTCATCAGGAAACGCCGTCGTCTCAAATACCATGAGATCGCCTTGTCAAAAACGGGCCACGCACGCGAAATGAGGTGTGCGGGTGACGTATGGTTACAAGGGAATGCTAGCATTCACCATTAATGGCCTTCAACCTGTTTGCGCGGCAGTAAGTAATTATGGTTTCGATATGGGTTTGGTATGGTTTCGGTATTGCGAGTGTTTCCGTCGATTTTTCGAGCCCAGGTAAAATTTCCGCAAAACCGGGCCATCCCAAGGAAATTTCACTTACGGCCTGTCAGGGCTGATTGCCGAGAAATGCGCGCAGGTAGACGGCTTCGGCGGAAGGATCCTCTGGCATGTGCGGCCCCTTCGGGACCGGGATATCGTCGGGAAGCACGTTATGACCGGCCAGGGCGTTCACTTCGGCTCGGTCATCGGCAAAGGATGCATGGATCTCCGCAATTTCGGCTGGCGTGAAGATGTCGACGGCAGCGGCCATCTGACGGACCTGTTGGTCGAGCTTGAATGCATTGTGGATCACCCGGTTCACCGGCACCTGGCTCGCGACACCGGCGCGGTAGGCGTGGAGAAGGGCGAAGGTGGCCTGTGGTGTCAGGCTTCTGTTCCAACGGGTGTGCGCGTCAACCTGCATCTCCACACCTGCCAATGACGGAAACAGGCCAGCCGGCAGGGTGAGTGCATCATAATTGAAGAGTTGCAATTCACCGCCAAGGGCGCGGGCGAGATGAAGTGCGGGGCTGAAGCGGCGGGTGTGCAGATGCTCCCGCACGAATTGCATCGGAGAGAGTTGGGTGCTGTTTCTCTTGACCCGCTCCATGTAGTAGGAGCGCAGCCAGTCGACGTGGTTGCGGACGACTGCGATGATCTCCAGGCGGTGGTCGGGAAAGGCTTGGCGAACCTGTGCCAGCGTGAACCCGGCCTCGACCATCGAGAAATCCTCGCTGCTGAGCAGTATCGGCAAATCCGGTTGCGACCTGTGCTCGACGACGATGGCATCGAGACTGTCGCGATTGCCATGCCGCAGATCTTCCACCAACTGGTGATGGGCGTAGGCCCAGTTTTCCAGCCTTCCGGCCAATGGATACAACACCGGAAGAAGACCGGCTTCGGCCTGTTCCGCCAGGGCGATCTGGGTGGAGGAGGTGCCGGTCTTGTGGAAACCGATGTGGATGCGAAGGACGGGCTGGATCATTCGCCGGCCTTCGCTTCGGGCCCGCGGACGGGGGTGACGCGGATATCGCGGACGCGGGCCCAGGCGTTGTGCATGCTTGCGCCGTCTTCCAGCCTTGTCTGGATATAGAGGGCCAGCGTGGGCGTGCCGACGGGGACGAAAACGGTGCAGGGTTCCTGTGTGAGTGGCGCCACGGTCTGCCAGTCGGTTTCGGCGAGCCAGACAGGATCACCTTCCCGCAACAGGCGGGACCCATCGACGACGGGGGATGGGGCGACCCGCGCGCGGAAGGCGATATCTGCCGACTTCGGGTTCTCCACCGACAGGGACATCGCGATCTCGGCCGCGCCGAAAAAACCCAGACCGGTGATTTCGGCAGTGGTTGTGCGCCCGGTCTGCGGGTGGACGAGGATGAAGCCCTGATCCTCCTTCAGACGCACCATGCGATGTTTGCGGGGAACGGGATCGGGAGTTGCATCGCGGAGATTGATGCGCTGCTCCAGTGGTGCCAGCGCCTTTTCCGGTTGTTGCCACTGACCTTCTTCGGCGCAGGCGAACAGGGTTTCGACGAAGGCCGGTTCGATGATCCTGTCCTTATACCGGATGACATCGTCTTGCGTAACTTCAAGGGCAGCGAAACGCATGACCGCCTGTTCGGCCAGACGAAAGCGCGTGCGCGGATCCTTCACGGTAAACAGCCTTTCCCAGACGAGGCGGAGAACGAGCCGGGCCATCAGCCGCTTCAAGTCTTCACGGGATGACAGGTGAGCGCGGAAAATGCTCTCAATCAGATCGAGAATGGTGAATATGTCGAGTGCCCGGCGGGAGCCATCCTGCGTGATACGCCCCGAGGCGCTGGCACGGTGGCGGTAGAGTGGCGCGTTAACAAAGGCGAAACGCTGCTGGCCGAGGAAAGCCTTATAGAAAACCGGATGATCCTCGTAGTAGAGACCGGGATCATAGCGCAAGCCGTCGAACACGGAGCGGTGGTAGAGCTTGTTCCAGGCGCTGGGATAGATTGCGGTGAGTGTTTCCGGAGTGCAGACGATGGTGCCATCCATCCATTTCGGATAAACGATCTGATCTTCGATGAAGCCGGCCACAGCTTCGGCCGGAGTGCCGCTGGCATCCATGTGCTGCACGCCGCAGGCCGCGAGTTTGAGCCCTGTTGCTTCGCAAGCCTGGAACATGTCCTGCAACATGGTCGGAGCGATGGTGTCGTCGCTGTCGACGAAGGCAATAAAGGCGCCTGTCGCCGCGTCCAGGCCGGTGTTGCGGGCGGCGGAGAGGCCACCGTTGGCCCTGTCCACCCTGTGAAACCGGGAATCCTGCGCGACAAAGCTGTCGATAATGGCTGTGGAACCATCGGTGGAGCCGTCATTGACGAGCAGTACCTCGATATCCGCCAAGGTTTGGGCGGCAATGGAGGCGAGGCAATCCTCGAGGTATCTCTCGACGTTGTAGACCGGGACGATAACGGAAACCTTTGGTCGCCGGTTTCGGGTGATGGCCGAAAGTTTGCCGGTTCCGTTTGCGGCTGGGTAATCCGTGGCGATGGCGTTCAGCGTTTCGGTATAGGCCCGTGCGAATTGTGCGGGCGTAAAGCGCTGTTCGTAGAGTTCGCGATTGGCGGCGCCTAGGCTGACCCGCTGCTCTGCCGGTAGGGCGCGTAAATGCCGCAGCCCCTCAGCCAGTTCTGCCTCTGAATCGTAGAGCATGATGCCGGGACTGAGCCCTTCGAAGAAGCGATTGCCGCCGTTGCGGGCGGCAAGGACGGGGATGCCGATGGCCAGAACCTCCAGCAGCATCAGGTCAAAGTAGGTCTGGCGGTTGGGCAGAACGAAGACGTCCGCGGCAGCGACGAGATCACCGGGTGTCTCCGTCCAGCCATGTTCGATCCAGCGGGGATGGCCGGGGGCGGCCAGCGGGCCGGGATGGCCGCCGATCAGGAACGCGAGGTCTTCCTCCTTCGCCAGCAGGGCGGCACCGGCACGAGCGAGGATGTCATAGCCCTTGGCGGCATTGTGGCGACCGATGTAGCAGGCCGTGAAGGTGTCGCCGAGAGCGTGGGCCGCACGCACGGCTTCCCTTGGCGTTGCCAGTTTGGGTGGGGTGGCGCCGGTCGGAACGAAGCGGGTGTCGCGCTGGCCGAAGCAACGGGCGAAGTCTGAGAACGTGGATCGGTAAGGCTCCATCGCTTCGGCGCAGGGGAAGATGAGGATGTCGGAGTGGTGAAAGGCAAGGTGGTCGAGGAAGCGATGGTTGCGGAAGTGGAGTTCGGCGGCGGCGGCGGATGCGCCTTCGGAGTACAGTTTTTCGGACCATTCCTTGGCCGGGATTTCCGGGCAGTGGGAGGTGAGTGCGAGCCTGACGGTGTGGCGGCAGCCGTGGCGCGTGAGGGTGTTGTGAAGTTTTAGGATATCGGTGGTGGTATGGGCGTGGATGATGTGCCGCGCCTGCGGGTCCAGCCGGCGGAGATTGGCGGGCGGTATGTGCATCCAGTCCGTCCGGGCGGCGAAGGCTGCCTGGCGGTGGGCGCGTGCGGTGGCCGCCTCCCCCTCCGGTGCGGCATCTTCCCGGCGTCGGGTGTGGGAGGAGAACAGTGGCCGGGCCTCCGGTGCGAAGGGTTTTCGCGGCGTTCGCGACGTGTCGCCGGGATTGCGCGTGATGAGGTCGACCTGCGCGGCGAGGCCGCTTTCCTCCAACCCGGCAGCAAGGTTGGCAAGATATCCGGGCGGACCACCGGCGCGAAGGTTCAGTTGCCAGTCGAAATAAATGGCGTATGGCGCGGGTGTGGCGCGGATCTGCCGGTCCCGACCGGTGTCCGGGAAATCTTCCAGCTTCATCTTCACGTCTCCGTTCTGGAGGGGTGGCCTTTCAGGCGGCGTTGGACATATGCAGGCGAAGCCATTTGCCCGCACCGGTGAGCGACTGGTTCACAACCTGATGCATATCGAGATACTGGTAGGTGCCGCAGCGGCCGATGAATGTGAGCTTTTCTTCGGCGTCGGCCATGATGCGGTAGCGGTCGTAGAGTTTGTCGTATCGGCCGTCATGCGCCTTGACGGGGTAATACCGTTCCATTCCGTTGTCGCGATAATCACAGGGCTCCTCCACCGTGGTGAGAACTTCGCTGCCGCCGCCATCATGTCCTGGCAGGGCGTGCCACCATGTCTCGCGGGTGTTGGGGCCTTCGTCGGTGTAGTTGATGGTTGTGTGCCCCGGGGCATCATCGCGTCGGTGCCTGCTGGTTTGGAACCTGACGGAGCGGTAGGGAAGTTCGCCAAGCTGGTATCCGTAAAAGGCGTCGATCGGCATGGAGGAAAAGCAGAAATCGTAGTCCGACAGCATTGCCTGCGCGAACGGTTGGCCGGTTTCAACGGTGATTTCAGGATGGTCGAAGATACGACGAAACATGGCGGTATAGCCCTTGGCGGGCAGGGCCTGAAAGGTATCGTTGGGGAAGTACCTGTCTTCACTGTCCATGCGGATCTGGAGGCGGCGGACGACGGCGGCATCCATCTCCTGCAGATCCAGCCCCCACATCTTGCGAGTATAGGGGCGGAAGAAGAAATTGGTGAGCGTCGGCCCGATATGGGCGTAGAGGTGATCTTCCGCCGTGGCGATCACCTTCCTGCGCTCCACCTTTCCGGCCAGAAAGGCCATCACCTCTTCGACGGTGGCGAGGCGGGTGCCGAAGACAGCGTTCACCGTGTCTCGGTTGACGGGCAGTGGCACCTCCTGCCCTGATTCGAGCCTGGCTACGACGCGATGCTCATACGGCAGCCAATCGGTGAACCGGGAAAGCCATTCCACGACCCTGTGGTTGGACGTATGGAACAGGTGCGGACCATAGGTGTGGAAGCGGACGCCAGTTTCATCGTCGATTTCATCATGGCAATTGCCTGCGATGTGGTCGCGTTGGTCGATGACGTGTACCTTGAGGCCATACTCGGCCAGCACGCGGGCATAAACCGCCCCTGCCAGGCCCGCCCCGACCACGAGAACCTGTTGCATCTGCCTGCCGGACATACGCCCCTTTGCCTGGCGTGGGGTGTACAAGCCTGTGTGAATCAGCATCTCGTCGGGCATATGAGGGCCTTTCGTGCGGCGGGACCGCAGCCGCCGACAACGGTGCAAACCGGTCACGACAAGACTAGAGATCGACTGGTTAAGCCCAGGTTAACTGCGCTGGTGGGAAAATACCCAGGCAGGCGCCGGATCAGGACCTATGCCCGGACGGGTGCCGGTTGCGTCGCCAGATGTCGAAGTTGAGGGCGGCGGCAAAGCTGACCCAGCCGAGGTAGAGGGTGAACAGCAGGCCGGCGAACACGTCCCTCTGCCAGAACAGGACGGTGGTGACGGCGATGGCCAGCCAGAGCGCAGCGATTACGAAGACGGCCGCACCCTTGCGGTGCAGGCCGAAGAAAACGGGCGTCCAGAGTGCGTTGAGGGTAATTTGAAAGGCCCATAAGGCGAGTGCCGGCGCCGGGTCTGGCGTGCCTGCGACACGGACCGCCGCGACGACCATGGCTATGTAGAGCACTGTCCAGGCGATGGGAAAAGCGACGTTTGGCGGGGACCAGCCGGGCTTGGCCAGGCTCTGATACCAGAGACCGGGGCGAAAGAGCATGCCTGTGGCGGCGGCGGCTGCTGCTGCCCCTGTGAACCCTGATACCGTCAGCCAATCCATTCGTATCCCCCTTGTCCGTGGATGTAGGGCGAGCAATCCGAAAGTCAGGGTGCTGATTACCTGTTGGTAACCATGGGGCACTACACCGGACAAACGTTGGCGATTTGAGGAGAATCCCGGATGCGGCGTGGCGTGTGCCTCCTTTCAATGTTTTTAGTATGGGTATTGGCCGGCCCAGTGGGACTGCCTGCCTGGGCAAATTCCGACGATACCCGGGGCCGGCAGCCCTCGACGGAGGTTGCTGATAGCCGGCGGGATCGGTCTGCGGCGCGGGCGGGTATTCCCTATTTCGTCAAGCAGCTGAATGCCCGGACCGGCCGTGGCACCCTGGCCGGAACTTCAGTTCGCCCCGTCGATGATGTCGCCGCCATGTGCGATGCCGCGGCAACCCATGCCGCCCGGGAAACCGGTGTACCGCGTGTCGTCCTGCAGGCCATTTCACTGACAGAGACCGGGCGGCGGCTGGACGGGGAGCACCGGGCCTGGCCGTGGACCGTGAACATGGAGGGCGTGGGCAAGTGGTTTGCCGGGCGCGAGGAAGCTCTGGCCTACGTGAACGCGCATTTCGCGACCGGCGCGCGAAGTTTTGATGTGGGGTGTTTCCAGATCAACTTCCGCTGGCACGGCAATGCCTTTGCCTCTATCGCCGAAATGTTCGATCCGCAGATCAATGCACTCTACGCGGCACGGTTCCTGCGCAGACTCTACGGAGAAACCGGCAGCTGGAGCCGGGCGGCAGGTGCCTATCACTCGCGGACGCCACAATTCGCCGAGCGCTATGCGGCGCGGTTCGATCGCATTCTTGCGGAACTAGGCAACAGTGCGCCGCCATCGGCGATCGGCAGGGCGGAATATGCCCACAACATGGAGGTGGAGCGCACGCAGGGCCTCGCCGGCCTGCAGACGCAGACGGTGCCGCCGCCCTTGATGGGATCGGTCGCGGCGATTTCGCTCCATGGTTCCGGCCAACCGCTCCTGAACCAGCCGAGAGGGGGCTTGTACTGACATGGCGCGCGCGTTCCCACCCAATGGTAACGGGCAAGCGGGGCGTCGCCCGTGAACCCGACATTGCGGCTCAACGACCTGTTCAACCCGACAATCCTGCTGGCGCTGGCGCTGATGGCGGTGATCGTGATGATGGTTTTGCCGGTGCCGGCAATCGTGCTGGATATGGGGTTGGCGGCCTCATTCGGGCTCGCGATCCTGATCTTCACGATCACGCTTTTCATCGAGCGTCCGCTGGATTTTTCGGCCTTTCCGACAATCCTGCTCGCCAGCCTGATGTTGCGGCTGTCACTCAACGTATCCTCGACCAAGCTGATCATCGCTGAAGGTCATTCCGGCTCCGACGCCGCCGGTGGGGTGATTGAGGGTTTCGCGATGTTCATCATGGGCGGCTCCGTCGTGTTGGGGCTGGTGGTGTTCACGGTACTGATGATCGTGAACTTCATCGTTATCACGCGCGGCGCAGGGCGGATGGCGGAAGTGGGCGCAAGGTTTGCGCTGGATGCGATGCCGGGCAAGCAACTCGCCATCGATTCGGATGTGGCCGCGGGGGCGCTGAGCCACAAGGAGGCGCGGGAGCGTCGGGAACTGGAGCAACGGGAGACGACGTTCTTCGGATCTCTGGACGGAGCCTCGAAATTTGTGAAAGGCGATGCCGTCGCGGGGCTGCTGATCACCCTGCTGAACCTGGTAATGGGCCTGCTGATCGGAATTTTCCTGCATGACATGCCGGTTGGGCAGGCGTTCGAGACCTATTCCATCCTGACGGTGGGCGACGGGCTGGTGACACAGGTGCCTGCCGTCATCATTTCCATCGCTGCCGCGCTGCTGCTCTCGAAAGGTGGCGGGCTCGGCTCGGCGGACCGTGCGCTGATCGACCAGTTGGGCGGCTACCCGATGGCGCTCGGAACCGTTGCCGGACTTATGGCGCTGTTCGCGCTCATCCCGGGGCTGCCGTTCCTGCCCTTCGTGGCCGGGGCGGCGGTGCTGGGCACTGCCGCCTGGATGGCGGCTCGCACCAAGGCCGCCGCACGGGCGCAAGAGAAGGCGGCTGCAAAAGCGCCGGAGGAAGCGCCGCGACGCAAGTTGGGCGACATGCTGGATGTCGATGAGATCCACATGGAGTTTGCGGGCAATCTCGTGGCGATGGTGATGGAGGAGGCGACAGGCCTCGACAGCCGGATCGCGAACATGCGCAATCACATCGCGCAGGAATACGGGCTTATTCTGCCGGAAATCCGACTGACGGATAATGTCTCTCTGCCTGATGGCACCTACACGATCCGGATACAGGGGGTGGAGGTCGCCCGCTCGGAGGTCGACGTTGGCAAGATGCTGATGCTGCTGAGTGACAATGCGCCGGCGGCGCCGGCCGGCCGCAACGTGGCGGAGCCCGTTTACGGCGCCCCGGCCAGGTGGATCTCGCCGGAGGAGCAGGAGGCGGCGACGCTGGAAGGACTTTCGGTGGTGACGCCGACGGAGGTCATCGCTACGCATATGCTGGAGGTCATCAAGCAGAACTTCGCCCGGCTGTTCACGCGGCGATCGATGCGACGGCTGCTGGACGAGTTCGTCGCACTTTCGGACACCGCGCGGGGCGAGGCAAACCGACGGATCATCGACGAGTTCATCCCTGACAAGGTGCCCGTGGACCAGTTGCAATCCGTACTGCGCCTGCTGCTGGAAGAACGTGTGTCGATCCGCAATCTGCCGATGATCCTGGAGGCGATCGGCGAGGCCAACGGCGCAACCCAGCTGCCCGAGGCGCTGGCGGAGCACGTCCGGCACCGCCTCGGTTTCCAGATCACCGCCGAGTTGCAGGAGGCGGATGGCACGCTGCCACTGATCCAGCTTTCGCCGGCATGGGAGGAATTGTTCCAGGAACATCAGATCGAGGCCGATGGACACGTTGTCGACGTGGCGTTGCCGCCGTCGGAGTTCAACCGACTGGCCAACGCAATCGCGGAAAAGATAGCCGACGCGGCCGCGCGCGGGCGCTATCCGGCGGTTATCACCACCACCCGGCGTCGCCGTTTCCTGCATACGGTGCTGTCAGCCAAGGGCATCCGCAACCCCGTCTTCTCCTTTGACGAGATTTCGCATCAGGGCCGGCCGGCAATGGTGGGTGTGGCCTGATGTTCGATATGGTGGCCAGCCTGCTGGATTTCAGCGAGGCGGCATTGCTGGCCGCGATCCTGACCTTCGTGAGAGTGGCAGCAATCGTAGGGCTGCTGCCCGGTTTTGGTGAGCAGTTCGTGCCGGTGCGCATTCGTCTGGCGGCAGCTTTGGCCTTTGCGCTGGTGATCTTTCCGATGCTGGACCGGTCCGCGCTGACAGGCGGATGGACGATGGTACGCTTCGGCGGTGCAATCCTCACCGAGGCGGCCGTGGGATTGCTGATCGGACTGGGGTTTCGCCTGCTGGTCATGGCGTTGCAACTGGCGGGTTCGATCGCGGCGCAGACGACCGCGCTGGCCCAGATTGCCGGTTCCGGCGTTGCGCCGGACCCGATGCCGGCACTCGGAAACGCGCTGGTGCTGGCCGGGCTGGCGCTGGCGATGGTGTTGGACCTGCACCTGAAAGCCATCGAAGCAATGCTGATTTCCTATGACCTGATCGGATTCGGCGGCAGTCTGCCTGCCGGCGATGTCGCCGCCTGGGGGTTGGCGCATGCGGTCCGGGCTTTTGCGCTGGCGTTCTCGCTGGCAGCGCCTTTCGTCATTGCCGCCTTTCTCTACAATGTCGCTATCGGGGCCATCAACCGGGCGATGCCGCAACTGATGGTCGCCTTCGTCGGTGCGCCGGCCATCACCGCGGCAACGCTTGTCCTGCTGTTGCTGGCCGCCCCCCTGATCCTCGGTGTCTGGTCGGGGCATCTGGATCGGGCGCTGGCACTGCCGCTGGGGATGCCGAGATGAGCGATGCGGCGGGAGGCGGTGGGGAGAAGACCTATGATCCGACGCCAAAGAAGCTGGAGGATGCCCGCAAGAAAGGCGATATCGCCAAGTCCAATGAAGTTACTGCAGCGGCGGTATATGCGGGAATGCTTCTGGCGCTGACGCTGGTCGGGGCTGCCGGATTGCAGAAGGCCGGTGGTGTGATGGCGGTTTTTCTAGACCACCCGGAGAAGCTGGAGGGGCGGCTGCTCGGGCCGGGTGGCGGAGAATTGTCTGCCCGGGTCGTCGGCGCCGTTTCCTTCGCGCTGGCGCCGTTGTTGATGCTGCCGTTGCTCGCGGCGCTGACGTCGCTGTTCGCGCAGCGTGCGATTGTCGTTTCCGGTGAGAAGCTCTCGCCGAAACTCTCACGCATTTCGCCTTTGGCCAATGCGAAGAACAAATACGGGCCGACAGGACTGGTGGAATTCGCCAAGAGCTTCACCAAACTTGTCGCGATCTCGGCCACTGCCTATTTCGTGCTCGCCTCGGAGATTTCGGAAATTGTCGGCATGGCAGCAGCCAGCCCTGCCGGTGTGGCGGCGCAGTTTGGCGTCATGTTGCAGCGGTTGCTGATCGGGGTGACCATCATCGCGGCGTTCATCGCCTTCGCAGACTTTCAGTGGCAGCGTTTCGACCATTTCCGGAAGCTGAAGATGAGCTACCAGGAGGTGAAGGACGAAAACAAGGAAGTCGAGGGCGATCCTCATTTCAAATCGAAGCGGCGCCAGCGCGCGCAGCAGATCGTCAGTGGCCAGATGCTGCAGGAAGTACCGACGGCCGATGTCATAATCGTCAATCCGACACATGTGTCCGTGGCACTGAAATGGACGCGTGAGAAAGGCTCGGCGCCTGTATGCGTGGCCAAGGGCACCGATGAAATCGCCCTGCGCATCCGCGAACTGGCGGCGGAGGCCGGCGTTCCGATTCACCGGGATGTGGCTACTGCCCGAGCGCTCTATGACATGGTCGATATCGGAGTGGAGATCCCGGCCGTGCACTACAAGGCGGTTGCCGCGGCTATCCGGTTCGCCGATGAGATGCGCCGCAAGGCGCGGGCGCGAGGTTATGGGGCGAAGGGAAGGGCGCATGACAGCCAAGACCTATGAACCGTTGGTGCGGATCACCGAGTTCGGGCTCACCCGCGACATGGCCCGATTGGCGGAAATCAATGCCCGGATCCGCAAAGTCCAGAGACGCCGGCTGGCTCTCAGGCAGACGGCAGTGCGGGAGATGCCGGAGACAGGCGAGATCGCGGGCGGCGAACTGGCTCGTTTTGGCCGCTGGCACCTGTGGGCAGAGCAGGCTCGCCGGAAGCTCGATGCCGAGGAAGCCGCGTATCAGCGCGAACTGGTGCACGCGATGGAAGCGCTGAGACGCAGTTATGGCAAGACTTCTGCGGTAACGCGGCTGGCGAAGAAACAGCAGCAGGCGGATAAGCGTACCCGCATCGCAAGGGCAGAGCGGGACGGCAGGGCCTCCGAAGAGTGATTGCAGCTTCTTCGCGAATTAGTAGTCCTGTCGGACGATTTCCGTCAGCAACACGTCGCGCAAGCCGTCGCCGACAATGGGCAGGGCTGCTTCGTTGAGGCGCCGCTTGAGATCCTCGATGGCGGCGGGGGCGGTGAATTCACCGTCGAACCCGCCGGAGTGAGCGTGAACGAACAGCACCTCGAGAAAGGCATCACGCAGTTTCGGTTCCCGTTCATAAACAACGTCCTGGGTGCCATCACTCATCTCCAAGGCTATCGAGGCGACGACGAGCGCTTGCACACGTTCGCCCTGCAACAGTGGCACGACGAACTGTCGCTTGAGTTCGGCGAAAGTGGTTGGGCCCTCCATCTCCCGCTTCAGGGCTTCGATTTCCTTGTCTACTGCGGCGAGAATGTCCTCACATTCGGCCGCGGCTTCCGCTTCCAGCGTCAACTCCCCTGCCTGCATCGCCTTGCAGTCGGCGATCGGGTCCGGTTTCAACATCATGCCGACGCCGACGCCGCCGCCGAGACCTACGAGAACGAAGAGAATGGGAATGAGCAGTTTCACGGTCGCATTCTCCTAGAACGGCAGCAGGATATCGGCAATCTGCTGGCCGTACCGCGGTTGCTGGACATCGGTGATCTGCCCTCGACCGCCATAGGAAATGCGGGCGCCGGCGATCTTGTCATAGGTGATCTGGTTCTGGCGGCTGATGTCCTCTGGCCGGACAATTCCGGCGATCTGCAGGTCACGCAGTTCGAAATTGACCCGGACCTCCTGATCGCCCTGAACGACGAGATGGCCGTTCGGCAGCACATCCACCACCGTGGCCGCAATGCGCAGGGTGATCTGCTCGTTACGGCGGACGGAACCGTCGCCTGACGAGGAAGACGAAGAACTGAGGTCGGCGAGTTCGGCGGCGCTGGCGCCTTCGGGCAGAATCGCGCGATCGAGGATCTGAGGTATGCCGACCAGATTGGGGATGCCGACATTCTCAGAGCCGGAGCGGCTGCGGGCGGTCGAATTCTGAATTTGCGCCTGATCGTCGATCTCGATCAGCACGGTCAGGATATCGCCGCGGCGGCTGGCGCGCCTGTCACCGAACAGCGACGTCGGACCGGAATTCCAGAGCGAAGCGCGATCGTTTCCCTGGCGTATCGGTTGCGGTTGCGCCTCAGCCAGCGCGGCGCGACCTGGCGCGACGGTGTAGGCAACCGGTTGGATTGGTCCGCCGATTTCCGACAGGGTTGGTGCCCGGCCCACGTGATCGAGGCGGGAGCAGCTGGCGAGAGTGATGAGGACCAGCAGGGCGGCCGGGATCAGGCTGTTCATTTTCCGACCTCTATGGTGCCGTCGGGGGCGACGCGGCCGGTGACGGTGGTACGGGACGTAATGTTCATGACGCGGATGAGGTCGCCAACGCCGGCGCGCGCTAGTGCACGCCCCTCCGTCTCGATGAAGAGACCGCCGGTAGCGTAGCGTAGCGGAACCACCTGATTGCGCTCTACGACGGCTGGAGCGCCGACGTCGCCGCGGCGGATGGGGCGACCGGGGTAGAGGGTGACGCGGGCTTCGCGGCCGATCACTTCCTCCGGCGTTGTATAGGTGCCCTGTACCGATTGCGCGGCGACGCTGACATCCTCCGCCGCGATGATCGAGCGGCTGGGGATCGCGCGATTGGCGATGAGGACGTCGCAGTGACCGGAGGCGGCTACGAGTGAGAGAAGGGCAACAAGTCGTATCATCGGATCTGGGTGGTCGCGCCGAGCATCTGGTCGGCGGCGGTGATGACCTTGCTGTTCAGTTCATAGCCGCGCTGGGCTTCGATGAGCTCTGTGATTTCGCGCACGGGATCGACGGAGGAAGCCTCCAGATAACCCTGCCGGAAGGTGCCGAGGCCATCGGTGCCGGGCTCGCCAACGAGGGGCTGACCGGACGCGGCGGTTTCGAGATAGTTGTTGGAGCCAACCGCCTCGAGCCCCTTTTCGTTGGAGAAGGCGACGAGGGTGAACTGGCCCAGCAACTGTGCCTCCACCTGATCGTCGAAATAGGCATAAACTTCGCCATTTGCATTGATCGTCAGTTCGCGCGTCTCGTCGGGAATGGTGATTTCCGGGATGACGGGATAGCCATCGGCGGTGACGATGAGGCCGTCACCGGTACGTTTCAAAGCGCCGTCGCGGGTATAGGCGGACAGGCCGGAGGGAAGCTGAATCTCGAGGTAACCGCGGCCTTCGAGGGCGACATCGAGGTTGCCGCCGGTCGCCTGAAGCGAGCCCTGCTCGACCTTCATGGAGACGGCCGATGCGCGCACTCCGAGGCCGAGCTGGACGCCAGCGGGCAGGACGGTGCCATCGGACGCGTTGATTGTCCCGGCGCGGGTGACCTGCTGGTAATGCAGATCGGCAAAATCGGCACGCCGGGCATTGTAGGCGGTGGTGGACATGTTGGCGAGGTTGTTGGAAATCACCTCCACCCGCGTCTGCTGGGCTTCCATACCGGTCGCTGCGATGTTGAGTACTCTCATGATCTTTCCTTATGGTGAGGCCTGGCCGAGTGTGCGGGTGACGGCGCGAATGCGTTCATCCTCCCGCTCCATCAGTTTCTGGCCGAGTTCGTAGTTGCGCTGCACCTCGATCATCCGGGTAAGTTCGATGACGGGATTGACGTTGGATTTCTCGATGAAGCCTTGCAGCACGGCGGCATCCGTCGCGGCTTCTACCGGGGCTTCGGGCCGGAAAAGAACACCGTCTTCCCGATATAGGGCCGTCGTATCGGTGCTCCGGACGACGCCGAGCCGGGCTGCGGGATTGCCGTCCGCGGAGATTGTGCCATCGGCGGCGATGGCGATGGTGCGGGCGTCGGGTGGAATGAATATCGGCGCCTCTCCGTCATCGAGCAGGCGGTGGCCAAGTGGGTTCACCAGTTCGCCGTCGACATTGGGGCCGTAACTGCCCGCGCGGGTGAGCCGCATCCCTGCGGGCGTTTCGACCATGAAGAACCCCTCACCCTCGATGGCGAGATCGAACGTGCCGCCGGTGCGTTGTAGCCCGCCCTGGGCATCGGATGTGAAGCGGGCCCGCGTCGTCGTCATCGCGACGGAGCCGCCTTCAACCGGCACGGCGCTGATCATCTCGGCAAAGATCACGCCCTCACGACGGAAACCGGAGGTGGAACTGTTGGCGATATTGTTCGCCACTGCCTGCATTTCCCTCAGCAAACCGGATTGGCGTGACAGGGCGACATAGCCGGGTGTGTCCATCGTCTCATGCTCCGTTCTGGATCGGGTTGGCGGCCTGCGTAGAGACTGGCCGATTCCCGGTTAACAAACCGCTGATTTCAACGGGATTGATCTGCCTTCGTCTCCGCATCAGCGAACGATAGCGGCGAGCAGGACGTCCTTGTAGAAGACAACTAGCAACTGGGCGGAGAAGGCCATCGTCATCCAGAACGTGACGATGATGGCCCCGAGCTTGGGTACGAAGGTGAGTGTCATCTCCTGTATCGAGGTCAGAGCCTGGAACAGGCCGATCAACAGGCCGATAACCAGCGCGACGCCAAGGACCGGAGCGGAGATCATCACCGCCAGCCAGAGGCCCTGCCGAAGGATATCGATCAATTCACCTTCGCTCATCGGTCAGACCGGCATGCGCAGGATTTCCTGATACGCCTCCACCACCTTGTCGCGGACGGTTACGGCTGTCTGGACTGCGATTTCCGTGGCGGCAAGTGCCTCGACTACGGCCTGAGCGTCGGCGCGGCCCGTCAGACCGGCCTGTGTGGTGGCCTCGCCCGCGCGCATGGCGTCGAGGAAGTTGGCAGCGAGATCGGCGAAGGAGGTGCCATCGCCCTCATTGCGCGGATGCGCCTGCGTGACTGACTGTGCGTTGGTGTAGAGTTGCGATGCGACATGTGATGGTATCTGCATGATTTGCTGCCCTTCTAGCGGCGGATTAGGTCAAGGAGAGAGGAAGCCATCTGGCGCGCCTGATCGAACATGCGCATGTTGGCCTCATAACTGCGCTGCGCCTCGCGTGCATCGCCCAATTCGATCATCAGGTTGACGTTCGACCCCTCATAGGAGCCATCGGCGCCGGCCAGTGGATGCGACGGGTCGTAAATCTGTGCGAGGTCAGCGCGGGACAGGAAGGTGCGGCCCGTGGCTACGGCGCGGCTGTCGCCGGCGTCTTCCATCACCTCGAAAGTCACGAGCTTGCGGCGGTAGCCCGGCGTATCGGCATTGGCGATGTTTTCTGTCGACAGCCGCAGACGAGCCGCCTGTGCGGCCATTCCACTGCTGGCGGCGGTCATGGATTTGAGAAGATCGCTCATCGCCGTTCCCTATGTTCCGATACTGATGCGCAGGATGTCGAGCGTCTTGCGATAGACGCTCATCGCCAGGTCATGATTCTGGCGTACCTCCACCCCGCGCATCATCTGGTCCTCGAGACTTACGGTGTTCCCGTTCGGTGATTCGGCGCCGAATGCGGTTATCGTGGTGGTTTCGGAATTGTGGAGGCTCGGTTCGGATTGAACATGCCCCATGCGGGTCGACTTCATGGCGAAGGTATCGGGCCCACCAGCCTCATACGTCTCTGAAAACGGGATCAGATCACGTGCGCGATATCCGGGCGTATCGGCGTTTGCGATATTTTCGGCAATCACGCCCTGACGGTCTGCCGAATGGGCGGCGAGGCTGCGGGCGGCGCGCAGTATGTCCAGATTCAGGTCCATTTCGGGTTTCTCCCAAATTCGATCTCAACCGATCCTTAAGCCTGTGTGGTTGATAAAGCGTGGAGGAAACCCGGATCATTTTAAGGATCATGCGATGTTCACCAACTTTTTGCCGCTGGCGTCCGAAATCGCCGAGCTGCGGACGTGCTTTCGCTGCGGCTACGTCAGTTCCGTTGGTTCTGGCTCGCTCGAAGTGCGAGGGCTTGGGCCGGTGGCGCGTGTCGGAGATCTGGTCGAACTTGAGGCCGCGGGCGACGAGGTCCTTCGGGGCGAGATCGTCGCGATCACGCGTGAATCTGCACGTGTCATGATGTACAGCGCCTGCGAAGGCGTGGGATTGAACGTCGTTGCGCGGCTGGTGCCAATCAGCGGTCCGCGCCCGGATGAAAGCTGGAAAGGGCGGATCATTGATGCGTTCGGAAACCCGCTGGACGGCAGGCCGTTGCCGCGTGGCGCAGCCGAGGCGGATCTGAAGGCGGTGCCCCCGGCCGCGGCGCAACGTGCGGCCCTTGGCAAACGGCTGAAAACGGGAGAGGCGGCGCTGGACACCATGTTGCCACTGGTGCGCGGACAACGGATCGGCATTTTTGCGGGCTCCGGCGTCGGCAAATCGTCTCTGCTTGCACGGCTGGCCCGTGGCGTGGAAGCCGACATTGTCGTATTTGCGCTGATCGGCGAACGTGGGCGGGAGTTGCGGCATTTCACCGACCATGTGTTGGGGGAAGCCGGCATGGCGCGGTCGGTCGTGATAACGGCGACGTCGGATCAATCGCCGTTGATAAAGCGGCGTGCTGCGTGGATGGCGATGAGCGTCGCCGAATATTTTCGCGATCAGGGCAAGCACGTTTTGTTTCTGGCCGACAGTGTCACCCGGCTGGCGGAGGCGCATCGCGAGGTGGCGCTGACGGCGGGTGAGGCGCCGAGCCTGAGGGCGTTTCCACCGTCCACTTCCAATCTGATTGCCAACTTCGCGGAGCGGGCGGGGCCAGGGCCAGTTGGGGCCGGGCATATCACCGCGGTGTTCAGCGTGCTGGTTGCAGGGTCGGATATGGAAGAACCAGTGGCGGATATTACCCGTGGGTTGCTGGACGGCCATGTCGTGTTGAGCCGGGAGATCGCGGAAAGGGGGCGGTTCCCGGCTATCGATGTGCGTAGAAGTGTGTCGCGCAGCCTGCCAGACGCGGCGACCGCGGAGGAGAATGCGCTGATCGAGCGAACTCGGGCGCTGCTTGGAGCCTATGAGATGGCGGAGCCAATGATCCAGACCGGTCTGTATACACCGGGGTCGGACCCTGAGATCGACGCGGCGATCGTGATCTGGCCAAAGCTAGACGCTTTTTTTGCCCGCCAGTATCCCGGTGGACCGGCAGAGGCCTTCGCGGCGCTGAAGCTCTGTTTTGAGGGGTAGTTCTGCGGGATCTCAGCCGTTGGAGAGGATGAGATTGATGCGCGCTGACGCGCCGAATGACGACGCGTTTTGCAAAAGGGAGAGAGCGGCGAAGCCTGGGGTGTTTCCCGAAGGTCCGGACTCCGCTTCGGCCCGTGCGAGGAAGCGGTTCAGCAGAGCATCGACATTTTCACTGTTGGCAAACACGGAAGGCGAAGAACTGCCAAAAAGCTTGCCAGTCCGTTCCTGGAGTGTTTCCACTTGCTTGTCGATGTCGATCAGCTTGAACTGGGTGGGCAACCCGAAGCCGCCGTCAAAGACCGCCCGGATAGGTTCAGAGCCGAGAATTTGGAACCACTTGGTCTCATCACTGGCCTCCGACGCCACGATTTCAGAGATTTCGCGTTTGAAGCCCATGGCCAGACGGAGGTTTGTATCGTTGTTGCCGACCGCAATTTCGAACTGGCGGGTCTTGTAGGCGTCAGTGATGCGTTGGGCGAAATCCGGCTCTCCGGTACGAGGGCCGAGGGAACTGCCGAAGCCGAAGGCGGCGGAGAAGCGGCGATACCGTGGATCGGTGAAGCGCATTGCCAGTGCGTCATTGTTTTCCGTGCCCTCCTCGAGAATTTTGCGAATGAAGAATTTCTTGTCGATCTCGTCATCCAGTCCGAATGCGCCAAGGGCTACCGAGAGTAGCTGGCGATCAGCAACCAGTTCCTCCGCCGTAAGGATTGAACCGATTTTCTCGTGAAAATTGGCTACATTTCGCGCAATGACGGGGGATTTGTCGAAGGTTTCTTGTTGTGTGGCCTGCGTGCGTTCGAGGAAGCGCAGCCCGGCAACGCCGGACAGAGGCGTGGCAGGCTGGAAAATCATGCCATACCTCCCTGGCCAAACAGACGGGATTCGCGGGCGATGAGATTGCGTAAACTGCGAAGCGCCGGGTAAATCTTGCCGGCGAGCACATGTTTTGTAGCCGAGTCGAGATGCGCGCGGCTTTCATGATCGGTGAATACTTGCGAAAGTTGTTCGATGCCGGTGAGAAGCTGTCGACGGCCCTCTTCGGCGTCGGCCTCTCCGGCGAGGATCATCTGGGCGACGTAACAGGTTCGCTTGACCGGTGTAACCGCCTCTTCCGGGTGGATGGCGTCACGCAGGCGCAGGACGTTGGCATCCGGCGTGATGACGTTGAGGCGCGTCCGGCGGTCGCCGTTTTCCATGACGACACCGTTTATCATCACACGCTCTCTCGGCCCGAGTTTGAGAACCAGCCCGGACATGCCCTATGCACCCGTTCCGGAAGCGCGCAGGCCGCGCATGATTGCGGTGTTGATCTCGATGAGATCTTCGACAGATGCTTCCTTGCGCAGAACCTTCTGCGAATGTTTCCAGATAAAATTGGCAAGGGAAAGGATGGATGCGCGAATGTCGTCCGGCAATCTGTTTCCATCGCCGGCGGCATCTGCTGCGAGGATGGACCAGAGCCGGCGGTTGAGAAAGACGGCTTCGCTGAGCCGGGCAAACGCGGCTGGATCGTCGGAATTGGACTGTGTCGCGAGGCTGGCCGTCACGCGAGCGAAAGCATTGTATTCGGCGTTGCGATCCGAGGGCGCGATGGAGTTGGCCTTCGAGTAAGCCGACTTCGCGAGCGTAGAAGCGTTCATCTCTTCGTCTCCGGGGAAAAGCTGAATTCAGTATCTGCCTCACGCGATGCGATCGCGGGAGGAGACGGGACGGATGGCGAAACCATCCGCCCCGACCGATTGGCTTACCTGAAGAGAGACAGGATGTTCTGCGGAGCCTGGTTCGCGATGGACAGCGACTGGATACCAAGCTGCTGCTGAACCTGCAGCGCTTGCAGACGGGCCGAAGCCTGCTCCATATCGGCGTCGACCAGCGAGCCAATGCCGGATTTCAGGCTGTCTGTCAGCTTGGAGATGAAGTCCTGCTGGATGTCGATCCGTTTCTCGGAGGTCCCGAATTCGGCAGAAGCGGAGATGGCCGTCTGCGTCAGCGTTTCGATAGCCGCAAGTGCGGCTGCAGCACCATCTGCGGTGGAGACGTCGATATCGCCGAGCAATTCCAGACCGCCGCCGATGGTTCCATCAGCTGCCGTACCGTCTGTATCTTCCGTCACGTCGGCGGTTCCGACCGTCACGGCGTTCTCGGAGTTGTTGGTCATCGAAATCTCGCCCGCCGTACTGGTGGATGAGAAGCTGAGAGAATCTCCGTACCCCTGGTTGGTGACCTCGTAGTTGAGGCGCGCAACCATCTGGTCGACGACGACTGCCATGGTATCACCTTCCCGCGCGACATAGGACACGCTTCCGGTCAGGGCGACATCCGCACCGCCCGACAGCCCGGCCGTCAGATCGAAGGCAAAGGTCTGGCCCGCGACGATGGAAGTGGAGGTGAAGGTGGAAACGACGTCAGAGTCGCCAACTGCGATTGCGGTGTTGCTGCCGACCTGATCTGCCGCCGTACCGGCCGTGTTGTCCGTCTGGCCAAGGTCCTGTTTCGCGACGCTGATGGAATTGGAGGTGACATTGCCGATTGAGTCACGATCCAGCGATGCCAGGACATCTATCGTGCCCTCGCCCGTGGTCGTCGTGTTGGACAGAAGATTCTGGCCATTGAACTGTGCAGCGGAGACGATCCCCGAAATCTGATCCCGCAGCGAGCTCAGATCCGTCTGCAGCTTGTCGCGGTCAACGTTGTCCTCCTGGGCGGCTACGATCTTGCTCTTGATATCGCCCAGAAGCTCCGTCACCCGTTCGGAAGCATTGCGGCCAACAGCCACCGTACTTTCCCCGAGGCCGAGAGAATCGGAAATCGCGTCGAAACCGTCAACGTCCGACTGCATCACCTGGCTGATCGCCCAGATTGCGGAATTGTCCTTGGCCGTGGCAATGGACTTGCCTGTCGAAATCTCGTTCTGAGTCATCGCCAGGTTCTTGTTGATGGAGTTGAGAGTCTGCAGCGCGACCATCGCGCTGTTGTTCGTGAGAATGCTAGACATGAATGTCCCCTTTGGCGTGTGACGCTTTCGACGCCACTTCTGATGGAAAGACTGCGCAAGCAGCCCAGGATCGCCATCCTGGCGGTTACGGCCGTTGGTTGTTTCACCACACCGTGCCAACCCCTCGGGTCGCTGCTGGGAAATTGGGACAAACACCATAACAGGGTGTTAAAACCCAAATCAGTTGAGGGACTTACTCCCTACAGTTTTAAATTAAGAAAGACTGAAACCCCCGAGAATCAGGAGCGTTTCTCAACTTGGGGCTCGGTGCGAATGATGTTCTTCTTCAAGCCGGACCCCGTATAAGTGCTGAGCTGAGAACCCGCCGTCTCGATGTCTTGCAACTGCTTGCGAGCCGCAGCGAGACCGGCGCGAGACGCTTCGAGCAGGGCCAGATTCGACTGTGCCGCGATCCGGCACTCGGCGAGAGCCTCGGTGAAGGCAGGATCGTTCCGGTAGGACCTTTTGCTTTCAAGCTCCACGATCTGGTCGAGCAAGGCTTCAAGCTGCTGCGTTCCGGATGCCAACGCCGCAAGCCGGCCCTGGCGCAGCTCCTGTCGCTGTGTGCCGAGAAGCTTCCTTAGCCGGGAAAGCTGCGCGCGCGGACCAAATTGGCCAAGCAGCCTCAAACCTGATCCTCCGAGAGAGCGTTTACTATAGATGCTGCCAGCCCAAGGCCGCCTGTTGCCACGACCTGGTTGGCATATTCCTGTACGAGAAAGCCCGAAAAGGCTTCCTCCCCCGCGCCGCCGCCAAATGTCTGCAGAGGTTTGCCGACGCCGGCGGCCTTCAGCATCTCCGCCAGAAAGGCCGCTTCGAATTCCTTGGCCTTGTTGGTTAGCTGCTCCTGTCTGTCCGGCTGCGTTCCGGAGGATCCGGCCGGCGGGACGGCTGTGGTTTGCGGGGCGATTTCCATGGTGGCATCCTCGAGAATTTTCTCGTTTATGGCCGGTCACGGTAAATAATTGGTAATGCTTGCTGGCGAATGTGTAGCGAAGAACGACAACACCAAGGCACATTTCCCATGACCCCACTCGAGGTAATCACCAATTCTACCCAACCTGTGAAAGGAGCGGATGGAAAAGCCTCGGCGAAACTGGCGCTGTCCGGCGGCTTCGGGAAAGGTGACGGAGACGGGTTCGAAGACGCGATTAAGACGGCAGAAATGGAGCTTAAGCTCAAAGTGCGAGGAGCCGATGCGCCGGAGGCCGAACTTTTGCCGCCGAAGCCCCGCGCGTTTCCGGTGACCGATGTACTGCCGGCTGATTCTGACGTCGCAGTCAAAGAGACCGTTGGTGGTTCGCAGGAGCCCGAGCTGCCAGATAAGGAGGTTGATGGTCCTGCGCTGGAAATGGTTAGGATCGACATGCCCAGCCCCGAGACCAGGCAAACGCCGGTTCCGACCGGGCAAATGGCACCGGATGGTGTCGTGCAAACCGTCGACACACCGGTGCAGGTGCGACAGCAGGCGACTGCGCAAGACGATGATTCTCCAACGGCTGATGTGCGGCCAGAAGTGCGTCAAACGGTAAGCGAGAACGAGCTGCCGGTTCAGAAAGAGGCAGCGTTGGCCCGTTCTGTGCCGGTATCGACAGTCCCAGGTGCCGATGTGTCTGCCAGTTTCACAGAAACTGAAACCGCACTTCAAAGCGCGGCGCAGCCTCGGCCAGAAGTACAAACTGATACGGCTGTAAAGGATTTCGGCCGGAAACCGCCTGCAGATCAGACCCCAGCGCAGGCCATTTCCTCGCCCCCGGCGGCGAAGGTAGGGCATGGCCGGCCACGGGAGGAAACGCCGGTTGCAGACCAATCTGAAAGAGTTGAGGCAACGGTGAAGGAGACGGGCGTACAATTGAAGAAAGGTTCCTCTGCGACCCAGGGAGCCACACTTGCGCCGTTGGAGGCAAAGGCCGCGAACGTTGTCCTTTCCGAGCTGCCGGGAACAGGCCTGATGGAGGACACAATCGGCCGGGAACAGATGTCGGTAATCAGGGCGCAGGAGGGTGTAGTGTCGCAGATAAGCCGATCGCACGGCATTGCGCTGCAGATTCTGCAACAGGTCTTACCGCAACTCGGCGTCGTCACACAGCGGAATGGCGGTGACGGCAACGTGGAGATCCGGCTTGATCCCCCCGAACTTGGCAAGGTGCGGATTTCGATGTCCGGCAACGAGGCCTCGCTGACAGCGAACGTTTTTGTAGAACGGGCGGAGGTCGAAGCGCTGCTGCGCCGCAACGCGGATGTGCTGCACTCCGCCTTGTCTGAGGCCGGCTTCGATGGCCTGTCCCTGAATTTCGGAGGTGCGGCGGAAGACTTGCCCGATAGCAACATCGCGGATGCAGAAACCGGTGGCAGCGTGAAGGCTGCGGACATCGAGCCGCTAAGCCTGCACTTGACCCTTGGCCGCCAGGCTGTCGGCGAGGGGCGCCTCGACATTCGTCTCTGATACCGGGAACTGAAGGAACAAAACAGTGATCACGGCACCGACTTTTCCCCTGAAAGGACCAGAGAAGGCAAACGCCGCTTTGGATAGGACAATCCATACAGCGCCTGTTGCCGATACCGAAGTGTCGGCGACGGATGCGGCTGTCCTTTCTTCAGATTTCGAAACGTTTCTGACTTTGTTGACAGCCCAGATGCGCAACCAGGATCCGCTCAACCCGACGGAATCGACCGAGTTCGTCGCCCAACTCGCCAATTTTTCGGCGGTGGAGCAGCAGATCCGTTCAAATGAAGTCCTTGAAGACATACTGGGTGCACTCTCAGGCGGTCAGGATATTGTGGCGCTGGCGGAATGGATCGGAAGGGAGGTGCGGTTCGCGTCCTCGGCTTCTTTCGATGGAACGCCTTTAGAAATCGAGACGACCCCGGTACCACTGGCCGACGCAGCTGTTCTTGTCGTGCGTAACGACCAGGGCGAAATCGTTCAGGTTCGCGCAGTGGATCCCAGCCAGCGGTTCGTCACCTGGGAAGGCCAGCAATCGGACGGCACCGATGCGCCGGACGGTGATTACACCTTTTCTGTGGAGTACCATGCGGAGGGGGAACTGATTTCCAGTGAACCTGGGCGCGTCTTCGTGTCCGTCAGAGAGGTGCGAATGGATGGAGACACAGCAATCCTGGTTGCCGCCGACGGCACCGAAATCCCTTTGTCTGAAGTGACTGCGATCAGAGAGGGTGCACCAGATTGATTTCTTCACTGACATTGCCGGGCAATGACAACACGGTATTTTCACCGCCGGTGAATGGAAGACTCAGCATTGGCGGTAGCTTGCACTGGCCGCAGTCAGTGATCTGACTCGACCGTGCAGCAGACTACTGCGTGAGGTTAGTTTGCATCTTGCTTAGGCGCCTTGAGTGCTATTCGCGTCCCAGGCGAAAGACTCATTACACAATGCTTCGGTCTGTGATCCCAACACCGCAAGACCGGTTCGGTTTGAGACGTTTGTTTCCTGGTTTTCTCGGGCGGAACTGTTGCCGCGTTCTGCGGTTCAAAAAGTCGCAGCCGCAATAGAGCTCCGTCGAAGAAAGCGCAGCCGTTTGGCGCTCGGTGTGCAAAGATTGAACCCGGATGCGGGATGGATGTTAATTCTCCGGTCCGTAAAAGAATCAGCTCGTGCTGTCTCAAATCGAAGGCGCCGGGCGGACGCATGCCGCTGCTCGAGGGTTGCATTTCGGGTTTCAGAAAAGCTCGATTCCATCGAACTCGCCCCCCCTGTTGGCGTCGGGTGTCGCACAAGTCCGACGTCTTATCCGTTCACCTTCGGACGTAGAAAGACGCCCTCGGCGAACCCGTTTTCAGTGCACTTCCCTTGCGTGCCAATGCCATGCTTCGGAACGGCTGGTTGAAAAACCTTTGTCGTTCCAGCTTGGCAAATTGAAATCCGCGGTCGGAATTCGCCGGGGCCCGTCCCTCGAGCCAGTTTCACCATGTAGCCATCAGAAGAGTTCTGCGCCTTAGGTGTTTGGTGACGTGTTTGTGCAGGCCAGTCGACGACACGGTCGGTGAACAGGTCGATGACTTCGGCGGGCCACAACCAGCATTTCTCATCATCAGCTAACTCGTTCCGTTTGCTTACACCTGATTGGACAGTAATCTCCCGTAATGCTGCTTTAGCTAGTTACCAACCGAAAGCGATGTCGCCGTATCGGCTGCGACCACGCCTGTAGTCGATATGCACGGTAACATCGGCCATCGACGCCTGCCCGGCAACACGGTTCTCCGGGATGCGTTTGCTTTGGTCGCGCATATTTTCCGTCAAGTTTCGAAAGCCAAAAACCTTACCGATGTCGCCTCAGCCGTTCCGGATCAGATCGATCTGATGCGCATCCGCCTGAGAACTGTTGCTCACTGGTTCGTTGAGGCATGCGCAAGAGGCGAGAAAATGAGCCCGAAGCAACGGGCGTTGGCTCTCGGTAAAGCGTACGTAAATCTGGGATAGTTCCAATCTTCTGATTTCCAGCGGCCCGTGCGTTTGGTGCAATTTCGGGAAGAACCACTTAACGGCCGAGCCAGCGGTTTTTGGCGCCGTGGCGAGGAATGGTCCGCTGCACCAGAATATTCACGCTCAACCAGAATTCGGGGAAATGGTCGGAGTGAGAGGATTCGAACCTCCGACCCCCTGCTCCCGAAGCAGGTGCGCTACCAGGCTGCGCTACACTCCGACACGGACCCTGCGTTTAAGGCAGGTTCGCGGTGGTGGCAAGAGGGATCACGCGAGCCTCTGACGGATAGAATCCACCGCTTTCTTCGATTCAGAGCTTAATGATTGAATTTCCGCAGCAATCACAGCGAATCCCTTGCCGGCCTCACCGGCGCGCGCCGCTTCCACGGAAGCGTTCAGGGAAATGAGGTTGATCGACATGGAAATGTTGTCGATCTGTTGCATCGCAGATTTGATGAGTTCCCGGTCATCGGCAGCTGTCTGGCGGCTGTGATCGTTGAAATATGTCGTCAACATGTCGAACAGAGTATCGACCTCCGGTCGCATCTTCGTCTGTGTGAACGTAAGAAGAGATCGCAGAGAGTCCGATATTTCTCGGCCCTCACGCGCCCCGTCGAGGGCCGTTCTAAGGCGCGAGTTCACCTCGCTGATGAGTCTGGCGGAACTGGCGACAGCGGCCTTCAGCTCCGCCGGCCAGTTCATTCTGCCACTGCCGAAATGCGTGGGAATGTCCTTGTCCAGCATGTCAGATGCCTGCCGCAGTACCTCGGAACAGTTTTCCACCCGCGCCACATCCTCATCGCTGAATTCGGCGGCCGGCTTGCTCATCAAAAGGGCCAGCCCTTCAAACACGATGGAGCGGACCGGGCCGACGACGGCCTTGATCTGGGGAAAGGCGTTCTCCGGGACGAAAGATGCGGTGGCTGCCATGGTTTCCTCGACTGCTGCATGGATATGCAGACTGATCACCGAAAGAAGTTAAGCCGCAGCTAACGGCTGCGGCCTACTGGCAAAGAAATCCGGTTTCTGTGCGTTCAGACGCTGGCGTCCAGCGCTGCGATGATGGCATCGCCCATGGCGCTGGTGGAGACCGGGCTAACGCCCTCCTCGCCGATCAGGTCGGCAGTACGCAGGCCATCTGCGAGAACCTTCTCCACTGCCTGCTCCACGCGCGTCGCTTCTTCGCCGAGGTCGAAGGAATAGCGCAGGGCCATGGCGAAGGACAAGATGCAGGCGATGGGGTTGGCTTTCCCCTGGCCTGCGATATCGGGTGCGGAACCATGAACGGGTTCGTACAGCGCCTTCGGGCGGCCGTTCGACATCGGCGCGCCGAGCGAGGCGGAGGGCAGCATACCGAGCGAGCCGGTGAGCATGGCGGCCGCGTCGGACAGGAGGTCGCCGAACAGGTTGTCCGTGACGATGACGTCGAACTGTTTCGGCCAGCGGCAGAGCTGCATGGCGCCGGCATCGGCATACATATGGGAAAGTTCCACATCGGAATACTCGGCTTCATGTACCTCGGTAACCACGCGCCGCCAGAGTACGCCCGACTCCATAACGTTGGCCTTCTCCATCGAGCAGACCTTGTTGCCACGCTTGCGGGCCAGTTCGAAGGCGGAGCGGGCGACGCGGGCGATTTCGCTTTCGGTGTAGCGTTGGGTGTTGATGCCGATACGCTCATTGCCTTCGGTGATGATGCCGCGCGGTTCGCCGAAATAGATTCCGGAGGTGAGTTCGCGGATGATCATGATGTCGAGACCGGCAACGACATCTTTCTTGAGCGAGGAGAAATCGGCCAGCGCGTCGAAGCACTGGGCCGGGCGCAGGTTGGCGTAGAGATCCATCTCCTTGCGCAGACGCAGGAGACCGCGTTCCGGTTTTACGGAGAAATCGAGATCGTCGTATTTTGGTCCGCCGACGGCGCCAAGAAGAACCGCATCGACACTCTGAGCCTGTTCCATCGTCTCGTCGGTTAGCGGGGTGCCATGCGCATCATAGGACGCGCCACCCACGAGCGCCTCGGACACATCGAAGGAAATACCGCGGGACGAACCCATCCAGTCGATCACCTTGCGAACCTCGGTCATCACTTCGGGGCCGATACCGTCGCCGGGCAGGATCAGAAGGGTGGGATTGGACATGTCACTTCCTCGCTCTTTCGTTTGGCTTTCGCGTAGCCGCTCGCTCCGGCAGGGTCAAGCGTCGAGCCAGGCGCCGAGGTTCGTGGCAAGGAAGTCCCACATCCGACGAATGCGCGGGCTGGTGCGCAGCGCTTCTGGCGCTGTCAGCCAAAGCGGCAGGGTCGGCAGAGCCAGTTCAGGCAGAACTTCGACGAGGTCCGGGTTGGCCCGGCCGAGGATCTTCTGGCCTATGCCGATTCCGCAGGCGGCGCAGGTCATCTGCCATTACCCGTCTGGCAATCGACGCGGCCGAGCGGAGTGGAGCTACACTGATCGTGCCGGGAAATGCCTACAACTTCGGTATTCAGCCTGCGCCGTGGCATCCGGGCGTGGAGCACGTGGCGGTAACGCCGAAGGGAAGGATCCGGATCGAAATGGAGGACACCTATCGCTCCGCGGTGGCCGCGGGGCGCGTGAGGGTGATTGTATTGCGGGCCGGGGATTTCATAGACGATGACCCGGAAGGTACCTGGCTGGGCGACGGTATCCTGCGGAAATTGGCCAGTAACAGGATAAACTATCCCGGCCCCTTCGACGTGCCGCACGCGTGGGCATATCTGCCGGACCTTGGCCGGGCTGCTTCGATGCTGGCGGAGAAAAGGGCGGAGTTGCCGCCGTTTACCGATATCGCCTTCCCCGGTTACACTCTGACCGGACGGGAACTCTCTGACGCGATTGCCCACGTGACAGGTCGGGAGCCAATGCTGAGCAGGATGTCGTGGTGGCCGTTGCGGATGCTGGCGCCGTTCTGGTCACTGGCGGCGGGGATGGTGGAGATGCGATACCTGTGGCGGCATCCGCATTGTTTCGACGCTGCTGCTTTCGAGGCAGAATTGCCGGACTTTGAGCATACGCCGGTCGAGGTGGCTCTGTCACCGCTGATTGGCAGATTGACGAACAAATCCGCGCACGTTCATGGCAATCTGATATCTACCCAGACAAGCCTGTGATCGGAACTCACAGGATCGCCCTGCCCGATCAAATCTGCCCCCGCCGTGCCCGGTGGTGGCCAATAGACACCGGAGTCGATCACGATGAGGTCGCTGGACGGCAGCACATAATCCACACGGAGGTTTCCCGGTCCGCGCTCATCATTCCAGTCGGCGGTGTCGAGGGCCGGGTCACCGCTGTGGTTGGCGTTTACGCCGCCTTGGTTTTTGCTTGCAGCGACCGCACCGAGGCTGCGTGGGACGGGGTCGTTTACGTCGGTCCGGGCCAACAGTGCCTGCAATGCCTCTCTTCGGCCATCGCCATCCATCGGGTCGGCGTTGAGATCGCCGAGAATGACGAACGGCGGGCCGGCGAAGGTCCTGACGCCAGTGTCAGACGGCAGCAAGGCGCCGTTCAGATAGAGGGACCAGAACTGGATCTCATCATGGTTACGGCGGCCGTTGAAATCTTCAGGTCCGTCGAAGACCGGGGGCGTGGGATGGGAGGCAAGAAGGCGTAGCGGACCACCGGGTGTTACAACGGCAACATCCCAGTGTGACTTGGAGGAGAGCCGGGCAGAGGCATGGACATCTGCTGATGGGAACGGGGCGCCATCAGGGCGTTCGGGCATCAGTGCACCGGGCAAGTCCTGCCAGAGCATCGTGCGGAAGGTGGCCGACGCGGCAGTCTCTACCGGGAAACGCGACAGAAGCACCATGCCGTACTGTCCGGGGAAGCGACCGTAGCCGAAGGCGTCCTCCGGCTCCGCCAATCTTCCGTCGCCGTCGAGATCAAGGTTGGTGTAGACGCCGGTGTTGCTGGGGGCGAGGAAGCTGTGTGGCATTTTCAACCCGTCCGGACCGGCGGCCAGCGCTTCGGTGAACAGTTCAAGGGCAACGCCGTCGGAATCGTAGTCGAACTCGTTGATTAACAGGATGTCTGGCCGGACCGTCTGGATTACGCCAATCACCGCTGCGATCTGGGAGTCCTGCTCCGCGTCCATGAGAGCCTTCACCAACAGACCGGGCGCCGAACGGCTGAGAGAGGCGTTATAGGTCGCAACGCGGATCGTTTCTGCCCATGTGGGCAGGGCGAGGCAGAGAAGGCAGAGAAAGCTTCCGAGCAGCGCCTTCACGCGCCGCGGGATCGCCGCACCAGCATGGCGACCTTCAGAATGGCGGCCCCGCGGATGACCAGCGAACCGGAAATGAAGGCCCAGAGAGTCACGCCCCAGACGAGCGGCTGGTAATTGTTCAAGACCGAAGGATCGAACCATCCGGAGGTACGCGACAGCAATACCGGCAGGATGTAGAGGAAGACGACGCCCGAAAGCAGGTTGATCACACCGTCACGGCTAAGCCTGCGCTCCACATCACGACCGTACCCGGGCTCGAACGTCGGCAGGTTTACCCAAAGATTAAAATCTCGTCGTCCAACCGGCCATTTGAACAGCCAAAGGAACACGGCGAAGAATGCAAGAGAGCAGAAGGTAACAAAGAAGCTGAGGGCGGCAGCCCGAGACAGGAGCAGCGCCAGTGTCGGGTCCTCGCCAGCAGCAATCATGTCGGCTGCAACGTTGACAGGGGAGAGCGGGAAGCTGAGCCAACCGATCATCTGATCCGACAGGCTGATGAGGTTTGAGGAGAAGTTGTCTTCTCCCTCCAGCGCCCGGCACAGGAAAACCAGTGCCAGAATCTGCATGGCAAAGGCGAGGAAGCGGATGCGATTGTAGGGCGGAGCGAAACGGAAATCGATCAGCCCCGGATGGGTGGACGCATACTCGAACAGTGTGAATGCCGCGATGACGCCACCGAGAATCAGCGAGATTTCCTGGCTAGCAACGCTGACACTCGCCTCCGGCAGGAGGAGGGAGGGGGTGGCGATCACGATGATCACGAGCCCGGCTCTGACCAGTGCGCCGATCAATCGTGAAAACACCGACTTCCCCTTCCCAATTCAGTGGCTCAGGACGGAAACGCCGCTAGAGCCAAGGCGCGCGCTCGGCATAGGCTGCCTCGAACGAGCCGATCTTTGTCTCATTTTTCAGCGTCAGCCCGATATCATCAAGCCCGCCGAGCAAACATTCCTTCTTGAAGGAATCCACCTCGAACGAGATGGAGCCTCCGTCCGGGCCTTGAATGGTCTGCTGTTCCAGATCCACCGTAAGCACGGCATTGGCGCCACGTTGCGCATCATCCATCAGTTTGTCCACATCTTCCTGTGGCAATATGATTGGTAAGATACCGTTTTTGAAGCAATTGTTGAAAAAGATGTCGGCAAAGGAGGGAGCAATTACTACCCTGATGCCAAAATCCAACAGTGCCCATGGTGCATGCTCACGCGATGAGCCGCAGCCGAAGTTGTCACCGGCCACCAGGATCTGCGCGTTGCGATAGGCCGGTTTGTTGAGAACGAAATCCTCGATTTCCGTGCCGTCCTGATTGTAACGCATCTCGTCGAAGAGATTCACGCCAAGCCCTGTGCGCTTGATTGTTTTCAAGAACTGCTTGGGGATGATCATGTCGGTATCGACGTTGACCAGCGGCAGCGGCGCCGCAACGCCCTCGATTTTCGTAAACTTTTCCATCAGACGATCTCCCTGACATCGGTCAGCCGTCCGGTGATGGCGGCAGCGGCAGCCATGCCCGGAGAGAGGAGGTGCGTGCGCCCGCCCCGGCCCTGGCGGCCCTCGAAGTTGCGGTTGGAGGTAGAGGCGCAGCGCTCACCCGGGGCAAGCTGGTCGGGGTTCATGCCGAGGCACATCGAGCAGCCAGCCATGCGCCAGTCAAAGCCCGCTTCGATCAGCTTCTGGGCGATACCCTCTTCCTCGGCCTGCGCGCGCACGAGGCCGGAGCCCGGAACGATCATGGCGCGAAGCCCTTCCTTGACGCGTCGGCCTTCCATCACCTTCACAACCTCACGCAGGTCCTCGATCCGCCCGTTGGTGCAGGAGCCGATGAAGACGGTGTCGATCTCGATGTCGGAAAGCTTCTGGCCCGGTGTCAGGCCCATGTACTCAATGCTGCGGCGCGCGGCGTCGACCTTGCCGCCCTTGAAGTCTTCGGGGTTGGGAACGATGCCGGTGATCGGCAGCACGTCCTCGGGACTGGTACCCCATGTGACCACCGGTGTGATCTCCGCCGCGTCGAGGACGATTTCCTTGTCGAAATGTGCACCCTCGTCAGAGAACAAGGTCTTCCAGTATTCGACGGCCAGTTCCCAGTTGCCGCCCTTGGGCGCGTGCGGGCGGCCTTTCACATAGGCGAAGGTTTTCTCGTCAGGCGCGATCAGGCCGGCGCGGGCGCCACCCTCGATCGCCATGTTGCAAACGGTCATCCGGCCTTCCATCGACAAGGCGCGGATCGCCTCGCCCATGTACTCGATCACATAGCCGGTGCCGCCGGCAGTGCCGGTGCGGCCGATGACGGAAAGCGTGATGTCCTTGGCGGTGACGCCGGGCGCGAGCTTGCCCTTCACCTCGACCTTCATGTTCTTCGATTTCTTCTGGATCAGCGTCTGCGTCGCCAGCACATGCTCCACCTCGGACGTGCCGATGCCGTGCGCCAGCGCACCGAAGGCGCCGTGCGTGGCGGTGTGGCTGTCGCCGCAGACGATCGTCATACCAGGCTGAGTGAGGCCTTGTTCGGGGCCGATGATGTGGACGATGCCCTGGCGGACATCATCGACATCGTACATCTCGACGCCGAAATCCTTCGCGTTCTGGCGCAGCGCCTCGACCTGGATGCGGCTCATCTCGTCTTCGATGCCCTTGGCGCGGTCGAGGCTGGTGGGCACGTTGTGATCGGGCACGGCAGTGGTCTTTTCCGGTGCGCGTACGGTGCGGCCCGTCATGCGCAGGCCCTCGAAGGCCTGCGGGCTGGTGACCTCGTGCACGAGGTGTCGGTCAATGTAGAGCAGGGAGGTGCCGTCGGCTTCTTCGTGAACCAGATGGGCATCCCATATTTTGTCATAGAGTGTTTTTGCGGACATGGCTTTTCTCATGTTCTGTGTCAGGGGACAGGGAATGGCGATTGCACGGCTCAGCGCCGGGCGCGCCGCGTCCGCTCTGCACCGAAGAAGCGCCAAGGCAGGCGGGATCGGTCATCCATGTCGAAAAAGCTTATCATGGCCGGTTCATACTCCCGCCGCGCCGTCGGGGCAAGCAGACTCAGCGGCCCGTCACACGGGCGCGGAGGATGGCGTCACCCGCATAATCCAGGGGTCTGCCGAGCATAGCGAGCGATGGGCGGCGGGCGGCGGCGTTCATCCGGGCAATGCGCGTGAGCATGGGATCCATCAGGTGCGCGCGGTATCTGTCGTAGCGTTCGGCCTCTTCTGGCAAACCGGTGCGGCGATCGAAAAGTGACAACTCCGGCGCGGAGGCCCTTTCCGCGGCGAAGATCGTGTCCCAGTTCTCCCCCCATTGCTCACGGGCGAAGATGTCGTTGCGGGGGGCGAATTGTTGCCAGAGTGCCTTGCGTGCCGAGGGGGGCAGCGGATTGTAAACTCGGCCCTTGTCCTTGATTTCCTCCGTGAGCGGCAGCAGGACATCGCGCAGGCGGCGGCGGCGGGTCCAGCGGCGGATGCTGCGGGAGGTTTCCAGTTGCTGAAGGGAATCGAACAGTGCCGCCACGGCAACGGCATCGAGCGAAACGTTGACTGTACCCGGGGGTGTAAAGCTGGTGCGTTCTTCATCTGATATCCGGTGACCCATCTCAGCCAGCAGATCCCACCAGACGCCACTTCTCCGACATGTTTCCGTGTAAGGCAGTACTTTCACGTTGCCCGGTGAGACCGAATTCAGCAGGGCGGAAGCAGCGGAAAAATCGCCGCCGAGCTTTGGGAAGTTAAGGTTTAGATAGGTGTCAAAACTCTGTGGAAACAGCATGTTGCGCAGGAATTCCGCGTGCGAGGACACTGCGAGGTCCGGCTGCGGGCGGACGAAGAGGTAGAACTTCAGGGCGTAGCCACGGGCAGCGAGGGCACGAAAACCGGTGATGCCACGGGCGTAACGGCACATGAGATAAGCAAACTCGCTGGAGATCAGGATGTCCCCGGCTGGCAATCCATCGATCTCCGCCGCGAGTTGGCGGGCCATGGCGCTGCGGTGCAGCGGGTTGTAGCTGCCGAGTTTCTGCGCCAACTCATGGTGGTTTCCCCGGGCCTCCTCCAGCCCGGTATCCGGCATGAGCAGGCCGCGACCGGCCAGACGGGTGCGGTTGAGGTGGAGGAAGCGTTGCAGGGCAGTGGTGCCTGTCTTCGGCAGCCCGGCGTGGATATGCAGGACGCGGGCGGTGCCTTGCGTCACGGCGAGAGCAGCAACTCTGCGGCGCGGATATGGCCGGTGAGGATGTCGCGGCGGTTCATCACCGGCCGCTTCATCCTGCGCTCCGCGGCGGGGTGATCACGCTCCAACAGACCCAGGCGGACGAGCAGTGCGGCCATTGCGGCCTCCGACGCGCGGGTGGTGCCGTCCTCGATCTTCAGGGCGATGCCGAGTTTGTGTTCGGGGAGGATGGCGACGAACACGCCTTCGGCCCCGGTCTTGACCGCAGCGCGTCCACCGCAGGCGGCCATCAGTTCGGAGCAGGCCCGGCCTTCGCCGGCGACAAGCAGTGGATGAGCGATCATCGCTTGCACCAGTGCTTCGGCGGCGGCGCGGCGGCTTCCCTGCAGGCTTTCCGGCGTGGCCATTTTCGCCATGGCTACGGCGAGCCCTTTGAGAGTGCAGGAAAAATTGGGGGCGGAACATCCGTCTATGCCGTAGCCGGGGCTGATCTCGCCAGTCATGTCTTCAAAAGCCGCGCGGACGGCTGCCTGCACCGGATGCTCGGGGTCGTTGTATTCGGGACCGGCGCCTAGGTGCTGGCCGAGGGTGAGGAAACCAGCGTGCTTGCCGGAGCAGTTGTTGTGCAGCTGACAGGGCGGTGTGCCCTGGGCGCGGAGGGCATGGCGGGCCGGCGCGTCGTCCGGAACCTGCGGGCCACAGCGCAGGTCTGATTCCCGGAGGCCGAGCGCCGAGATCCATTCAGCCACGGGTGCGGTGTGAATTTCTGCGCCGTTGTGGGAGGCGCAGGCGAGGGCGTGGTGGTGGCTTTCCAGCCTGTTGGCCTGCGCGGCACCACTCTCCAGCAGGGGCAGTGCCTGCAGCATCTTGGCGGAGGAGCGGGGATAGATCAGCTTGGCCGGATCGCCCCATTGCTCAACGATGTCGCCGCTGGCAGTGACGATGACCGCATGGCCGCGATGCTGGCTTTCCAGCAGGTCGCCGCGCCAGACTTCGGCCAGGACAGGGGGGTTAGTCATCTTTGTAGGCCTCCAGCAGATCGTCCCCGAGAATGCCTCGCAAGTGTTTGAAAGACAAGCGGATACGCCCCTTCACCGTGCCAAGCGGTATACCCTGACGGGCGGCAATCTCCGCATGGCTGAGACCTTCGTAGAACGCCGCGCGAAGGATTTGCTGCTGGGCCTCGGGCAGTTGAGCGATGCTGGTGCGCATCTTCTGCTGCAGTTCCCGGGCCGAAAGCTGCTCCATCCCGCCCGGTTCGGGATCGGGTTGGAAGAGCGGATCCTCGGGGTCCGGTTCGGGGCGCGCCTTGCGGCGATACATGTCGATGCGCCGATTGCGGGCGATGGTGAATATCCAGGTAACAGCCGCGGCCTTGGAGGCATCGAACGTCTCCGCCCGCCGCCAGATTGCGACCATGACCTCCTGCGTCACCTCGTCGGCATCTTCCGCCGACGCGCCACCGGACATGAGGAACGCCTTGATCCGTGCGGCATAGCGGCCGAAGAGTTCGGCGAAGGCCGAACGGTCCTTGCGTACAATCCGGGCGATGAGGTCCGCATCGTCGTGATTCGAGAGATCTCCCATCTCGCGGGTCGTTGTCCTTCCTTCTGTGCGGACAAGAGATAGCGGGAGAATCCGTCAAGTCGTGAAAAATTTGCCGGAAAAGGGTAAAATAGCCGTTAAAGGCTGGCCTGCCGTGCAGACATTCAATTAAACAGGGCGTACAGGCAAGCGAAACGGCCTTTCAAGAGCCGCAAATCGAACGGTGGAGAATTGTAAATGAGAATTCTGATTGTACCCCTTTCCATCCTCGCCATCGGCGTGGCCGCTATGGCATCGGCGCAGGGCAACGAGCGTGTCGCCGCCTACAAGGACTGGAGCGTGTTCAACCCTTCCGATCCCAAGGAGTGCTACATCGTCTCGCAACCGGTGCAGACTACTGCGGAACGCGGTGGGCAGACTGTCTCTGTAAATCGCGGTGAAATAAGGCTTTTCGTCACGATTCGACCGGATGCAGGCGTGAACCAGGAAGTGAGCTACACCGGTGGTTATCCGTTCCGGGACGGCAGCACCGTGGATGTGTCCATCGGTTCCGACCAGCATGTCATGAATGTCGGCGCGGGCGAGAGCGACCAGTGGGCATGGCCGGCCACGCCGGAGCGGGATTCGGCGTTGGTGGCAGCGATGCGCCGGGGAACCAATGCGGAGGTCACCGCGGTTTCCAGCCGGGGCACGACGACACGCGACACATTCTCGCTGCTGGGGTTCACCGCGGCGCTGGAAGAGGCCGCACGGCTTTGTAATTAAGGGTTTAACCGCCCCTGATCGAATGCACTGCGGCCCCCTGTGCAAGGGGGCTGTTTTGCGTTATACACGCCGCTTTCCACACCAGATGACCCGAGGTTGCAGATGGCCGCACCGATAACACAGGATGTGATGACGATCCCCCGCAAGGATGCGGGCGGACTGCCGAATCTTGTCGGGATGACGCGGGAGACGCTGGCCGAAGCACTGGCGGAGATCGGGGTGCCCGAGAAGCAGGTGAAGATGCGCGTCGGGCAGGTCTGGGCATGGATATACCAGAAGGGTGTTCATGACTTCGCCGAAATGACCAACCTTTCCAAGGATTTCCGGGCCAAACTGGCGGAGTCGTTCCAGGTCGCGCGGCCCGAGATCGTGACCCGGCAGATCAGCAGCGACGGAACGCGGAAATACCTGTTGCGGATCGCTGGCGGCCACGAGGTGGAGGCGGTCTACATCCCCGAGACGGATCGCGGAACCCTTTGTATTTCCTCGCAAGTCGGCTGCACACTGACCTGTTCCTTCTGCCATACCGGCACGCAGAAGCTGGTGCGGAACCTGACAGCGGCGGAGATCGTCGGCCAGATCCTCGTGGCGCGGGACGATATGGAGGAATGGGGCAAGCCTCCGGGTGACAAGCGCTTGATTTCAAACATTGTTCTGATGGGTATGGGTGAGCCGCTCTACAACCTCGACAACGTGCGCGACGCGATGCTTATCGCGATGGACGGCGAGGGGATTTCGCTTTCCCGCCGGCGGATCACGCTGTCCACGTCCGGCGTGGTGCCGGAGATTGCGCGGGCGGGCGATGAGATCGGCTGCATGTTGGCGATTTCGTTTCACGCGACGACGGATGAAGTGCGTAACCAGTTGGTTCCAATCAACAAAAAGTGGAATATTGATGAGCTGTTGCAGGCTTGCCGTGACTTCCCGCGCCTGTCGAATGCGGAACGGATCACCTTCGAGTACGTGATGCTGAAGGGCATCAATGACAGCGATGCGGATGCACGGCGGCTGGTGAAGCTGATCAGCGGAATTCCGGCCAAAATCAACCTGATACCATTCAATCCGTGGCCGGGTGCGCCCTATGAACGCTCCGACCCTGAGCGGATCGAGGCGTTTGCGGAGATCGTGAACAAGGCCGGGTATGCGAGCCCGGTGCGGACGCCGCGGGGCGAGGATATCATGGCCGCTTGCGGACAGTTGAAGTCCGCCACGGAGCGGGCCCGCAAGAGCCGGGCGGAGATTGCGGCGGAGGCCGGCGGCGCCGCCTGAGCGCAATATGGTTTTGGTATGGTTTCGGTATGGATTTGGTATGGCCGATGGGCCATATGACCCGCGTGCCCTTGCTGACGCGGCGAGCTTCATCGCGAAGGTCATGCGATTGCTTACCCGAGAGGTCATGGAATCCCCTACATGGCAGGTAGGCGAAACGACTACCCGAGAGGTAGTCGGAAATATGACCTGAAAGGTAACCGGTTTGGTTACCTCTGCCGCCCCCCCCTTTCGGAGGCTTTGACAACAGTGATGGCAGCGCCGAGACTGTGGCCAGGCAAATGGAATGACCGTCCGGGAACCGGCGGAGGGGAGAGAAATGAATTTCAGGAAAATTTGCGCGGCGATAGTCCTGCTGGCCGCGGGTCCGGCGATGGCCGGTCAACCGGTGGAAACGAAGCTGACCTGCCCAGTGGGGGGTGAGGCGTTCACCGTGACAGGGACGCTGTCTTGTTCCAACCTCGGGCGGACAATGTCGTTCCGTCCCGTGACCACCTGCGATTTCCGGACACGATTGCCGGTGTGCCCGGGCAACGGGTTGCCGATGTATTCGCCGTTCTCCGACGCGCAGGTGACGGACCTGACGGCGTGGCTGGAGAGCGAGGAATTCGCGGCGGCGAAGGCACTTCCCAAGTGGCAGCGGGCCTATGTGGTGGCGGAGCATCTGGGGCAGGCGGGCACGAACATCGGTTTCGGGCTTATGTTACAGGCGCTGTGGTTCGAGGAGGCGGAGTTCCTCGCCAGCGACAGTGCGATGGATACGCTGCTGGAGGAAGCAAAAGGCGAAGTGGAGAGGGTTCCGGAGATGGACGGCGCGTTCGTCCATGCGATCATGGCCTACGGGCTGGCGCGGGCCGGGCGGATGGAGGATGCGGAGGAACAGGCGGCGGCAGCCGAGGTTGCGGGTGACGGCAATGCTGACCTTGAGGCCTATCTGGTGGCACTGCGGGCATGTTTCGCCGACATGAGCGCCGAAGCCTGTCAGCCGGACGCGGCCTACCAGCCGTAATCACCCTCAGACGCGGTAATATTTGCGCCCGAGTGCCTTGTAGGTGCCGAGACCGCCAGAGACGCCGTAGCGGCGCATGCCGGACAGGCTGATCTGGTTCAGGACCAGCCCGGTAACGGGTACGTCGACGGTATCGAACATGTGCAGCGCTTCCTCCGCCTGATGCTGGGTGGTGCTGTTCCAGCGGATGACGAAGAGGGTGGCGTCGGCGGCGCGGGCGATGATGCGGGCGTCGGGGACGATGAGCACCGGTGGTGTGTCGATGATGATGGTATCGTACTTCGCCCGGGCCTCGGCCAGCATCGCGTCGAAACGCTGGCCGGCGAAGAGATCTGACGAGTTGACGGCGGAGCGTTCGCCGAAGAGGACATCGGCCCCGATGGCGCGGGAATGATAGGTGACATCGGCAAGATCCGCCTTGCCGGTGAGCACCGCCAGCAGGCCGCGGGCAGCACGCGGACCGAAGTGGCGGCGGACGAGACCGCGGCGGATGTCCCCCTCGATCAGCAGCACGCGGCGTCCCATGGCGGCGGTGGATTGCGCCAGCGCCATCGACAGGGTCGTCTTGCCGTCACCGGGGAGGGCAGAAGACAGGACGATGACCTGCGGCGGCTCTCCCCTGCCGGAGAGGAAGACGGAGGTGCGCAGGTTGCGAAGCGCCTCCGCTATCGCCGAATTGGGGTGTTTGGCCAGGTAGTTGCGAATGGCCGGAAGCGAGCGGCTGCGCAGGGCCGGAATCTGGCCAAGGACGTTACGGTTGGTGAAGAATTCCAGTTCGCGCACGGTGCGGAAGGTCGTTTGCCCCGCCTCTCGCAGGAGATGCAGGCCGAGCCCGGCACAGGCGCCGAACAGCGCGGCGATGGCCAGCAGGCGCGGCAGGTTGGGGGAGGACGGCAGCGCCGGGACGGCGGCGCGGGACAAGAGCCGGCTGTCGGATTTCTGGATGCCAAGCTGCAGGGCGGTTTCCTTCATGCGGGCGAGGAAGGTTTCATAGAGCAGGCGACTGGCGTCGGCCTCTCGTGTCAACTGGTCGATCAGGCTGACCTTGGCAGCATCGGCGTCGAGCCGCGAGAGGAGGCCCGAAAGCTCCGTTTCCTCCGGCGAAAGCACCGGCAGGGCGGCGGCGGTGATGCCGGGTTCGGGCTTGATCGCCGAAAGAAACGCCGCGCTGCCGCGATCCGGCGCGACGATGGCGCGCAACTCGCGGATCCGGCCTTCGAGCACGGCGCGGGTGCGCGGCTCCATCAGATCGGTTCCGGCACGGGCATCGGAGAGGCGCGCCTCGGCATCGGCGAGTTCGGCCTTAAGGTCGGCGACGCGGCGGACGAGCCAGCGGGAGGCCTGCTCCGTCGCGTTGGCCTTCACGGAAAGCTGGCTGGTTACATAGGTGTCGACGACGGCATTGGCGAGGCGGGCCGACTTCTCCGCTGTCGAGGTTTCGACGATGATCTGGAAGACGAGACTGTCGGGCACGTTGCGGACGGTGAGTTGGCGCAGAAGCGTATCGAGCGCGGCGTTTTCAGCCTGTTGCGGTGTTTGCGGGCGCGTTGGAGCGAGCGGTTGGCCGAGCCAGCGAGCCGCCGACGATTTCAGACGGGCCAGCGGGCCGGGAGGGCGCAGGGCCGGGTTGAACTCTGGGTCGTGGATCAGCCCCTCCTGCTTCACGACGCCAGCGAGTAACGCGCGGCCACGGATGACCTCTACCTCTGAATTTATGACGGTGGTGTCGCCGGAGAGGCCGCTGATGACATCCTTGAGATCGACGATGCGTTCCTCGCGGCTTTCGAGCATGACGACGGCGGTGGCGGTGAAGCGAGGTTCGGCGATGCGCAGACCCCAGCCGGCGGCCAGACTGATGGCGAGGAAGGCACAGGCCAGCGCCAGCGCCCGGCCGCGCCAGACCACCCGGAGCCAGGCGCCGAGGTCGATTGCCCGCTCGTCGTCCGATCCGGGCCGGAACAGGGCATGATCCGGAGCCAGGCGATTCATGGGCCGACTGCTCGGGATTTCCGGGGGGAAGGGGGACGGTCCACGCACACTCCTGTCCGCGACCGGTCATTCAGGTCGCATTAACCAATTCGGGCTTCCAGAGGCAATTGACGTAAAATTTTTTAAAATTTTGTTAACTGTCTGGCGAATAGACCGGATCGGCGCATGGGGGCATGTGCGGGGAGTGTGCGGGACTGTATCTGGCTTTCGGGAGTCCGCCTTGCTTATCTCTCCTTTCCCCATCCGCCTTCCCTACCCCGCAAACAGACCTGTCAGCGACACGATCTATCGTGCGCGCGTGAAGCATGGGCTGGACCTCGCCCTGGCGCTGTTGCTGGCGCCGTTGGTGCTGCCGCTGATCGCGGTGCTGGCCCTGCTGATACGCCGTGATGGCGGGCCGGTGTTCTTCGGCCATCGCCGTGTCGGGCGCGACGGCGCGATGTTCACCTGCTGGAAGCTGCGGACGATGGTGCCGGACGCGGAGGCGGTGCTGGCGCGGCACCTGGCGGCGCATCCGGAAGCGGCGCAGGCCTGGCAGCGCGATTTCAAGCTGCAGGACGACCCGCGGGTGACGCGGCTGGGGCGGTTCCTGCGGCGGACGAGCCTCGACGAGTTGCCGCAGATCTGGAACGTGGTGCTGGGCGAGATGAGCCTCGTCGGGCCGCGACCGGTAACGCCGCCGGAACTGGAGAAATACGCCGGCCAGAGCTGGGCCTACCTGCGGATGCGGCCGGGGATCACCGGTTTGTGGCAGGTTTCCGGACGCAACCGTGTGTCCTACGCGGAGCGGGTGGGCATGGATGTCGATTACGCCGAGCGGGTTTCGCCGGTGGTCGACTTTGCGATCCTGCTGGCGACCGCCGTGGTGGTCCTTGCACGCACGGGGCGGTAGGTGGCCGACCTTTCGGGCGTGCTGATCGCCATTCCGGCGCTGAACGAGGCCAGTCATATTCGGGGCTGCATCACCTCGCTGGCCGGGGCGGCACGCGACGGCGCGCGGCTGGTGGTGGCCGATGGCGGCAGTACCGACGGCACGCTGGCGGAACTGGCGCGGCTGGCGGAGGAGGTGCCGGGACTGGAGGTGCTGCACAATCCCGCACGGCTGCAATCGGCGGGGATAAATGCCGTTGTCGCGCAGAAAGCCGGGCCGGAGCATCACACGCTGGTGCGTTGTGACGCCCATGCCGTCTATCCGCCGGGCTTTGCGGCGCGGGTGGCGGCGGCGCTGGCGGCACGCGACAGCGCGGCGCTGGCGGTGCCGATGGACGCGCGGGATACATCCGGCAACGGCTTCGCGGCGGCAGCGGCGTGGATCGTCGATACGCCGCTCGGCTCCGGCGGAGCGGCGCACCGGGGCGGCCGGCGCTCCGGCTATGTCGAGCATGGGCATCATGCGGGTATCGGGTTGGCGTGGTTTCGCCGCATCGGCGGCTATGACCCGGCCTTCAGCCACAACGAGGACGCGGAGTTCGACGTGCGGCTGGCGCAGGCCGGGGGGCGCATCTGGCTGGATGCGGCGATTCGGCTGGACTACGCGATGCGGCCGACGGCGGCGGCGTTGGCGCGGCAGTACTGGCAGTACGGGCGCGGAAGGGCGGCGACGCTCATGAAGCATCGGCTGCGGCCGCGGTTGCGGCAGTTGCTGCCGGTGGCAAACCTGCTGGCCTGCGGTGCGGCGCTGGCGGCGGCGCCGATATGGCGGTGGGCGCTGCTGTGGCCGGGTGCTTACGGTCTGGCGCTGACGGGCGCGTCGCTCTTGTGCGCGGTGCGCCTGCGGCGGCCGGCGGGACTGTGGGCCGGGGTGGCGCTGGCGGTGATGCATGTTTGCTGGGCGGCCGGGTTCCTCGCCCACCTTGGCAAGAGGACGCGGGCGTGACTGAGCGGATCGACATCTGCCTGTGCACCTATCGCCGCCCCCAACTGGCGGAGACGCTGGCGAGCCTGGCGGCACAAACGGTGCCGGAGGATGTCTGCCTGCGGCTGATCGTGGCCGACAACGACACCGCACCTTCGGCCCGCGGGCTGGTAGAGGGCTGGGCGCTGCCGTTTCCGGTGCTGTATCTGCACGCGCCGGCGGGCAATATCTCGGTCGCGCGGAATGCGGTGCTGGCGCGGGCGGACGGTGACTGGCTGGCCTTTATCGACGATGACGAGATCGCGCCCACGGGCTGGATCGCGGCGCTGTTGGCGGCGGTGCGGGCGACGGGGACAGACGGCGTGTTCGCGGCGGCCGAGGCGCTCTACCCGGCGGCGGCACCGGGTTGGATGCGGGCGGGCGACTATCATTCCAACCGGCCGGTGCGGACCCGGGGGCGGGTGGCGACGGGACATACCTGCAATGCCCTGCTTCGCTGGGCCGGGACACCGTGGGCGCAGTGCCGGTTCGACACGGACCTGGGGCGCTGTGGCGGTGAGGATACCGTGTTCTTCCACGAGATCGCGCGGCTGGGGGCGCGCTTCGCGACCGCGCCGGACGCGGCGGTATGGGAGCCGGTGGCGCCGGCGCGTCTGAGCATGCGCTGGCTGCTGACGCGGCGCTACCGGATGGGGATGAGCCATGCCCGCGCCGCAGGCGGGCGGCCGGTAACCGGTGCGGCGCTGGCCAAGGCGGGGTTTTGTGGCGCGGCGGCGCTGGTACTGGCGTGGCACGGGGCCCGGCGACGGTACTGGCTGCTGCGCGGGGCCCTGCACTGCGGGGTGGTGGCGGGCGGGTTTGGCCGGACGGCACCACGGATCTACGGGGAGAGTTGATGGCCTCACTGATGTTCTTTGCCGCCGACATTTCGGAAGTGGCGCAGCTCCGGCGCATCCGGGCCTATCGGGACCTGGGGCATGAGGTGGCCTCGGTCGGGATGAGCAAACGCGCGTGCGCTGTCGAATGGCGGCACCTGAGCTTCGGCCGGATCGGTGAGCAGCGGCTGTGGCGGAGAGCGTCACGTCTGGTGATGGCGATGCCGAGGCTGTGGTGGCTGCGGCGGCAGGTGGCGGCTTGCGACCTGCTGATCGCCCGCAACCTCGACATGGGTGTGCTGGCGCTGGCGGCGCGGCTGCTGGCGGGGCGGCGGGTGCCGCTGGTGTACGAATGCCTCGACATACACGGGTTGCTGTCGGGGCGTGGCGTGGCCTCCCGGCTGGCGCGCTGGGTGGAACGGCGATTGCTGGCGCGGGCGGCGGTGCTGGTGACATCGTCCGGCGGGTTCATCGATGGCTATTTCCGGCCGGTGCAGGGGCATGACGGCCAGTGGCTGTTGCTGGAGAACAAGCTGTCGGGCCCGTTGCCACCGCGGCCGGCGCCGGGGCGGCGGACGGGGCCGCTGGTGCTGGGCTGGGTGGGGGCGCTGCGCTGCGGACCCAGTTTCGCGCTGCTCTGCGCCGTGGCCGACGCGATGCCCGAGGTGCGGATCGAGATGCGCGGGCGGGTGCATGCGCATGCGCTGCCCGGCTTTCACGCGGCGGTGGCGGCGCGGCCGAACATGGCCTGGCGCGGGGAATATGCGTGGCCGGAGGGGCTGGCTGCCGCCTATGCCGGGCTGGACATGGTGTGGGCGCAGGATCTGTGGCAGCGGGGCGCGAATTCCGACCTGCTGCTGCCCAACCGCATCTACGAGGCAAGCTGGTTTGGCTGCCCGAGCCTGGCCGTTGCCGGTACGGAAACCGGCCGGCGGGTGGCGGACGACGGGCTGGGATGGGTCGTCGGCTCGGCGGAGGCGGTGGAGGTGGTGACGCTGTTGCGGGGGCTGGACCGGACAGAGCTTGCGGCGCGACGGGCGGCCCTGCTGGCGCGGCCGGACCGTGATTTCGCGCAGATGCCGGAGGATCTGGCGGTGGTTGTGAAGGCGGCGCTGGGCGGCCCGCAAATGCCACTGGCGGTGGCGGCATGAGCAGGCGCATCCTGCCGGATTTCATCGTCATCGGCGCGATGAAGGCCGGGACGACGACGCTGTACGAGTTGCTGCGGCGGCACCCGGAGATCGGAATGTCGCGGGAGAAGGAGACGGATTTCTTCGTTGAAAACAAGGGCTGGCGGCACGGGCCTGACTGGTATCACCGCCAGTTCGCGCCGGGGTTTCGTGTATATGGCGAGGCGTCGCCGAATTACACCAAGGCGGCGGCGTTTCCGGGTGTGGCGGCGCGGATGGCGGCAGTGGTGCCGGAGGTGAAGCTGATATTCATAGCCCGCGACCCGGTGGCGCGGGCGCTGTCCCAATACCGGCATGCGGCGCTGATCGGTGGCCCGGTGCCGCCGCCGGAGGCCCTGGAAGGCTCGTCCGCATGGGAGCATATGATCGAGACAAGCAGCTACGCGGCGCAACTGGAACCGTATCTGGCGGAATTCCCGTCGGTGCGGCTGCTGGTGCTGGATTTCGGAGAGTTGTGCAGCGATACGGAGACGTGCCTCGGCCGGGTGGCGGCGCATCTGGGCGTGGCCGATCGCTGGGGAACTGCGGATGTCGAGAATGGCACCGCCAGCCTGGCGCGGTTGCCAGACTGGTTGTTGGCGCTGCGGCGAAGCCGGGCGCGCACGGCGCTGAAGCGGGTCGTTCCGCCGGGGGCGCGGCGGCGGTTAAAGGCGGCGCTGGCCAGTGGCGGTGCGCGTGCGGTGCCGGACGTGCCGCCGGCACTCAGGGCACGGCTGGCCGCGTTGCTGGCGGCCGATGCGGCCCGGTTCCGGCTGCTGACGGGCCAGCGTTTCGCCGATTGGGAGGTCTGACGCGCCAGCGTGCCGGGTCGGCGTGGAGAAAGGCGGCGGCGAAGAGAACGAGATGCGGGGCGTGCTGGCGGAAGAAGTAGTCGTCCATCAGTCCCATCAGCAGGATCGCGGCGCAGGCTGCCAGCCAGATGGTGGCATCGGGGCTGGTGGTGGCGAGGTACCAGCGTGTCAGCCGCTGGAGGGTGGCGACAATCAGGACGGCGAACAGGACGGCACCGGCCAGGCCCAGGGAGACAAGCGCCTCCACGTAGGCGTTGTGAAACCCGGCGAGGCCGCTGTCCACGGTCGCGTGGACGAAGGCGATTTCCCAGGCATAGGTGGCGGAGGACCAGAAGGCCCCGTAGCCGGTGCCGAGCAGCGGGCTGTCGGACCATGCGCCGAGGCCGATGTCCCAGAGAACGGTGCGGCCGGTGAGGGTGCCGGACTTGCCGAGACCGTCGAGCGTGGCTGACACGAGATCACCGCCAGTGAGGTTGGCGATGGCGGCAAGGCCGAGAGCCAGGGTGGCCGCGCCCAGCGGCAGGGCCGGGCCGAGGGTGGGCGGCAGGCGGCGGGCGGTGGCGAACAGCAGCATCAGGCCGATGGCGGCAAAGGCGAGCAGGGCGAGGACACTCTCCGCCTTCAGGGCGAGGGCGGCGGCCAGCGCGGTGGCGGCGAGCGCCAGCGGCAGGTGGCGATACCACAGGCCGAGGGCGGTTGCGGAAAAGGCCCACCAGAACGCGGCTTTGCCCATCCAGCCCTTCTGGACATAGATCCCGAGCAGCGGGCCATGGACCTCCCACGCCGGGGGCAGGGCGTTGGTGGCGGCGTTGGCAAGCGACAGGGCGAGCCCGGCCGACTGGGCGATAAACAGGGCGGTGAAGATGGCACGGGGGCCGAGCAGACCGGCGATGCGGATGGCGATGAGCATGGTCATCAGCAGCTGGAATGCGGCGGCGGCGCTGCGGGGTGGATTGACGCTCCACAGTGGTGAAGCGAGTGCGAGGAGCGGCAAAAGCAGCAATGGCCAGGCGGCGCGGAGGCTGCGGAGGGCGGGGCCGGGGGTGCGGGCGAGCCAGTAGAGCACGGCGGCATAGGCCGAGAGCCAGACGGCGGCGTTGGCGGCGGGAAACCGGAAGGTGGCCCCGTTGCCGGCGAACAATAGCACGGCGGTGGCGAGTACGGCGATGGTGGAACGGCGGATCGCAAGCGTCATGCGGTGATCCGGCGGCGGAGGGTGCGGGTGACGCGCTTTTCGAGAAACTCGGCGGAGACGTGGGCGATGAACAGCGACGCGGGCAGCGCCAGCGCCAGCAGGACAAGCTGGCTGGCGGGCCCGGCAAGCGCGGGGATGCCGAAGTGGCGCATCGCCGCCTTGGTGATGCCGATGATGATGGTGTGCCAGAGATAGAGCGAATAGCTGATGGTGCCGAGCCACATCAGCGGCCGGGTCTGCAGAACACGGCCCAAGAGACCGCGCCCCTCCGATATGCCGAGAATTGCGGCGGTGGCGGCGAGGAGTGCCAGACCGGCAAGCGCCAAGCGCGCGGGATCGGCCCAGAGATAGAGCGGTTCGAAGCGCGGCAACTCGGGGTTGGCGGCAAGGCTCCATGCCGCGAGGAAGACGGCGAGTGGCAGAAGCGGCTCCCGGATGAAGGCCGGCGGCAGGCGGTGCTGGACGAGGCCGAGGGCCACGAGGATGCCCGGCAGGAAAAACAGAGCGCGCGGATGCTGCAGGCAGATGGCAAGGCCGACAAGTACGACGAGGGGCCAGCCGCGGCGGGCGAGGCGGGTGGCACCGGCGAGGATGTAGAAGGCGAATTCGTAGCAGATTGTCCAGGCGACCGGGAACAGCACCGGCAGCGGCAGGAGCGGGGCCAGCGCGAAGAGATTGCCGAGGACGATCAGCGGAAATGCGGCGTTGGTCGCCGGACCGGTGACCCAGGGTAGACCGGCGACGAGGGCGAGCGGCAGATAGACCAGCGTGGTGAGCCAGAGCAGCGGCAGGATGCGGCTGGCACGGTTGTGCAGGAATGCGCGGGCGCTGTCACTGCGGGCCAGGGTGCCTATGATGACGTAGCCGGAGATGGCGAAGAACATCTCCACCCCGAAGGTCAGCGATCTGAGCCCGTGGTGGACGGGCGCAGGCAGGGACCAGACGGGCAGGCCGGAATTGTAGACGTGGTAGAGCACGACGCAGAGGGCGAAGAGCCCGCGTGCGCCGTGTATTCCGGGGCTGAAGCCCGCAGGTGGCGACGCCATGGGTGAAGCGGGTTTGGTGATCTGAAGGGAAATGCCGCTCATTTCGTACTGGGTGCGGGCTTTTTGGGAGGAGGCGGGGCATTGGCGGGCCTTGCCACCGGCTCCGGCCGGAATTCGTGGGGACGCAGGGATTTGCGGGCGGCGGATTCGCAGACCTGTTTCTGAATGAGTTTGCGGTCGAACAGCAGTGCTACCATGAGTGTACCTCCTTTTTCCTTGGCACTTCAGACGGGTTCGGGCAGGTCGGTCCGCGCCGCAAAGGGCAGCGGGCGGCCGATGAGCGCGGGTAGGGCCGCCAGTTCCGGCGCGAACAGGTGTTCGAGACGGGCGCGGGTGGCGGGATGCATTGGCGGTATCCGGCTGCGGATGTCGATGCTGTTGGCGTTGAGCGCGGCCCGGACGGGCGGCAGCTTCTTGATGCGGGCCAGTTCCTCCTCCAGCCCGGCGCGGCGGAGCATGGCACCGCCGGAGCGGAGGATACTGCGGACGGTGGCGCTGCGTGGCTGGTCCGACCGGTTGCGGCGCTCCGCCACCACGGCGCGGGCGGGGGGCGGTGCGAGGCCCAGAAACCGGTAGAGGGCGCAGGCCTGCCCTTGTGGATCGCGGGCGGTGTCCTCGGCGAAGGCCACGTGGATACGGTCGGCGGGGAAGGCGGCGAACCAGCGGGAAAGATGGGTGTGGTAGAGACCTTGCTCGACGTAGGCGGGATTGTTGGCGAGGCCATCCTCGAACGGAATTGCGGGGATGTGGCCTTTGGCAATCTCATGCAGGTGGTTGGAGAAGGCGCGGTCGACGGGGCAGCGAAGCAGCACAAGCAGGCGGATGCCGGGTGCGTAGGCGGCGAGACGCTGGGGCGCACGCGGATCGTGGAAATAGGAGGGCGAGATTTCGAACCTATGCGGGGTGGCGGTGGTGAAGTGAGCTTCGTACCAGCGATGGCCGTGATCGAAGCGATAGCTGAAATAGTCGATTTCCTTGGGTTCCGAGGCGGTGATCTGGGGATGGGCCCCGAGGGCCGCGTGGGCCCATGAGGTGGCGCATTTCTGCACGCCGATGCCGATGAGTGTGGGCTTCATGGCGTGGTCTCCGGCATTGGCACACGGGTGCGGCACCAGCGGGCGGTGGCGGCGACGGTGGTGTCGATGCCGAGCTGGGCCTGGGCGCGGTGGGCAAGGGCCGCGGACCAGAGCAGCGCGGCGGCGAGCCACGCGGCGGCAACGCCCCAGAGGCCGAAGAGATGGCCGCCGAGCAGGGTGCCGAGGGCGAGAGTGGCGAGGGTGGCGGCGAGAACGGGCAACACTGTCGTGGGACGGGACGATAGGGTGAGCATGGTGGCCGCCGGCCCGAAGAGCGCGGCGATCAGCGGCTCCAGCGCGAGGGCGAGGAGAAGCGGGGCGAGCGGTGCGAACTCCGGCCCGAACAGGCGCAGGAGATGAGGGGCGGTGACTGCCAGCACGCCGAAGCCGGTGCCGACGGCGGCGAGGCGCAGCAGCGACGCGAGGGCGAGCCAGCGGGCGAGGGCCGGTGCATCGGCGGTGGCAAGGGCGGCGGAGAGGCGTGGCATGAACGCCTGGTTGACGGCGATGGCGGCGAAGCGGAGGAAGGCGGCGATCTTCAGGCAGATGTCCAGCCGGGCAAGGTCCGCCGGTGCAAGGACTGTGGCGGCGAGCACGATGGTGAGCTGGATGGCATATTCGATGTAGAGGACATTGAGGCCGAGGGTGAGGCCGTGGCGGACCCAGGCAGGGGCGTGGGTGGTATCGGGCGCGGCGGTGAGGCGGACGCGGTGGCGGCGCAGGGCGACGGACTGGGTGGTGACGACCACCGCGTTGGCCGCGAGCCAGAGGGCCATCACCTGCCAGAGGTCTGGCGGGCCAAGTGAGGCGGTGAGCAGGGCGAGGCCGGCGAGCATCAGGGCCTGCCGCAGGAAGGTGCGCGGCACGATGCCGGCGAGGACGCGGGAAAAGCCCATCGCCAGCCCTGCGCCGAGGCGGGCAAGGGCGATCAGCGGCACGGCCAGCAAGGCAAGTGTGCCGGCGGCACCGGGGGTGGTGCAGATCCAGACACCGGCGGTGATGCAACAGGCAAGGACAAGGGTAAGACGGCGGGAGAAACGGATGAAGCCGGTGGCCTGTTCCGGCTGGCCGGTGGCCAGCGCCCGGACCATGAAGCGGACGCCGCCAGCCTCGATGTTGGCGGTGCCGGCGAGGCCCAGCAGCATGGTGGCCGCGATCAGGGCTGCAACTTCGCCCGCCAGCGCCGCGCCGCCTGTGCGCGTGAGCAGAAGCAGGAACAGCATGCCGCAGATGGCGCCGCCGAGGCGGGCGGCGACCAGCAGCGCCGGAACGCCGACGAGGGCGCGGGCTTCGGCGGCAACGCTCATGCGGGCAGCGGCCTTGCCCGCCGGGCGAGGGGTGCGGCGGCGCGGAATGCATCGCGGGCGCACTCGTAGAGCATGAGGTCGTGCCGGCAGAGCGCCGTCAGTGTACGGCGCTGTGCGGCGGAAAGGTCCGGCGGTTCGTCGGGTGCGGCATTGGCCGTGCCGATCCGCAGGTCGACGCCGAACTGATCGCGGTAGGCGGTGCGAAAGCCGGGAATATCGTCGAGAAAACCGACGCAGGCGAAGGATTGCAGCCGTCCGAGGGCGAGGGCCAGGGTTTCATCGAGCGTATCGTCGGAAACTTCGGCGAGACCCCCGAGATAGCGCAGGTAGACGCGGGCATGGTTGCGGGCCAGAGGGCCATCAAGATAGGCGTCAAAACTGCCGCGTACCAGCCCGGCGCGGGCGGCCATCCGGTAGTTGGAGACCATCCGCGCCACCGGGTCGCGCAGCAGGGTGACATATTTGTAGGTGTCGCCGAAATGCTCCTGCGCTTTCTGCGACCAGAGCAGGTGGCCGTGGATCAGCCAACTGCCCCAGGCCATGTGCTGGAGCAGCAACTGCTCACGCAGGGCGAAGGTATGGGCGCCGCCGGGCAGATCCTCATGCGCGCGGCGGGGATCGTCCACGCCCTTGTGCCAGATCGCCGCCGCGCGTCGGGTGGACGGAGCGTCGATGACGGCGACGCGGCGATGGATGGGAACGGTGGCATAGAGGGCCTGCGACAGCGACGTGCCGCCGCATTTGGGCATGTGCATGAACAGGCAGGGGTGGCGCGGGGCTGGCAACAGACCGGTGTGGGCGAGGCGGCCGGAACTGACGCGCAGGCGGCGGAGGGTGCGGGCGCCGGGGCTTTCCGTGCCGGTCATGGCGCGGCCTGCGGATGGCGGGAGTTGCGTTTGCGGGGATGGGTGAAAGGGGACGTGCCACCGGAATGCCCGACGGAGCCAATACCATTTACCTGTCTCATCGTGCGGCCCTTGACGCTTGCGTTGGCCACACTCCCTGAACACCGGGTGCGAGATTAGGATGTCACCGGGAACATTTCCAGTTTAATTTGAATGTGAACTGTTTTTTGGGGGGATCGGGGAATGGCAGGGAGTGACGGTGCGAGCCCGTTTGACGGCGAGCAGATGCGGGAGCGGGTTTTCAGCCGGGCCGAGATGAGCGGCGCGCGGTTCGACGGAGTGAACCTGACGGATGCAGCGTTTCATGCAGTGCTGTCGGGGGCGACGTTCACCGATACCTGCCTTTCGGACGCGCGGTTTGACGACGTCAACCTGTCCGCGGTGCAATTGGAGAACGTGAACATGTCCGGCGCGACCATCCGGGATGCCAACATGAGCGGGGTTCGCATCAGCCACGCCAACCTGTCGGGGCTGCGGATAGAGGGCGTGAACCTTTCGGGCGCGGAGATCAGCGCCGCCGACACGACGGGCATGCGCATCGACGGCGTGCTGGTCAGCGAGATGATGACGGCGTGGCGGGCTGCGCAGGGCGCGGGCGGCTGAGCGCCCGCGCAGGTTTCAGGCCAGCGAACTGTCGATGGCGCGGACGGCCGCCTGGGAAATGCGCAGCGTTGCCTGAAGCTGGCTCTGCTGTCCGGCAAAATACAGCATGACGGCGAACTGGACCGTGCCGTAACTGCCGGGTTTGCGGGCGCGGGGCGGCGTGCGGAGCATCAGGGCATTGTTGCCGGTGTAATCCGTGGCCGGATTCAGCTCCATTTCCGGGGTGCCGTTGGGCGCAGGACGCAAGGCGCGGGCAAAGCGGGTGGTGCTGTCCGGCTCCGTCAGCCGCAGCTCCGCCGAGACGCCGCGGCAATTCAGGTGCCCTTCCAGTTCGACCCGGCAGAGCCCCTCGAAATGGCTGCCTGTCGGCAGGGCGCTGGTGTCGGGCAGGGTGATGTTCACCGTTGCCTCCAGCCCGCGGGTGTTGTCGTTGGTGTGGCCGGAGCCGTCACCGTCGACAATGATCTCGATCGCGTCGCCGACTGCTGCCGGCACGGAGGCGACGGTGACAGTGCCCTTGATGTTGCGCGGGTCGGTGCCGTTCCAGCCGGTGATACCGGTGTTGGTGGTGCGCACCGTCCAGCCATCCGGCGCGGTGCCGGTAATGCTGAAATCCTGGTTGGTGGTGGCGTTGCCCATCATCGTCACCGTGCCGCCGATGCCCGCCATCAGCGGGTTGGCGATGAAATTGCCCGGATCGGGCAGGGCCGTGGGCAGGCCCTCGACCTGTGCGGTGGGGAACGCCGTCTCCAGTGCCGCGGCATAGGCCAGCGCCAGCAGGCGGCAGCCGGCGGGGGAGAGGTGGAGGCCATCGTAGGTGAGCGCGTCGATCACGTCATTCGCCTGGCCCCCAAGATCGCGGAAGCTGGCGCGGGGATCGACGACATGGACCTGCCCGGCCAGTGCCGGTTCGGAACCGAGGTCAGCGAGCAGGCGGGCATTGAGTTCATCGACAACGGCGATGCGGCCCGTATCGACGCGAGCACCGGGCCAGGTGGCCGAGCCACGCGGCAGCACCGTCGAGAGAAACACCGGCAGGCCGAGCGCCACGATGCGGGTGCAGATGGCAAGGATGTTGTTGTAGCTCTCGATGGCCGGGAAGGCGGTGACGGCATCGTTGGTTCCGGCCTGGAAGATGACGCCGTGCGGCGGTAGCGCCCCGACCTGCGCGGCCTGCATCCGCGTGGCGAAATCACCGAGGAAATTGCCGCCGGTGCCGTCCTGCGACAACTGGCCGGTGTTGAGGCCGCCGACGGCGAAGTTGAGTTGCCACGGCGTGCGGAAGCGGCCGTCGAGCGCTGCAAGCCATGAGGCGAAGCCCCAGCCGACGCCGCCGACATCTTCCGTATCCGCCGTCGCCCATTTGCCGGAGACGGGGGTGACGAGGCCGCTGTCGAATGAGTTGGGCGAGCCGGTGACATCCTGTGAGCGTTGCGCGAAGCTGTCGCCATAGAGCGCCAGCGTTCGCGGCGGGGTGGCTGCGGGCGGCTGGGGGCCGCCGCCGGAAAGCGAGACTTTCCGGCCCTGCGCAAGCGTATCCCGCGATAATCCGAGACCGATCATCAGCTTACCGTGAAAGCATGGATGCCGGTGGCCGTTGTGCCGTTGTTGCGCACCCGGCGCACGCCAACCGGCAGGATCGAGAGATCGCCGACGGTGACAGAGCGGGTTTCGCCCTTGACGGTGACGATCGAGAGGCTGCCGCCGGTTTCCACATAGAGGGCGAGGGCGACATCTGCGAGATCATTGGTGTTGTGGGGCGTGACCGGCACGAGGTCGGTCGCCGGGCCGTTGAGGGTGGAGGCGCGGTTCTGGAATGGATTGGTCATGAAAGATTCCCAAGGGTCTGCTGCGAAATGACCGGGTGCGGGCGGCTTGCAGGTATCGGCCGAGGCCATATGAGCCTGCAACGGGCGCTCGCGCACGGAGGAGACAGGATAGGAAGGGATTTGTTAACCATGGGTTTGGGCAGCGTGCGCCGGAAAGCGGATCACGCTTTGGCGACGGGCCTTGTCATCGCGGGGCAAAAGCGCAGTATCCGGGGCAGGCAACCGAAAGAGGAATACCGATGCCCCGTCTGACCTACCTGTTGGCGCTGACCCTGAGCCTGCTGGCTGTACCGGTTTTTGCCCATGAATTCTGGCTGGAGCCGGAGCGCTATCAGGTACCTGCCGGTGCTTCGGTGAAGGTGCGGGCGATCAACGGCGAGGATTTCAAGGGCACAGAGTATCCGTACAACGCCCGCACCTACACGCAATCGGGCGTGGTCGTCGGCGGTCAGACGCTGCGGATGCATGGCGAGACGGGCCAGAGGCCGGCGGTGCAGCTTCCGGCGGCGCAGGAGGGCCTGAACGTCGTCTTTCACGCCTCGCCGGTGATGAAGGTCGTCTACGACGACTTCGCGCGCTTCGAGAAATTCCTGAAGGGCAAGAAACTGGAATTCGTGCTGGAGGAGCATCGGGCGAAGGGGTTCCCGACGGACCGGGTGGGCGAATCCTATTACCGGTTCGCCAAGGCGATGGTGGCGGTAGGTGACGGTGCCGGTGCCGACAAGCATGTGGGGATGCCGTTCGAACTGGTGGCGGAGACCAACCCCTATACGGAGAGCGGGCCGGTGCGGTTCCGGCTGCTGTGGCAGGGTCGGCCGGATGCCAATGCCCCGGTGTTCGTGTTTATTCGCCAGAACGGTGCCGTGAAGAAGCTGTGGCTGGAGACAGATGGCGAAGGCCGGGTCGAGGTGCCGCGCGAGGCGGGGGAATACATGGTCAACGCCGTGCGGATCATCGAGGCGACGCCGGCGCTGAAGGAGCAGTTGAACACCGTGTGGACCACCCTGTGGGCGAGCCATGTCTATGGTGTCGAGGGCTGAGGCAGCGCCTCACTCCGCCAGTTTTTCCAGTGAATCGAGTGCCGTTGTCGCGGCAGAGAGCATATTCTCGCCCGCCTGCGCGCCCGTCTCGAAGGTAACGTTTTCCAGTCCGAGCGCGGACACGGCGGCAGCAGCCGCCTCGGATGGCGACTTTTCCCACAGGAAGATGCTGGCGGAAGTCTCCGACAGGATCTGTTCCAGTTCCGCGATATCCTCCGGCCCCGGCTCCTGCCCGGCGCCCCATTCCAGCGAAATGATTTCGAGACCGTAGGCGCGGGCGAAATAGGCGTAACGGGGGTGGGAGGCGACAATCGGTTGCGGCAGACGCGGGGCGATGCTCGCGGCTCTCGCGTCAAGCGCCTCCAGTTCCGCCACCAGCGCATCGGTGCCGAGATCGGCCTCCGGCAGCTTGCGGGCCAGTGCATCGCCGATGGCGCGCGCCTGGCGGGCGGCGAGGGCGAAGTCCAGCCATGTGTGCGGGTCCTGCCCGGTGTGGGCATGTTCGCCTTCCGGCCCGTGGCTGTGGGTGATGGCCCCTTCGGTCTCGATGATTTCCCGCTCCAGCCCGGCCAGCGCCGTGACGGTGCGGGAGCGGGGCAGCGAGGTCTTCGTCGTCCAGGCGGCGTAGCCGGCGCCGTTGAGAAGGATCAGATCACTTTGCTGGATGGCGGAAATGTCGGCGATCGCCGGCTTCCACAGCGCGGGGTCGCTCCCTTCGGGGGCGGGCATGGTGACGGTGACCGCCTCGCCGCCGATGCGTTCCGCGAAGGTTGCCAGCACGTTGTTCACGGCCGTGATCTTCAGCGGCTCCGCCAGTGCGGGCGCGGCCAGCAGGGTAGCGGCGACGGCAAGGACCAGTTTCATTTTCCGGCCTCAATGTCGTCGGGCGTCAGCACCCAGTAATCCTCATGCCCCTCGCCGGTCTTCACCGTGACGATGACGCCCGGGGCGAAGCTGTCGCTGATCGGGATGCGGGTTTCGCCGGAGGGGTCGAGTTCCGCTTCGGCGAGTACCGTCTCGTCTTCCGCAGCGACGGTGACGGAGCCGGTCTGCGCCGGTTTCTGGTTGGAGAACCGGGCCTCGACGATGACTTCGCCACCGGCGGCATATGCGTAGATGACCAGCCGGTGCGCCAGGGTCGGGGTGGCCGCCAGCATCAGGCTGACGATCAGGGCGCTGCGTATCATTGCGCGATCCAGTCCTCGAATTTCACCCAGATGACGGCACCGAGTTCCACAGGCTTGGCGGTATCCTCATGCGGCAGCGAGTAGCTGGCCGTCTTCAGTGCGGCGAACCCCCACCAGCCGGAGACCGGGGCAGCGTAGGAGAAGACGCCGTTGCCGTCTGCCTTGATGGTCTGGGTGATCATCAGTTCGTTCGGGGCCTTGGCGCCCGTCTCGTTGTAATACTCGACCTCGACCTCGGCATAGGGCACGGGTTTGCCGTCGAACTTGACGATGCCCTGGAAGATGTTGCCGGCCCAGAGGCCGAAGGGCTTCGACAGCGGCACGATTTCCGTCTTCAGGCCCAGTTCCGCATCCCAGCCTTCATCATCGTCGAAGGCGGCGATGTAGGTCTTGGTGTAGTGGATGATGTAGCTGTCCTCTGCCGGTTCCCAGTAGGGCTGCGGGGTCATGACGAAGGCGTAGGCACCGGGGCGGGAGAGTTCGTAGCTGGCAGTGTAGCCGGGCGCGCCGAAGAATTCCTCTGCTTGCAGCGTCTCGGTCAGATCTTCTTCGCCCTCGCCGGTGTAGACCTTGAAGCTTTCGGGCATCACCAGTTCCATGCCCAGCGGCTCGAACGGGTGGGAAAAGGCAACGGTGAAGTCGATGCTGCGGCCTTCCTCCTGCGTCACCATGTTGTCGGATGGGATGACCATGCCGAAATGCGCGAACGCGGGGCCCCCTGCCAGAACGAGTGCCGTTGCCAATGTGCGGATCATGTTTCCCTCCCCTACCGTTGCGTGGTGACGAGCCAGACGGCGACGTCATCCATAAGATGAGATGTAACAGCCAAGGTAGCTGCTGCAAGACAAAGTGACGTGACGGCTATGATCAGCGTCTCCGCGCCCAGCAGGCGGGCGATCATCGAGCGCTGACATCCGAGACGGAAAGCGGTTTCAACCTCGCCGGAACGCAGTTTCAGGCTCAGGTAGCCCGCCAGCGCCACGGCGATCAGCGCGGCGGCACCGACGATGACGAAGACGGCATCGAGCACGCGGCCAATACGGAAAATGGTGTCGAGCAGGCCGCGCACCACGGTTTCCGGCACGACGATCTGTGTCGGGTCGCCGGGGTCGAGATAGCGGCCGCGCAGGACGGCAGCGTTGCGGGCGTCGGGCGGAACGGCGATCAGCGAGGAGATCGGGTAATCCTGCGGCGGACCGTGAAAATGGAAACTGTCGATATTGTCTTCGGTGATGCGCGTGAACTGGGTGAGGGCGGAACTGGCGATGACCTCGCCGCCATTCTCGCCCACGGCCATGCCCTGTTCGACCACGTCGTCATGGCCGTGGCCGATGCCTTCGATGACCCAGGCGGTGCTGATGTCGACGAATACCGCATCGTCATCGGCCGTACCGGTGGGAGCGAGGGTGCCAACGACCTTCATTTCCAGCGGATACGTGCCGGCGATGTCGAAGAGGTTCTCCGGGTCCGAGACAAGCAGATCGCCGGGGCCGATGCCGAGGCGACGGGCGGCACTGGCGCCGAGCACTGCCTCGCCCAGCAGGGCCAGCGGGCGACCCTCCGCGATCTGCAGGCTGCGAAAGTCGAAATAGTCGAGGCTGGTGCCGACGACCGGCTGGCCGCCGGCGGTGAAGCGAACGTGCAGGGGAATGGCGATGGCGAGGCCGCCGTCCCAAACCCTGTCCACCGCGGCCATGTTGATCCGCTCCGGCCGGTCGGCGGTGAAGTAGAGGCCGTTCATCATCAGGTCGAGGGCAGAGCCGCGGGCGCCTACCATCAGCGGCGTGGCGGCAGCGCGGGCTGTCAGCTGGCTTTCGGCGGCATCCAGCACCTTGCGGGTGGCCAGCGGCACGAAGACGATGAGCGCCAGCGCCAGCACCAGCACGGCGGAGCGTAGCGCATGATGGCGTATATAGGCGAGGGCGAGGAAGAACGTATCAGTCATCCACCCGTGCTCCGATAGGCGGCGAAGTCGATGACGTGATCGAAACGCGGCAGCAACTCGTGATCATGGGTGACGGCCAGCAGGGTCGCGCCCTCGGCGGCCACCTGCTCGAACAGCAGGTCGAGGATGCGGGCCTTGTTCTCCGGGTCGAGGTTGCCGGTGGCCTCGTCGGCCAGCACCAGCGCCGGGCTGGCGAGGAGCGCGCGGCAGATGGCAACGCGCTGTTGTTCGCCCTGTGACAGGGCGGCGGGTTTGCGGCCGAGCTTGTCGCCCAGCCCGGTGCGTTCGGCCAGCATCCGGGCGCGTTCCCGGACCTCCGCCGTCAGCTTCAGATGGCCGGTGATGCGGTAGGGATAGAGGATGTTCTCGAAGGCCGAGAGATATTCGACCAGCGCGAAGGACTGGAAGACGAAGCCGATCCGGCGGATGCGGAAGGCGCGACGGTCGGCATCGGACAAGGCGGCGATATTCTCACCCTCGACGGAAATGCGCCCTGCCTGCGGTGTCAGGATGCCCGAGACGAGGTTGAGGAGCGTCGTCTTGCCGGTACCGGAGGGGCCAACGATGGCAGTGCGGCTGCCCGGTGCAATCGCAAGCTCCGGTACGTCGAGGCGAAAGCCGCCGCCGGGATGGGCGAAGGCGAGGCCGGAAATTTCGATCATTGGCCGTCTCCGAACAGGTCGAGGCCGTCGAAGAATTCCGGCTCGCTCTCTTCCCGCTGGACGCTGTCGAGGTCGAAGCCGGTAAGTTGCCAACCGTCCGCCGACTCGTCGAGGGTCAGCCCGGCGGCGTATTCGTTCAGGCGGATGTGCTGGTGATCGCCGTGTCCGACGCGGCCCTGGACCTGCCAGACGGCATCGACGAGCAGGCCTTGTGGGGTTCGGGCGCGGGGTGTGACTTCCAGCAGGTGCAACTCCAGGATTTCGGTAGCGGCGCCGCTGGCTTCCTCATGCAGTTGCGCGGCCCGTCGCTGGAGGTAGAGCGGGGTAACGAGATCTTCCGACACGGCGGCGGCGATACCGTCGTAGATGGCAAATTCATCGACCTGGCCGAAGGCCGCGTAAACCTGTTCCAGCAAGCCGGACAACACCGGCTTCATCGCCGCTTCGTCCCAGCGCGGCGGTCCGGCAGGACGGAGCCAGAGCTGGATTGCCGCCAGCACTGCGGCCAGCAGCAGCAGGGCACTGCCCCCTGCGATCAGCAACCTGTTCTGTAGCTTGCGCCTGCTCATGCCTTCTCCCACGGGCGGAGCATAGGAGAAGTTTCAGCGGTGTCGAGCGGATTGCAGTCTTGTGATTTTGCCACCGGGCGCGGCTGGCCTATCCTGCCGCCGAGTGGCGTGCTGGGAGGACGGGCGATGCGGGTAAATGCGGATTTCGGTGAACGGGTGGTCATCCGTCCGGAGGACTATCAGTGGCGTGCCTCGCCGGCGGCGGGCGTGGAGCGGATGATGCTCGACCGGGTGGGCGAAGAGGTGGCGCGGGCGACGACGATCGTGCGGTTCGCGCCTGACAGTTGGTTCGACGCCCACACGCACGGCGGTGGCGAGGAATATCTGGTGCTGGAGGGCGTGTTCTCCGACGAGAGCGGCGACTACCCGGCGGGCACCTACGTGCGCAACCCGATCGGCAGCCGCCACAAGCCGCATACGAAGGAAGGCTGCACGATCTTCGTGAAGCTCTGCCAGTTCGAGGAAGGTGACGACGCCCAGTTCCATGTCGATACCCGCAGTGCCGACTATCAGCCCGGTTCAGCCGAGGGTATCACGGTGCTGCCGTTGCATTCGGTGCCGGGCGAGACGGTACGAATGCTGCATTTCGCGCCGGGTGCGAAGGGCCCGCGTCACGCTCATGAGGGCGGCGAGGAAATCCTGGTGATCGAGGGGGAACTGGCCGACGAGCACGGACGCTATCCCGCCGGCACATGGGTGCGCAATCCGGTAGGTTCTTCCCACCTGGCCTATTCGGATACCGGGTGCCTGATTTACGTGAAATCAGGGCACCTGGCGCAGGTGGCGGCGGACTGAGCCGCCGCCATTTGCGCCACGGCGGTCGGGTTCAGCCGACGAAGGCCTTTTCCAGCACGTAATGGCCGGGCGCGCTGTTGGCGCCTTCCTCGAAGCCCTTGGCCTCGATGATTTCCTTGATGTCCGTGTTCAGCCCCATCGAGCCGCAGATCATCACGCGGTCGTCTGTAGGGTCGAGATCCGGCAGGCCGAGGTGGGCGGCGAGTTTGCCGGATGAGATCCAGTCGGTGATGCGGCCGGTGTTGGCGCTTTCTTCCTGGGTGGTGGTGGGGACGTACTTGACGCGGCCCTTCGCGAATTCGCCGATCAGCGGGTCGCTGTCGAGGCTTTCGATCAGTTGTTTGCCATAGGCGAGATCCGCCACTTCGCGGCAGGTGTGGGTGAGGACGACCTCGTCGAATTTCTCGTAGACTTCCGGGTCGCGCAGCAGGCTGGCGAAGGGGGCGACGCCGGTGCCGGTGGCGATCATGTAGAGACGTTTGCCGGGCAGGAGCGCATCGACCACGAGGGTGCCGACGGGTTTGGGGCGCAGGATCACCTGATCGCCGGGCTGGATGTGCTGAAGCCGCGAGGTCAGCGGGCCGTCCTGCACCTTGATCGAGTAGAATTCGAGGCTGTCGTCCCAGGACGGGCTGGCGATGGAATAGGCGCGCAGCAGCGGTTTGCCGTTGTCGCCCAGCAGGCCGATCATCACGAATTCGCCGGAGCGGAAACGCAAGCTCTGCGGGCGCGACAGGCGGAAGGAGAACAGCCGGTCCGTCCAGTGGTGGATGGTGGTAACGGTCTGGGCGTCGGGCAGTACGGGGGTCTGAACGGTCATGTAGTGTCCTTGGTGCGGGAATGGCAGGTGATGCGCGCGCAAGGCTGCGCCTGCGCGACGCCCCACCCGCCATCCCTGTTTGCGGTTACTCGGCGGCGAAGAGCCGCTGCTGATAGGATTGGCTGAGGCTGACGGCCAGCCATTGCTCTTCAGGGTTGCGGGCGGCCTGATCGTCGGAGATTTCGACCTCGTCGATGCCGACGCGCAGGGCCGCGCGGAACTGATCGACCAGAACGTGGCCTTCGGCGCGGATGCGGCCCTTGTAGCCAAGCTGGCGCAGCTGGCGGGCGAGGCTGAAGCCGCGGCCGTCGGCGCTGGAGGCGAAGGGGATGACGACGAGCGACAGACGCTCGAACCACGGCACGATGTCGGCGGCATCCTGCGCGACATCGAGGCGGACGCCGAGCGGTTCCTCCTCGGGCAGGTCATGGCCGAGCCAGTAGGCATCGAAATCGAAGATGTGCCCGGTTGCGGGCCATGTCTCCGCCACGAAGCCGTCGCGGGTGATCAGCTGTGTCATGATGCTCTCCTTGCGCCTTCGGGCGTGAAATGAATGCCGCATTCGATCTTGTCCTGGCCGCGCCAGCGCCCGGCGCGGGCATCCTCGCCCTCGCCGACCTTGGATGTGCAGGGCATGCAGCCGATGGACGGGTAGCCTTCGGCGACCAGCGGGTGACGCGGCAGGTCGTGCGCCACCATGTAGGCGGCGATTTCCTTCGGACTCCATTCGGCCAGCGGGTTGACCTTGATGCGGCCGCCGCGTTCCTGCTCGAACAACGGCATGGCGACGCGGGTGCCGGCCTGGAAGCGCTTGCGGCCCGAAATGGACGCGGTGAAGTGCTGCAGCGCCCGCTCCAGCGGCTCGACCTTGCGCATGGTGCAGCAGGCATCGGGGTTGGAGAGGTGCAGCGCGCCGTAGGGATCGCGCTGTTTCAGCTCCGCCCGATCCTGCCGGATGCGGCGCACGTCGGTCAGGCCGAGCCACGCCGTCAGCTCCTCCTGGTAGGCGATGGTCTGGGGAAACAGCATCTCGGTGTCGATCAGCAGCACCGGCGTGTGCGGGTTGATCTCGGACACCATATGCAGGAGCACCGCGCTTTCGGCGCCGAAGGAAGACACCACGGCGATGCCGCCCGCGTAGAAGCGCAGCGCCGCGTGCAGCACATCCTGCGGCGGCGCGCCCTCGTAGCGGGCGTTGAGCGCCTCGACCGCGAGGTCGGGCTGGAACCTTATGCTCGGATCAAGCAGCATTTGCCTTGTTCTCCTCGCCATAGAGCGCGGTCTTGAAAGGGTCCGCGCCGGTGCGGCGGTAGGTTTGCAGGAAGGTTTCCTCCGCCGTTTCGCGGATTTCGAGATAGGTTTCGATCAGCCGTTCGACCGCCGGGACGATTTCGTCATACGCAAAGCCGTGGCCCGTGCGTTCGCCGATCGTCGCCGTCTCGGTGCCGTCGCCGCCCAGGGTGATCTGGTAGTTTTCCACCCCTGCGCGATCCAGCCCCAGAATGCCGATATGGCCGACATGGTGGTGGCCGCAGGCGTTGATGCAGCCGGAGATCTTGATCTTCAGCGGGCCGATATCGCGCTGGGCGTCGAGATCGGAGAACACTTCCGAGATCTGCTGGGCGATGGGGATGGAGCGGGCCGTGGCCAGCGCGCAGTAATCCATGCCCGGGCAGGCGATGATATCGGACACGAGGCCGATATTGGCCGTGGCGAGACCGGCTTCGCGCAGGGCGGCGTAGACGGCCGGGATATCGGCGCGGTGCACATGCGGCAGGATGACGTTCTGCTCGTGGGAGATGCGCAGCTCGTCGTGGCTGTACTTCTCCGCGAGGTCCGCGAGGGCGCGCATCTGCGCGCTAGTGGCATCGCCCGGCGTGCCGCCGATGGGTTTGATCGAGACCGACACGATGGCGTAGTTCGGCTGCTTGTGCGCCGTGACGTTGGTGTCGACGAAGCTTTTCAGGCCGGCTTCCAGCACCGGGGCGGGGGCTTCGCGGGTGTCCCATTCGGGCTCGGCGAAGCTCGCCTCAATGCGGGCGACGATGGCGGGATCGACATCAGGCAGGAGCCGGGACTGACGCTCGAAATTGGCTTCGATCTGTTCGCGCAGCTCCTCCAGCCCCGTTTCGTGCACGAGGATCTTGATGCGGGCCTTGTACTTGTTGTCGCGGCGGCCGGAGAGGTTGTAGACCTGCAGGATCGCTTCGAGATAGGCGAGCAGGTCGGCCTTCGGCAGGAAGTCGCGGACGACCTTGCCGATCATGGGCGTGCGGCCGAGGCCGCCGCCGATCACCACTTCGTAGCCCGGTTCTCCGGCTTCGTTGCGCACCATGCGCAGGCCGATGTCGTGCGCCTTGGTCACCGCGCGGTCATTCGGCGAGCCGGTGACGGCGACCTTGAACTTGCGCGGCAGGTAGGCGAATTCCGGGTGGTCGGTGGACCACTGGCGGATCAGCTCGGCCGTGGGGCGCGGATCCTCGATCTCATCGGCCGCGGCACCGGCGAAATGGTCGGCGGTGACGTTGCGGATGCAGTTGCCGCTGGTCTGGATGGCGTGCATTTCCACATCGGCCAGCGCTTCGAGGATGTCGGGCACATCCTTGAGTTTGGGCCAGTTGAACTGGATGTTCTGGCGGGTGGTGAAGTGGCCGTAGCCTTTATCCCACGTATCGGCGATGTAGGCGAGCTGGCGCATCTGGCGCGATTTCAGCGTGCCGTAGGGCACGGCGATGCGCAGCATGTAGGCGTGAAGCTGCAGGTAGAGGCCGTTCATCAGGCGCAGGGGCTTGAACTCGTCCTCCGTCAGCGAACCGTCGAGACGACGTTCCACCTGGCCACGGAATTCGGCAACGCGGGAGTGGACGAAATCGGCGTCGAAATTGGAATAATCGTACATGACTTAAAGCTCCGCCTGCTTGCCGTGGAAGTAGTTGGAAGGACCGCGCGTGCGGAACGCCTCCCGGAAGTGAACGGGCTGCGGGCCCTCTTCGGTGAGTTCGGCATCGGCGAGGTAGACGCCGACGATTTCCTGCGGGAAGGCGGAGGCTTGCGCCAGAAGCGCGTCCGCCGCCTCGGGTGTCTCGGCCACTGCGGCCTCTTCGTGCAGGCGCGTCCAGCCACCCTGGGCCGTGAAATAGACGACATCGCCTTCGAGAAGGTGGTTGCCCGTGGCAACCTTGGGAAGGAACTTCCGGGCCATCAGAGGGCCTCCTGCAATTTGAGTTCGGGCTCGCCGGCCATCGCCGCCGCTGCACGGGGGCTGAGGCCGAGGAAGAGCATGACGGGGCCCGCGGGCGCGGCGGCTTCGAGCGCGTCCGGCAGGTCGATGAGGGTGGTGGCGATCACGCGCTGGTCGGGGCGGGAGGCGTTCTCGATGGCCGTGACCGGCGCATCCTCCGCCGCACCGTGGATCATCAGGCGGCCGCGCAGGAAAGTGGCGGCCTTGACGCCCATGTAGATCGCGGCGACGGCACCGGGCTTGGCGAGATCACGCCAGTCCTGTTCGGCGAAGCCCTTCACGTCGTGGCCGGTGAGGATGCGGAACGAGGAATTGCGCCCGCGTTTGGTGAGGCTGGTCTTGATCGAGGCGGCGGCGGCGGCGGAGGAGGTGATGCCGGGCACGATATCGAAGGCGATGCCGGCGGCGTCGAGCGCGTCCATTTCCTCATCCAGCCGGCCGAAGATGCCGGGATCGCCGGATTTCAGGCGCACGACGTTGGAACCGCGACCGTGCTCTACCAGCAGGTCGTTGATGTCGTCCTGGCTCCACGAGGGGCCGTAGGGGATCTTGCCGACTTCGATAACGGTGGCTTCGCGCCGCGCGAGTTCCAGGATCGGGGCGGGCACCAGCCGGTCGTGGATCACGACCTCGGCCTCGTGCAGCAGGCGGCGGGCCTTGAGGGTGAGCAGTTCGGGGTCGCCCGGGCCGGTGCCGACAAGCCAGACATGGCCGGGCGCGGGGCGGGCGGCGAGTTCTTCGGCCAGCAACTCCTCCAACGCCAGTTCGGCGGCGCCGTCGCCATCCTTCAGCGCCTCGGGGCCGCGCTCGAAGTAGAAGCGAGTCCAGAAGTTGCGGCGTTTGCCGCCCATCGGCAGCACGTCGGCGCGCGGGCGGAAGGCCTGGCCGATGCGGGCGAGCAGGCCGAGCGAGGACGGCAGGCGCTCCTCCAGCTCCGCCTTGATCTTGCGGGCGAGGATCGGGGCGGCGCCTTCGGTGCCGATGGCGATGGTCACGGGGTCGCGGTCGACGATGGCGGGGGTTATGAACTGGCTGTCGTCGAGGTTGTCGACGATGTTGGTCAGCGCGCCCGCGGCCTTGCCGATGGCGACGGCGGCATCATCGAGCGCCTCGTCCTCATTCGCGGCGTAGAGCATCGCGGCGTCGTCGGCATCGCCGGCCTGCATCTGGCGGTCGAAATGGGCAAGCCGGCCCTCGCGCGCCCATTGCAGAACCTGCGCGGACGGATCAGTACCATAGACGGAAATCGCGGCTTCGGTCTTGAGCAGCAGACGCAGTTTCGCCACGGCGCACTCTCCCGCACCCGAGACAACGGCCCGGCGGCCGCGCAGGTTGAGGAAGACAGGGAAATGGCGCATGGCAGAATTCCTTTCGTCGTTACGCCAAAATATAGTCTATTTTCCTCAGATGTTGCGAGTGGGGCTTGCAGATAAGGAAATCATCCGCATAAGCTGGCCCAACCGGAACAAGTGTTCCGCATATGGGGGAATACCGGAATGGCCGCCGCGCTCGATGCTCTGGACAGGAAAATCCTTGCCGCACTGCAACAGGACGCCTCACGCTCGCTTGAGGAATTGGCCCGCGCGGTGGGCGGATCGAAGACGCCGGTGTGGAATCGCATCCGCAAGTTGCGGGAGGCGGGAATCATCCGCAAGGAGGTGGCGCTGCTGGATGCGGAGGCACTGGGGCTGGACGCATGTTTCTTCGTGCTGGTGCGCACCTCGGAGCACGATGCCGACTGGCTGCAGCGGTTCATGAACGCACTGCAGAACAGGCCCGAGGTGATCGAAGCACACCGGCTGGCCGGCGATATCGACTATATTCTCAAGGTCCGGGTGGCCAATGCCAAGGCATATGATGATTTCTACCGGGATCTGATCAAGGAAGTGTCGATCTTCAATGTCACCTCGCAACTGTCGATGGAGGAAATGAAGTCGACGACGGAACTGCCGCTGGAGTGACGCAGGCGCATCCTTCGCCCGTGTGGTTCCCCCGGTAACAGCTTTTGCCGACCGCAGGTGACACATTCCGCGCAGCAGCGAGGATATGTGCCATGCCGGTTCTGAAGTTCACCAAGCGAGACCTGCTCTACTGCCCGTTCCCGCAGGATGGGGATCTGGTGCGGGAGATCTACGCGATCCTGCAGAACGCGCAGGTGTCGGAGGACAACGTGCTGGTCGACGGGGACGATTTCGCCCGCGAACTGCGCTTTCACGGCTATTTCGAGCGGTTGTGGATCCTCTGCCACGGCGGCGACGGCAGCCTGCGCATCGGCAACACCGCCGGCGACAGTCGTATATCGGCGGCGGACCTGGCGGAGCGGCTGCTGGAGCTTGGGCTGAACACCGCGGTGCCGGAGATCATGGTCTGGTCGTGTTTCGGCGGCAAGGCCGGCGGGTTCGCGCAATCGCTGTGGCTGAATCTGCGGCGCTCTCTGCCGCATATCCGCGTGTCGGGTCTTGCCGGGATGACGGGCAGCATCGCCCCTGGCGGTGCGGCGCTGAAGGTGACGCGCATGGCCGGATACTTCGCCGGCAGCGGCGGTGACGAGGGCCTGCACCGGATGATCGACCTGTCCGAAATCATTACCTATCCGGGCGCACCCACGGTGTCTTTCGAGGTATGAGTCAGCCTTCTTCCGTGGCTTGCGCCGCGGCCAGGCGGGCGTAGGCGCCGCCGCGGGCGATCAGGTCGGCGTGCCGTCCTTCCTCGACGACGCGGCCCTCTTCCAGCACGATGATCTTGTCCGCGTCCCGTACCGTCGAGAGACGGTGGGCAATCATCAGGGTGGTGCGGCCTTCCGACAGCCGGGCGAGCGCGGCCTGAACAATGCCTTCGGAGCGTGTATCGAGCGCGGATGTCGGTTCATCCAACAGCAACAGCGGCGCATCGCGGAGGACGGCGCGGGCGATGGCGACGCGTTGTTTCTGACCGCCGGAGAGGGCGGAGCCGCGAGGGCCGACCAGGGTTTGCAGGCCCTTTGGCTGGCGGGCTGCGAATTCCGTGACGGAAGCGGTTTCCGCGGCCGCTTCGATTTCCGTTTCGCTGGCATCGAGACGGCCGAGGCGGATGTTCTCCGCTATCGTCTCGTCAAACAGCGCGGCATCCTGGCCAACCACGGCAAAGAGCGCGCGGAGGTCTTGGAGAGAGGCTTGGGCGACATCGACACCGCCGATGGTGACACCGCCGGACTGCTTGTCGATCAGGCGGGTCAGCAGGCCGAAGACGGTGCTCTTGCCTGCGCCGGAGGGGCCGACAAGGGCGGTGAGCTTGCCGGACTCGGCCGTGAAGCTGAGGCCATTCAGGATCGGCGTGTCGCCATAGGAAAAGGCGACGTTCTCGAAGCGGATTTCACCCGGCGCGATGGGCTGCGGCGCAGGTGGCGAGACGATCTCCGGTTCGGCATCCATGACCGCGTAGATCCGTTCCAGCGAGGCCGCGGCACCCTGCACCTGCCCGGAGACGGAGGAGAGGCGGCGCAGCGGGTCGAAGAGGAGGGCCATGGCGGTGAAGAAGCTCATGAAATCGCCGACGCTCTTGGTGCCCGCGAGGATTTCGCCGCCGCCGTAGAGCAGAACGCCGAGGAAGCCGAGCGCCGCGACGACATCAATCACGGCGGGCAGGGCGGCCTTGCCGGCTTCGGCCCGGATCTGGGAGGAAAGGAAGCCGTCAACTTCGCGCCCGAAACGTTGCGACTCGTGGTCCTCCAGCCGGTTGACCTTGATCGAGACGATGCCGTGGAAGATTTCGTCCAGCCGCGTGGAGATTGTGCCCGCCGCCTCGCGGGCCCGGCGGGAGGTGCCGCGGATCCATGTTTGCAGGCCTGCGAGTGGAAGCATGAGGACCGGCACGCCAATGAAGGCGAGCGCGGCCCAGACCCAATCTACCCATAGCATCACCGCGATCAGCGAGAGGATCGAGACGGTATCGCGGCCCAATGTCATCAGGGCGGCAGAGGCGGTGGCCTGCAGCGCCTGGGTATCGCCGCGCACCCGTTCGATCAACTGGCCCGGCGCATTGTCCTGGAAATAGCGGGCGTCCAGACCGAGAAGGTGGTCAAGCATGCGGGTTTGCAGCGCCGTCGTCACTTTCAGACCGACACTCATCACCAGCACGCGCTGGCCGAAGCCGGAGAGGGCGCGGAGGACGAAGATGCCGCCGATGGCGAAGGCGATCCAGCGGACGGACGCGGCATCGCCGGCGACGAACACTTCATCGAACAGGGGGCGGACCATGTAGCTCATCACGCCCAGAGCGCCGCCCTCGATCGTCATCAGCACGAGCGCCACCAGCAGTACCGGCCAGAAGCCGCGCACATGGGTACGCCAGAGACGCAGGAGCAGCGATGTGCCGCTGTCACTCACGGGCCAGCACCTTCTCGACGAGGAAATTGCCGAAGCCCTTGCCCTTCACCGGCTTCACCTCTGCCGGATCATAGACTTCCGCCAGCCAGCGCCGGAAGGGCAGGTCGCCGGTGGCCTGATAGGCCCCGTAATGGGCGATGAAAGCGTCGAGGATGCCGGTCTTGGCCTGCCGGATGTGCAGGTAGCGCAGCGAGAGTTCCCTTGCCGCTTCCTCTGCCGATGCGCCCTGATCGAGCAAAGCCATGGCGGCGGCAAGGCCCGCCCTGTCCGCGCCGGATTTGCAGTGAAGGAGGACGGGGCGCGGCGCGGCGTCCAGCGCCTCGATGTAGCGGAGGGCTTCCTCGCGTGTCGGCGGACGGCGGGAATAAAGGCGGGCGTTGAGAAGTTCCACCCCGGCTTCTTCCGCCACCTCCTTTTCCAGGAAGTAGGTTCCCCAGCCGCTTTCGCCACGCAGGTTGATGATTGATCGCATGCCCAGGTCGGCCAGTTCGCGAAGTCGCTTCGGCCCCGGCTGGTTGGCGCGCCAGATGCCGGGGGCGACCTCGTCATGGTTGCGCCAAAGAATGCGCAGGAAGCCGTGGTCGAACCACATCATGTCGAACCACGCCCGCTTGCGGGCGTTGGGCGAGGGCCATTCGGCGTTCCACTCCGCCTGCCAGTCGTTGTACCAGCGGCGGAACCGCTCCTTCAGTCCGGCCAAGGGGGCCTCCACGCTTGCTTTCCGCCCCGGATACGTGAGCGGGGTGAGGCTGGCAAGGCCCGCGCGGCACGCCCTGCTTGCGATGCGCAGGGCAAAAGTCCTATTGCTGCCATCAACGTCGCGCAGAGACGCGGCGAACAGCCGGAGCCTGAAAGATGACCGCCACACCGACACCGCGCCGCAACCTGAAGATCCTCGCCGCCATAGCGGCGGGTGCGCTGGCGTTGACGGCGGCAGGGTTCGGGATGGGGGTTCGCGGCCTCGACGTCCTGCTGCTGGCGGTCTATGCCTTTGCGGGCGTTGCATTTCTTGCGGCGGCGGTTCTGGACATGCGCACGGGCAAAATCGGAAATTTTCTGAACCTCGCCATCGTCCTGTCCTGCCTGCCGCTGGTTCTGCTGGGAGAGCGGACATTCGTCGGCTATGGCACCGGGCTGGTCGCCGGATTCCTTTGGGTGGTTGTGGCAGTGCTCGTGCAACTCGGCGGTGGCGGCTGGATCAAGCTGGCCGGGGCGCTGATCGTCTGGGCAGTGCCCTATGACCTGAAGATTGCGATCTACCTCCTTCCGGCGGCCATCGTGCTGAACTTCGTCGTGTTCCGTTTCGCGCGGCCGGATCTGCCGAAGATCCCGCTCGGGCCGGCCATCGGCACCGTCGGCGTGATCATGATCCTGTACCGGATCCTGCCCATTCTCGCAGCTCATACCTGATCCGGACTTGCGGTCAGGTGCCTGGCACAGCACAAAGGTCCGGACGAAAAGGAAAGCCTCATGCCTCTCAGACTTGCGACCTGGAACATCAACTCCGTGCGTCTGCGCGCGCCGATCGTGCTGGACCTTCTCAGCCGGCACGGGCCGGACATCCTGTGCCTGCAGGAGACGAAATCGCCGGTGGAGAAGATCCCGGCGGAGGTGTTTCAGGCGGCGGGGTATACCCACATGGTCGCACGTGGGCAGAAGGGCTACAACGGCGTCGCCATCTTGTCGCGGGTGCCGTTGGAGGATGCCGGTCACCGCGATTTCTGCGAGCGGGGCGACGCTCGCCATGTCGCCGCGCGGCTGGAGGACGGCACGCTGATCCACAATTTCTATGTGCCCGCCGGTGGCGATGAGCCGGACCGGGAGAAGAACATCAAGTTCGGCCACAAACTGGATTTCCTGTCCGAGATGCGCGACTGGTTCCACGGAGAGGCACCCAAACGCTCCATCCTCGTCGGCGATCTCAACATCGCCCCGCGCGAGGATGACGTATGGTCTCACAAGGCCCTGCTGAAGGTCGTCAGTCACACGCCGGTGGAGGTGGAGCAACTGGCCACGGTGCAGGACTCTGGCAACTGGGTGGACATCACGCGCAAGGACATCCCCGAAGGCCAGCTTTATTCATGGTGGTCCTATCGCGCGAAGGACTGGGACGCGGCAGACAAGGGGCGGCGGCTCGACCACATCTGGGCCACACCGGATATCGCCTCGGCCGCCGGCGCCAGCCATATCGCCCGAGACGTGCGCGGCTGGGAGAAGCCCTCCGACCACGCGCCCGTCTTCGCGACATTTGATCTGTGATCGATACCCGGCAAGAGGGGCTGGTCGGCTGGATCGTGCTGAACGATCCTGAACGGCACAACGCCCTGACCCGCGCGGCAATGTCGGCCGTTGCCGAGGCGCTGGAGGCGCATCGCGCGGCGGGTTGCCGGGCGGTTGTGCTGACAGGGCGGGGGCGCAGTTTCTCTGCCGGTGCGTCGCTGAAGGAAGTCGGCAGCGAGGACTGGACCGAAAACCCGCTGACGACGCTCGCCTCGACCATTGAGGCTTGCCCGCTGCCGGTGGTGGCGGCGTTGAACGGCGGCACATATGGCGGCGCCGTCGACATTGCGCTGGCCTGCGACTTTCGTCTGGGAGCGGAGGGAATGCGGCTGACGGTGCCAGCCGCGCGGCTGGGCATCCATTATCCGGCAGAGGGGCTGGCGCGGGCGGCGCGGCTGTTCGGCTTGCAGGTGGCGCGGCGGATCTTTCTCGCGGCGGAAAGCTTCCCGGCCGAGTCGCTGTTGACGCTCGGATTGGTCGAGAGCCTGCATCCAGTCGAGGAACTTGAACAGGCGGCGGGGGATTTCGCGGATCACCTGGCCGCGCTGGCGCCACTTGCCGTGCAAGGCATGAAGCAGACCCTGCGCGAGACGCTGGACGGATCGGCGGATGCCGGCAGGGTTCGCGGCCGGATCGCCGAATGCTTCGCTTCCGACGACCACCGGGAAGGGCTGGCAGCGCAGAAGGAAAAGCGAGCGCCGGAGTTCAGAGGCCGGTAACGAGCACCGAGGCTTCTGTGGGCTTCGCGGTGCGGCGCGCCAACGGCCACTGCGATGGGTTCTCCAGTTCGGGGAACAGGGCCACCACCTCGTCATGCTGCGCAGTGGTGACGCTGCCTTTCGACAGGGCAGCGGGATGGAAGCTCTCGGACCAGAGACCGTCTACCTGTACGATCTCGTGGCTGTCGAACAGCAGGTGGACATAAGTGCAAGGTTCGCACCCGGCGCGGCTGATGGTGCTGTCGTTGATCAGGTTGCAGGCCGCCGCCAGCAACTCGTCCTCGCCGTAGAGCGCCTGCGCCTGCCAGCCCTTCAGCAGGATGCGATGGTGCGGTGAAACCAAGGTAGCGGCGTGATCCCCCAGGGCGCCGGCGGCGATGCGGACCGGGCGGAGTTCCGGGAACTGGGCAAGCGTTTCCGCCGTCTGGTGGCTCTGGCCGATCCAACGCACCGGGAGAGGGCCACGATCGCGGGTGAGGACAGTGTCGCCCTCCCGCAGATCCTCGATCGGGCGCGGGCCGTCTGGCGTGGCAATCAGGCTGCCGGCGGTGAAACAGGCAGGCGTCACCTCGCCGCTGATGCGGCCGGAAACGTTCATCGAGCCGATGAACCCATCTTCCGAGAACAGGCGCACGGTGTAGGCGTAGTAAGTGAAGACATTGGTGGCGCCGCCGATCGTCTCCATCGGGTAGCGCACTGAATTGTCGATGAATTCCGCGCGCCAGCCTTCGGGAACATCAAAGTTGAAGGTATCGAAGCGCGCCGCCTCGGCATCCGGGGTGCCATCAGGCGCGCCCTCGTACCGTTGATAGCGGATGTAGTCGCCCTCCAGCGGATTCGAGGTCGCGTAGAGGCCGGACTGGAAAGAGCCGTCATAGTGAAAACTGGCGGCGTAGCGAAAGCTGTCGGCGATGACGATGTTGAGCGTGTCAAAGCTGGAGTCGGCATAGAAATCGAGCGTCGTGCCGAAGTCGTTGTAGTCGAAAGTAATGCTCATTCTCGCGCTCCCTCACTCCGTCGCGATCTTGGGCATCTCCCTTCTGTGATCAACCCGATTTCCGTCTCCGGCAGTTCTTTAGAAGCGCCTCGTGGCGGTTTTGCGGCGCGTTTGCACGCCCTGCAGCAAAATTCGTTGCGCCGCACAATCTATGGGTGAATTTGCCGGGCGGCAAACGCCGTCCGGCGTGCGCAAGCCCATATCAGCTGCGGATTCCCATCTTGCGGGCGGCGGCTTCTATGCTGAACATGCCGCGCGACAGGCCGGAGGCACGTTCCAGCGTGTCGAGACGTACAATCGTCTTCGCGCCGGTCTTCTCCGTCACCGTCCACTGCTTCAGGGCCGGGGGCTTGTTGGAGAACAGCAGAGTCATCGTGCCGTCTTTCGGCGCCTTCGGATCCTGCAGCACGACGGAGGTCTGACCGTTCTGGCTGGAGGCACCGCGTGAGAGGTTGCGCTCTGTCAGGTCGATCTGATCACGGAGCAGGAAGCGCAGCGGCGTAGCGCTGAGCGGGTATTTCTGCGCCCCGGCGTTCGACTTCGCGTCCAGCACGCCGACGTTGATGCCATCGGCGATCACCATGGCCTTGCCGCCATCGTATTCGAAGCGGATCAGGCCGGGCCGGGCGAGGTAGTACTGGCCAGTGGATTGTGACCCGTCCGAGTTTACCTGCGTGAAGCGGCCCTGGATGGTGCGAAGCTGGTTGAGATACTTGCTGACCTCGACGAGGACCTGATCCTGCGCGGCAGCGGCGGAACCGAACCCGGCAAACGGCAGGGCGGCGAGGGCGGTAATGAGGGTTCTGCGTTTCATGGCTCGAATATAGGGTGTTTCGGATGCCGGTGCCATGTGGAGCAGATCACGCTTTGGACAAGGCTGGGAAAGGATTGTGACGGCCTGTTACAGATGCTGCAGCGTGGCAGGGATGCCACGGGCGGGTTACCATACCATATCCATACCGAACCCATACGAAATCCATATAGGCGGGGCAGGGGGCCTGTTGCCGCGCTGCCACGCGATGGTGCCCGAAAGACTCACGCCTCCGGTACGAGGATTTCCCGCTTGCCGACGGAGTTGGCGGAGCTGACGACGCCCTCGTCCTCCATCTGCTCCACCAACCGGGCGGCCTTGTTGTAGCCGATGGCCAGCTTGCGCTGGATGTAGGAGGTGGAACACTTGCGGTCGCGGGCAACGATGGCCACGGCCTGATCGTAGAGCGCATCTTCGCCATTGGTGTTGCCGCCAAGGCCAAGGACCTGGTCGATGGCGCTTTCCTTCTCCGCTTCGGGTCCTTCGACGACCCCGGACACGTATTCGGGAACGCCCTGCAATTTCAGATGGTTGACGATTTCCTCCACCTCTTCGTCGCTGACGAAGGGGCCGTGGACACGGGTGATCTTGCCGCCACCGGCCATGTAGAGCATGTCGCCCATGCCGAGAAGCTGCTCCGCCCCCATTTCGCCGAGGATGGTGCGGCTATCGATCTTGGATGTGACCTGGAAGGAGATGCGCGTCGGGAAGTTGGCCTTGATCGTGCCGGTGATCACATCCACCGAAGGACGCTGGGTAGCCATGATCAGGTGGATGCCCGAAGCACGGGCCATCTGCGCAAGTCGTTGAATACAGGCCTCGATTTCCTTGCCCGCCACCATCATCAGGTCCGCCATCTCGTCCACGATAACGACGATGAACGGCATCTTTTCGGGCGCGTACTCCTCCGTCTCGAAGATCGGTTCGCCGGTGGCGTCGTCGAATCCGGTCTGCACCGTCCGCGTGAACGCTTCGCCCTTTGAAAGTGCCTCCTCGACGCGGCCGTTGTAGCCGTCGATGTTGCGCACGCCCATCTTGGACATCTTGCGGTAGCGTTCCTCCATCTCCGCCACGGTCCATTTCAGCGCCACCACGGCCTTTTTCGGATCGGTGACAACCGGGCTGAGGAGATGGGGAATGCCGTCGTAGACGGAGAGTTCCAGCATCTTCGGGTCGATCATGATCAGACGGCATTCGTCAGGCCGAAGCTTGTAAAGCAGGCTGAGGATCATGGTGTTGATGGCAACCGATTTGCCCGAGCCGGTGGTGCCCGCGATCAACAGATGCGGCATCCGTGCGAGGTTGGCGACCACCGGTTCGCCGCCGATATCCTTGCCGAGCGCCAGCGGCAGGGTGTGGCTGCTGTCACCGTAACTCTTGACCGACAGGATCTCCCGCAGGATGACCTTCTCCCTGAATTCATTGGGCAATTCGATCCCGATGACGCTTCGACCCGGAATGGTGGAGACACGGGCGGCGAGGGCGGACATCGAGCGGGCGATATCGTCGGCTAGGCCGATGACACGGCTGGCCTTCAAGCCGGCGGCGGGTTCGAGTTCGTAGAGTGTGACCACGGGGCCGGGGCGGACGGCAACGATCTCGCCCTTGATGCCGTAATCGTCGAGGACCGTTTCCAGCATCCGGGCGTTGGCTTCCAACGCTTCGTCCGAGAGGTGGGCGCGCTGGATTTCGACGGGGTTCTGCAACAGCGACAGGGGTGGCATGTCGTAGGCCTCGGTGGATTTCTCCTCCAGCGCGAGGCTCGGCTGTTCCTCGGCGCGGGCGCGGTTGCTCTTGGCCGCCGGTCGCCGCTCCGGGTGCTTGACCACGGGTTCCGGCCGCTGCGGCGGGGGCGGCGGCGCGGTGGCGGGAAGGTCTTCCTCATAGGGTTCGTAGACCTCCCCGGCATCGTAGGCGGCGGCGTCCTCTGCCGGCCGGACCTGAGGCTCGTCGCGTCGGATTCGCAGGGCAGGCGCCGGTGGCGAAACGCCATCGCTTTCGCGGCTGACGCCGCCGAGACGCGGCAATGTCCGCTCCACCTCTGGCACTGTGTCGCCTTCCGGTGCGGGAGATCCGGAGCTTGTGCGCGCACGCACGGCTGCGGAAATACGCGCCATCACCCGGTCATCGTCGGCCGGATCGCTGGATGGGAGGGAGATTTCACTTTCTTCTTCAAGACGTTCGGAGAAGGCTGCATTGGCGACGGCGGCCTTTTCCTCCCTTGCGTGCCGCGCACGTTCGCGGGCGTCACGCTGCATTGAGCGGGCCTGGCGGGCACCGGCGACAGTCTGGCGCGATGCGATGGCTGTGCCGGCGACGATGCCGTGGAAACCGACGAGAGCCCCGTGGCGCATGAACCGCAGGATGGCGCGGAATTCCGGCCAGTTGACGCCGAGCGAGACAAGAGCGAGTGCGACGAACGCGATGGCAAGGACGATGGTGGCAACCAGAAGCGCACCGCCGAGCGGCAACGGGATGATGCCGAGCAGGGCGGCGAGCACGCTGTCACCCAGTACACCGCCAAGCCCGTAACTGTGCGGCCAGCCTGAGAATGGCACATGCGCGGCGGCAAAGACGGCAGCGATGGCAATGGCGATGGGCAGCAGGATCATGCGGCTGATGACCCGTTCGTCGCCTTTGTGCAGGATCAGCCTGGTTCCCCAGACGATGAGCGCAACGGGCAAGCCATAGGCTGCCCAGCCGAGAGCGCGGTAGAGTGGATCGGCGAGCGATGCGCCAACGAGACCAAGTGCATTGCGCGGTGGGGCATCGGTGGCGCTGAAGATGCTGGGATCTTCAGGTGTATAGGTCCACAACAGCGCGAAAATGGCGAGCCCGAGCACGAACAGGCAAAGCCCCGCGAGTTCAAACCCGCGGCGACGAAGGGCGGCCTCCGTCTTCGACTCGACGAGTTTGGTGCGTCCGGAGCTGCGGTTACGCTCACGCGGGCGACTCCGTTCCTTTACGGGTTTCTTCTTTGCCGGTTTGCGTGGTGCCCTTGCCATCTAGTTCCGTCCCAACACGTCTTTTATCGCTGTCAGCCCCCGCCTCACCTCTTCCGCCGGGGCGACGAGTGCCGCGCGGATGAATTCCTTGCCGGGGTTGGTGCTGCCGTCCGCGGGATCACGCGAAAGATAGGCACCGGGAAGAACCCTTACACCGGCTTCGCGCCATAGCGCCAGCGTCGCCGCCTCACCGTCAGGCACTCTGAACCACAGGAAGAACCCGGCCTCGGGCGAATAGTATCCGGGCGTGTTGCCCAGTATCTCATCCGCAAGGGTAAATTTTTCATGATAGAGCGCGCGGCTTTCGCGGACATGCGCCTCGTCACGCCAGACGGCAATGGCTGCGTGTTGCAGTGGCAGAGGCAACGGCGCGCCGGCATAATTGCGTAATTGCTTGAGGGCTGCGATGGTTTTCGGCCCGCCGGCGGCAAAGCCGGAGCGGAGACCGGCGAGGTTCGAACGCTTGGACAGTGAGTGGAAGATCAGCACTCTTTCAGGGTCGACGCCCATCTTCTGCGCGGTTTCCAATGCCCCGGTGGGGGGCGTATCTCGATAAATCTCGGAATAGCATTCGTCGGCGAAGACCCGGAAGTCATGGCGTTCGGCGAGGGCGATCAACCCCTGCCAGTAGGCGGCGTCGGCTGTCGCGCCCTGCGGATTGGAGGGCGAACACATATAAACGATGGCGGTGCGGTCCAGCAATGCGGGATCCAGTGACGCGAAATCGGGCAGGAAGCCGGTGGCTGCGGTAGCGGAGACATAGACCGGCTCCGCCCCTGCTGCCAAGGCCGCGACGGCGTAGCACTGATAGAAAGGGTTTGGCAGGAGGACGGCAGGGCGCTGGCCCGCCTTTTCCTCCGGGCAGAGGGCGATGGCGGCGTTGAACAACCCCTCACGCGTGCCATTCAGGGGGAAGACGTGGCTGTCGGGTGTGATTCCGTTCAGGCCGTAGCGGGCCGTAACCCAGTCAGCGATAGCCTCTCGCAGCTGCGGCAAGCCGTCATTGGGTGGGTATCGCGAGAAGCCTGCGCTCTCGCGGGCAATGATTTCCGTTACGAAATCCGGGAAGGCATGGCGGGGTTCGCCGATGGACATGGCGATTTCCGGCGCGCCCGGCTCAACCCCGTTCAGGAGGGTGCGCAGGCGGGGAAAGGCGTATTCCGGAAGATCCGAAAACCGCTGGGGATGGTTCATTGCATGCCTCACAACACAGGGCTTCGCCCTTTTTTGCGGCAGATTATAGGTGCGGGCACGGGGCGTCCAGCCTTGGCTGACCGGGAGGTTGCGGGTGTGGCGGATGCGATGCGCGCAGCTTCAGGCAGCGAGAGCCCGTTCCATCGCCGCACCGATCCGGAGGAGGAGCCGCGTCCGCTCCGGGGGAACAAGGGCCATGATACCGCAATGCGGCGTGCCGGTGGGAAGTGTCAGCGCGGCGGAGCCCATGAGGCTGCCGACGCGGGTGTTGCGGAGTGCGAGGAGGTTGTTTTCGACGAAATAGTCATCCTCGGCGATCAGTTTTTGGGCGTTGGGTGGCAGGATCGGGGCGGTGGGCAGGAGAACTGCATCAAATCCGGCCGTCCGTGCATGGTAATCTGCGCGCAGGGCGTCAAGCTTCAGCCACGCGGCAATGAAATCGGCGCCGCTGTGCTGGGCGCCGGCGCGGAACCGGGCGAGCACGCGCGGATCCATCGCATCCGGGTTCGCCTCGATTTCCGTGCGCCATGTGGCATAGGCCTCGGTGGTGTAGAGCACGCCCGCGAGAGGCATGGCTTCCTCGACCGATGGGAGGCTGGCGGTTTCAATGGTGACGCCTGCGGCGGACAGACGGGACAACGCGGATTCGAAGGCGGCGACCGGGGCGTCATCGACCGGTTTGATGCTGTTGCCTTCCAGCGCCAGAACGCGCAGGCCGGCAAGGGACGCGCCGGCAAGGTCGGTTGCCGGACGGTTGGCAAGAACTGCATAGAGCAGGGCCGCATCCTCGACCGTGTGGCAGAGGGGGCCCACGGTGTCGAAGCGGGCGGCGAGGGGGACTGTGCCGATGGCGGACAGATCGCCGGAAGCTGTTTTGAGGCCGACCAGATCGTTCCAGACGGCGGGAATGCGCACGGAGCCGCCTGTATCCGAGCCGATACCGGCCGCAGCGAGGCCGAGGGCAGTGGATACAGCGGCACCGGAGGACGAGCCGCCGGGTGCGAGTTCAGGGGCGATGGCGTTGGGCGGTGTCGCGGTGCGGATGTTGATGCCGAGACCGGAAAAGGCAAGTTCGGTCTGGTGCGTCTTGCCGAGGCAGACGAGACCGGCGCCGGCCGCGTTCCGAAGTACTTCCGCATCACGCACGGGCGTGCGGCCCTTGAGCAGGAGCGAGCCGCTTTCGGTGGCGACACCGGCAGTGTCGAACAGGTCTTTCCAGCTGACGGGGACGCCGTCGAGCGGACCCTTTCGGGTGCCGTTCCTGGCGCGGTGGGCGGCGGCGGCCGCTTCTGCGCGGGCACGTTCGGGCATCGTGCGGGCGTAGATGCGGTGGCTGTCAGGATGGTTGGCGATGGCTTCGAGAAAGGCTTCCGTCAGTTCGACAGGGTCGATCCGACCTTTGCCAATTTCCCGACCGAGTTCCGCCGCGCTGGCCTTCAGATCCATCCTTTGCCCTCCTGACCTGTGACATTCTGGCGGACGGTAGACCCTCGTTCGGGCATGGACAATCGGAATGCGCGGATCATACTGATCTGCATGGAAATTGAGCATGATGTCCTGATTGTCGGAGCCGGCCTGAACGGACCAGCACTGGCGCTGGCGCTGGCCGGAGGTGGCTTGCAAGTGGCGCTTGTGGACAGCGGTTCGCTGGCAGTGATGGCCGAGCCGCACTTCGACGGGCGGGCCTATGCACTGGCACATTCCACGGGGCGGATGCTGCAGGCAATGGGTATCTGGGAGGACGTGCAGGACGAGGCCGAGCCAATACTCGATATCAGGGTGAGCGACGGACGGGCAGGCGAAGGAGCCTCGCCACTGTTTCTGCATTTCGATCACAGGGAAATCGACGAGGGGCCGATGGGGCATTTGCTGGAGGACCGGTACCTGCGCAACGCCTTGCTGGCGCGGGTACAGGCCGAAGACCGGATCACGCTGATACCGGAGGCGGAGGTGGCCGATCAGGCGGTTTCTTCTGGTGCGGTGAGCGTGACGCTGACGGACGGGCGGGTGCTGACGGCACGTTTGCTGGTGGGCAGTGACGGCCGCGCCTCGAGTGTGGCGGCGCGGGCGGGTATCCGGCGGACCGAGTGGGATTATGGGCAGATGAGCCTGGTTGCCGCGATCGCCCACGAAAAGCCGCATCACGGCTGTGCGCATCAGTTCTTCATGCCGGAGGGCCCGCTGGCGATCCTGCCGCTGCCGGGCAACCGCAGCAGCATCGTCTGGACCGAACGCACAGTTCAGGCGCAGGCGTGCATGGTACTGGATGACCAAGCGTTTCTGGAGGCGCTGCGGCCACGTTTCGGTGCGCACCTTGGGGAAATCTCGCTGGCCGGTGACCGGTACTCCTATCCGCTTGGACTGTCGCTGGCACAAAGCCTGATCGCGGAGCGGGTGGCTCTGACCGGCGATGCGGCACACGGAATTCACCCGCTTGCGGGACAGGGGCTGAACCTTGGACTGAGGGATGTCGCCGCGCTGGCCGAGGTGCTGATCGAGGCAAGGAGGCGCGGTGAGGATATCGGCGCGAAGCCGGTGCTGGAGCGCTACCGACGGTGGCGCGGCTTCGACATCGCGGCGCTGGCAATGGCGACGGACGGAATCAACAGGGTTTTCAGCAACGACAATCCGCTGATGCGTCTCGGCCGCGACCTGGCGCTTGGCGCGATCAATGCCGCGCCGACACTGCGCCGCCACCTGATCCGTGAAGCGGCGGGACTTACAGGAGATTTGCCGCGCCTGTTGCAGGGGCGGCCTATCTGATCGGTCTCAGAGGATGAAATCGCCGGACGTGAGCGCGCCGAAGGCATCATTGATGGTCAGCAGGCCGTTGCCTCCGAGAGCAGTGAGATCGATGGTTGCGTGGCCCGTGCCGGCATTGCCGCCGATGGACGAAGACAAGGCCGCGAAGCTGACGATGCCGTAGGCCGTGAGGTCTATCCGGTCCAGTTGGAGGTCGAAATCGGCAATCCGGTCCGAGCCGGCGTTGAGGCCGAAGACGAAGACATCGGAGCCGATGCCACTGACGAGGAAGTCATCGCCTTGACCGCCATCGAGGACGTCGTCGCCGCCGAAGCCCTTCAACGTGTCCCTTCCTGCGCCGCCGGAGAGGATATCGTTGCCGCCGCCGGCACGGACGTCGTCATTGCCGTTGCCGCCCTGAAGGAAATCGTTACCGCCGGAGCCAATGACGATATCATTACCCGCGCCGCCTGAGACGGTATCGGCCCCGCCGCCGCCGTTGAGCGTGTCCGCCTGTGCGCCGCCGAGAATCGTATCTCTGCCGTGGCCACCGAAAACCGTACCGGTTACCGTACCACCGCCGGAGCCATCGTAGAGGTCGTTGCCACCGTCGAGAGAGACATTTCCGACGAGCGTGCCTGTGTTTACCACGACATTCGCGCTGTCACCGCCCTGCATAGCGCGGGGGCCTGAGGTGGCGCTGATCGTGCCGGAATTGATGAGGCTGTTGCCGGTGGCGTTGTCGGCGAAGACAATGGCGTCGGTTCCGCCGGTGATTGTGCCGGCATTGGTAATCGTGGCGCCGGTGGAACCGGAATCGACAGAGATCGCCACCGCAGTGCTGATGATTGTGCCGGAGTTGGCGATGATGGTGTCGTCGCTGGCGACGGCAATGGCGTCGGCACTGACGGAGGTAATTGTGCCCGCATTAAACAGGCTCGAACCGGGTCCGTTGAAGACGATGGCTTCTGCAGCCGTGCCGGTGATCGTGCCGAAGTTCTGGACCGCTATTTCGAAGTAGTTCAGATACATGCCTTCCTGACCACCGGTGACGGTCCCGGTACTCTCCACGATCACATGATGGCTGTTGAGGGCGAATTCGGCCGGAGAATCGATGCCGCGGTCGGCCACGTCGATCGTGCCGGCGACGATCAGGGTGCCATCGAACCAAGAGCTGAATGTAAAACCGTAGAAGACCGAGTCCGTGCCGGTCAGAGACTGGCCGACGGGCAACAGCCATGTCTGGTTGCTGGCGGTTGCAAAACCGAAGTCCGATGATGCGGGAATGGGCGTAATGGGCATGTGCTTTCCTCACTTTCCGGAACGCTGGTGAAATGATCCACTACAGCGTACTCCGAAACGGCAAGAGCACTATGAAAAATGCCACATCCGGCAGGCTTCCTGCTCAGTCTTCCAGCCTGCGGGCCTCGTCCACCAGCATGACCGGGATGCCGTTGCGGATCGGGTACGCGAGGCCTGCACCTTTGGAGACGAGTTCCTGCGCATCGGAATTGAAGGTGAGCATGCCGCGGGTGACGGGGCAGACGAGGCTGTCGAGCAGCTTGCGATCCACCTTCAGGCCTCGGGAATGGGGTTCGTCCGTCATTGCAGGGCTCCTTCCTCATCGCCGCCGCGCAGGGCGAACTCCATCAGGGTGACGAGGGTTTCGCGGCGGGTTTCCAGCGTGGGTGCCTCCAGCAGCGCCTGTTTCTCTTCCGGATCGAATGGACAGAGCATGGAAAGGGAGTTGATCAGCAGTTCCTCGTCCGCCTCCCGCAGGTTGTCCCAATCCGACTGCAGCTGCGCCGTCTCGAAGAACCGCTGAAGCACCGAAAGAAATGCGGGGCGGTCGAAGCCATCGTCGAACTCAGCCTTGCCGAGATCCCGCTCAAAGCTCGTCCAGTTGACGTCGGCCCGTAAGTAGGGCGTGAAGCCCTCTTTCTTTGCACCAAGGCGGAAACGGCTGACACCGGTGAGGGTAATCATGTAGCGCCCGTCCTCGGTTTCCTGAAAGCCGGTGACGCGCCCGGCGCAGCCGATCTGGTGGAGGCGGCTGTTTCCCTGCCCCTCCGGCACCTGGATAGGCTGCACCATTCCGATCAACCGTTCCGGCGTTTTCAGTGCATCTTCGAGCATTGCGAGGTATCGCGGCTCGAAGATGTTGAGCGGTAGCCGGGAACGGGGCAGCAAGAGCGCCCCGGGCAGCGGGAATACAGGTATGGTCGCGGGCAGGTCCGCCAGCGTGAATGACTTCACCATGAAAAGCCTTTCCCCTTTGGCCTTTACCTATTGCGGCTGATGTTTTTTTCTAATCGTTTTTTCGCGGTGGAACGCTGTGGTCCGATTGGGGACGTCGATCTGCCCTGAGCCGACCGTAAACGGAGGGTGTCAGGCGAAGATCATCGAGGAAAGGCGGCGGCGGCCCTTCTGAGCGAGGGGGTCTTTCGGGCCGAGCATGTCGAATAGTTTGAAGAGCTGGGTCTTGGCAGCCTCCTCGTTCCATTCCCTATCCTTTGCGAAGAGCGCGAGCAGCGTGTCAACGGCGCTCTCGTGATCCTTCGATCCGATCTGGGCCATGGCGAGGTCGAGCCTTGCCTGCAGATCTTCCGGATCGGCTTCGACCTTCGCCTTCAGCTCGGTCACTTCACCGGCTTCGGCGGCACTCTCGGCAAGATCCAGTTCAGCGTAGACGGCGGTAACCGCAGGGTCGCTGCGCATCTTGTCTGACGCGCTGTCGAGCAGGGCGCGGGCCTGAACGGCATCGTTCATGGCGATGTGGCAGCGGGCGAGACCGGCAAGGCTGGCGGCGTTTTCAGGCTCCTCGCCAAGTATGGCGGCAAAGGTCTGGGCGGCGTCGGCCACCGCACCTTCGGACAGCATTTCCTCGGCGGCGGTAATTGCCTCGGCAAGGCCGCCGTCACCGGCGGGGCTCATCTGCACCAGCTTGTCGATGAAATTCCTGATCTCACTCGCGGGCTGCGCGCCCATGAATCCGTCGACAGGCTGACCACCAACGAAGCCGAAGACGGCAGGGATTGACTGGACACGCATCTGAGCAGCGATCTGCTGGTTCTGGTCGACATCGACCTTGACCATCTTCACCTTGCCTTTCGCAGCCTTTACCGCCTCTTCAAGAGCAGGGCCGAGGGTCTTGCAGGGGCCGCACCACGGGGCCCAGAAATCGACGATGACCGGAACCTCCATCGAAGCTTCGACCACATCGGCCATGAAGGTGGCCTCGGTTGTTTCCTTGATCAGGTCGTCCGAGGGGGCGGCAGCTGTGTTCTGACCGAATTCCAACATGGGGTTTCCTCTGTGTCTTGTCTGAGATCCATATAGGATGCCGAGCGTGCGGACGCCAGTGCCGCAGGGGGCAGGGAGTATTCAGCGACGCATCATCGCCTCCAACGCATGGAAACGGGCCAGGAAGTCGCGCTTCACCTGCATTGGCGGGCGGGGATTGAGGCGGAGTGTGTCACCATCGGCAAACCGGGGTGCACCGAAGAGCCTGTTGGCTTCAGCTTCCGCGAAGCCCGCAATCTGCACCGCCTCGTGCCAGGCGCTGATCCTGTCTGCGCGCTTGATCTGTTTCTTGACCGAAACAGGAATTTCTGCGGGCAGGCCGAAGCGGATGTGGACGGCGGCGGCAAGACGTATGTCCATGGCCTTGTAGGCGGGGCCAACGGCGGCCTTTACCGGTGAGATCATGTCGCCGATGACGTATTCCGGGGCGTCGTGCAAAAGCGCGGCCATGCGCCAGCGCGGCGGGGCCTTCGGGGCGATGCGGGCGAAGAGATCCTCGACGAGGATCGAGTGTTCGGCAACGGAATAAGGATACTCACCGATCGTCTGGCCGTTCCAGCGGGCAACGAAGGCGAGGCCGTGGGCGATATCCTCGATCTCGATGTCGAGCGGGGCGGGATCGAGCAGATCGAGCCGGCGGCCGGAGAGCATGCGTTGCCACGCGCGTTGGGTCATGATCATCTTCCGAGTGTTTGCCGCGCCGCGCTTAGCATGGTGCTCTGCCGGGTTAAACACTTTCTCAAGAGGTTTGGCCGCTTGTGCGGCCTGTCGCATTGCCGATGCCTGCCCGGAATGCTATCTGCCGCTCAACTTCTGCCTGCAAAGGAATTGCACCATGCCTGAAGACTACATCGTCAAGGATATTTCTCTCGCCGAATTCGGCCGCAAGGAACTGGATATCGCCGAGACCGAGATGCCGGGGCTGATGGCGCTGCGGGATGAATTTGGCGCTGCGCAGCCGCTGAAGGGTGCACGGATTGCGGGCTCCCTGCACATGACTATCCAGACAGCTGTGCTGATCGAGACACTGACGGCCCTTGGTGCGGAAGTACGCTGGGCCTCGTGCAACATCTTTTCCACCCAGGATCACGCCGCGGCGGCGATTGCCGCAGGGGGAACACCGGTTTTCGCCATCAAGGGCGAAACGCTGGAAGAGTACTGGGACTATGCCGACAAGATCTTCGACTTCGCCGAAGGTACGGCCAACCTGATCCTCGATGACGGCGGCGACGCGACGCTTTACATCCTGCTCGGAGCGCGCGTGGAAGCCGGTGAAACCGGCCTGATCGACAACCCGCAGTCCGAGGAAGAGGTGGCGCTGTTCGCGCAGATCCGCAAACGGATGGCGGAGAAGCCGGGCTGGTTCGCCGAGCAGAGGGCGGCGCTCAAGGGTGTTTCCGAGGAGACGACGACGGGTGTGCACAGGCTCTACAAGATGGTGGAGGAAGGGCAGTTGCCTTTCCCCGCGATCAACGTGAACGACAGCGTCACAAAGTCGAAGTTCGACAACAAGTATGGCTGCAAGGAAAGCCTTGTCGACGGCATTCGACGGGCTACCGACACCATGATGGCGGGCAAGACGGCTGTTGTCTGCGGTTATGGCGATGTCGGCAAGGGTTCGGCCGCGTCGCTGCGCGGTGCCGGCGCACGGGTAAAAGTGACGGAGATCGACCCGATCTGCGCCCTCCAGGCGGCGATGGACGGGTTCGAGGTTGTGACGCTGGAAGACGCGGTATCATCGGCGGACATTTTCATAACGACCACCGGCAACCGCGATGTCATCCGCATCGAGCATATGCGCGAGATGAAGGATATGGCGATCGTCGGCAACATCGGCCATTTCGACAATGAGATCCAGGTCGCGGCACTGAAAAACCACAAGTGGACCAACATCAAGGACCAGGTGGACATGATCGAGATGCCTTCGGGTAGCCGGATCATCCTGTTGTCGCAGGGGCGCCTGCTGAACCTCGGCAATGCGACCGGGCACCCCTCCTTCGTGATGTCGGCAAGCTTCACCAATCAGGTGCTGGCGCAGATCGAACTTTGGACGAGAGGCGATAGCTACACCAACGATGTGCATATCCTGCCGAAGCATCTCGACGAGAAGGTGGCGCGGCTGCATCTGGGGCGGATCGGCGTGAAGCTGACGGAATTGAGCCCGGAACAGGCGGACTATATCGGCGTGACGATGGAAGGACCGTTCAAGCCGGAGCACTACCGCTATTGATACTCCGCGGAGGTCGCGTGGTGCGGCCTGCAGCGAAACATGGAATGGCGCCCACACATCCGTGAGGCGCCATTTTCTTTGGTTTCCAGATGGTTAAAGGTAGAATTGCCTATAAACGGTCTTTGCATTTCGTGCCGATCTGCGGCATAGAACCGGCGTGGGCAGGTTAGAACAACCGGCTCTCACAGAAGATGGCAGGCAGATTCATGGGCTCCGAGGCCGGTTTCTGAAGCCACCAGCCGCAGGACGCGCTTTCCGAATTTTTGCATGTAAAAAGCCCGTTCGGGTGCGTGGGTGGCCTGCGCGGTTATTCGGAAAATACCGGAGCGAGGAGCACTGCGTACGTGGGTGGCGCACTCCAGATCCGGGGCTGGGTTATCGGAGTGCGGGAAGCAGGCAGAGGGGAATGTTTCCCGCCTCACGATAACATGGCAGCCAGTTATCGATGCGACGTGTCCGCGACACCGGTGAGGTGTGATGCTGTCAGAAGGCCGGAGCGCTGGCGGCTGCCGGGGCAAGGAGACGCCAGCGTTGGGCCATCATGCGTTGCTTTCAGGATTGCGGGGGGCTCTCGGTTCGTTGCGTGCAATCCTCCGCATCAGCAAAGGGGTTCACATCCGCGACAGGTGGGGCGGAAACGTCTGGTCGTCGCCCGTCTGACAAGCCATGCTTTGGACGATAACAACCAGCAAGCCGGAGCGGATGCCCCCCCCATCTCTCAGAAACAAGCGGCCGGAGAAGAAGTCCAAGCCCAGGCGTAAGGGGACCGTGGCGCGTGACCTGTCGCGGTTGGCTAGTCTCGCTGTGGTAGCGGCGCTGACCGTTGTGGGAGTGGCGGCGATGCAGGACGAGAGGTGGAA